>NZ_JBHWJT010000007.1:0-359383 GCF_042731325.1 Streptomyces sp. NPDC059866 | reverse complement strand
CTGTCGCCGCTGCTGGCCAACATCGCGCTCTCGGTCCTGGACGAGCACATCGCCCAGGCCCCCGGAGGATCAGATAGCACCTCCGAGGATCGGCGCAGGAGACGACGCCGGGGATTGCCCAACTACCGGTTGGTCCGGTATGCGGATGACTTCCTCGTGCTTGTCTTCGGGCGCCGTGAGCACGCCGAGGAATTACGCGAAGAGGTCGCGGAGGCGTTGAAGCCGATGGGCCTTCGCCTGTCGGTGGAGAAGACAAAGATCACGCACATCGACGAGGGCCTTGATTTCCTCGGGTGGCGCATCCAGCGTCACCGGAAACTGGGCACTGACCGCCAGTACATCTACACCTGTCCGGCACGGAAATCAGTGCGTTCCGCGACGGGCAAGGTGAAGGAACTGACCGGACGGCAGAACATCGGCCTGTCGCTGGAGTCCTTGCTCCACCGGCTGAACCAGGTGTTGCGGGGATGGTGCGCGTACTTCCGTCCCGGGGTGTCGAACGTCGCTTTCTGTTACCTCAGCCACTACACGTGGATGAGGGTGACACGGTGGATCCGGCGCAAGCATCCCGGGATCACCTGGAAGCAGCTCCGCCGACGCTACTACGGTGGTGGCTGGTGGCCTGCCACGGAGAAAGCGGAACTGTTTAACCCGGCAAAGGCAAGCACGACTAGATACCGATACCGGGGAACACTCATCCCGACCCCGTGGCCCACTGCGGCATGAAGAACTGAACACCCCGAAACGGGATTTGCGGAGAGCCCGGTGCTCGGAGACGGGCACGCCGGGTTCGGGAGGCGGCTCGGGTAAACCCACCGATGGAGACATCGGCAGGGCGCCCCGAGTCGACCTCACCGATGCCGCGCCACTGCTTCAGCCTGTTGAAGCATCGTTCGACGACGTTGCGACGCTTGTAAAGCTGCTTGTCGAAGGCCGGTGGGCGGCCACCGGACCGGCCGCGCTTGAGCCGGTCGGCGATCTGGTCCGCGCGCTCGGGAATGGTGTGGGCGATATTCCGGCGCCGCAGCCAGGTGCGGATCGCCTTCGAGCTGTTGCCCTTGTCGCCGATGACGTGCGACGGCCGAGCCCGGGGACGACCCACGCCCAGCCACGGCTGACGAGCGCGGTGCCGAGGGCGTCGATGGCGTCTCGCTGGAGACGGAGCCTGACGTGGGCGTAGACGGTGGCGGTGACGCCGGTGTGGGCGTGGCCGAGGAGTTGTTTGATCACGATGTCCGACCTCACCAGTTCACGTTCAGAAGCTGGTGAACCTGCCCTTCAGCAGGGAGATCTGAAAGGCCGCCCATGTGGTGGGGGTGACGTGCAGGGATGGGCCGCTGGGGTTCTTGGAGTCGCGTATCGCGATGGTCGTGGGGATGTTGGTGGCGACCTCGACGCACTCGTCCTTGTCGTCGCTGGAGCTGGACTTGCGGTAGTCGAAGGCAGGCACGGCTCACAGTGCGGCGCCAGTTGAGTTCACGGCGCTGCCCACCCCTGCCCGGAGGCGCGCCCCATGGCCGTCCCCAAAGACCCCGACGAACCCCAGGTCCCCCCACCACGACCGCCTCGACTGCACCCCGCTCCCCAAGAGCGTCACCCTCGCCCGCCGCCGTGCCCACTGCCTCCTCGCGAAATGGGGCCACCCCGAACTCGTCCCGGACACCGCCTTGTTGGTCTCCGAGCTCGGCGGGAACGCCGTCCTGCACGGCTGTCTGCACGGCTGTCTGCGCGGCCGGCGTGAGGCCACTGTCCTCGGCGCCGTCGTGCTCTACTACGTTTCGGAGTCCGTACTGACCGTGACCGTGGTCAGACTGATCTCCGTGGTGTGAATCCCGTGCCCGGATGAAACCAGCCGCCCCGGAGCTCTCCGAGGCGGCCGGCCAAACGCATGCTCGGATCAGCCCACGTTCACCGCACTCCAGGCCGCCGCCACCGCGTCGTGCTCCGTACTCCCCGCACCGTAAAGATCCCGCGCCGCGTTCAACGTCGCCGTCCGCGCCCCCGCGTAGTCCGTCGACGACGTCATGTAGACCGTCAGCGCCCGGTACCAGATCGCGCCCAGCGCCGCACGCCCGATACCCGTGACCGTCGAGCCGTCGCAGGTGGGGGAGTTGTGGGCGACGCCGTTGATGGTCTTGGCGCCGCTGCCCTCCGCCAGGAGGTACGCGAAGTGGTTGCCGATGCCGGAGTTGTAGTGGACGTCCAGGTCGGCCGCTGAGCTGCTCCAGCAGTCCACGGAGACACCGTCCTTGGACGGCTTGTCCATGTACCGCAGCGCCGACCGGCCGAAGCCCGACCGGACGATCTTCTCGCCGATCAGCCAGTCGCCCGCGTCCTTCGCGTTGTCGGCGTGGAACTCCACCAGCGTGCCGAAGACGTCGGACGTCGCCTCGTTCAGCCCGCCGGACTCGCCGGAGTACGTCAGCGCGGCCGTCTTCGAGGTCACGCCGTGGGACATCTCGTGGCCGGCGACGTCCAGGGAGACCAGCGGCCCCATCTGCGTCCCGTCACCGTCGCCGTACGTCATGCAGAAGCAGGTGTCGTCCCAGAAGGCGTTGTTGTAACGGGTGCCGTAGTGCACGCGGTTGTACGAGCCCTTGCCGTCGCCCGCGATGCCGTTGCGGCCGTGCACGTTCTTGAAGTAGTCCCAGGTCACGTCCGTGCCGTACTGCGCGTCCACGGCGGCCGAGGCGCGGTCGGTCGTCGTGCCGTCGCCCCAGTGGTTGTCCGCGTCCGTGAAGACCGTGGCGGGGGCGCGGGTCAGACAGAGGGTGCCGAGCAGGCACAGGTCCACCTGGCCGGCCGCATCGCCGGTGTACGTGTTGCCGCGCGTCGGGTCCTTCAGTTCGTACGCCGATCCCGTCGACGTCGTCGACAGCGGCACCGTCCCGCCGTACAGCGAACGCCCGTCGCCCGTGGCCGACTCCAGCGTGTCCCAGGCGTCGATCTGCGCGCCGGTGCGGGCGTCCGTCAGTACCGTGCGGGCGACCGGGTTGCCCTGCGCGTCCAGTGCCACCGCGTTCGTGCGCCACGCCAGCTTCGGTGCGCCGTGCAGGGCGTCGACGACCAGCTCCGGCTTGGCCGTCAGCCGCTTCAGCGTCTCGCCGAGGTGCGTGGCGCGCAGGGCGTTCGCCGCGCGGTCGGCCGCCTTCGGGGCGGACAGGACGGGGGTGATGCCGGTCAGGGAGAGGGGGGTGCGGGTCGCGCGGTCGGCGCCGCGGTAGGTGCCGTCCGGTGCCAGGTGGATGACGAAGTCGCCGCCCAGGACCGGGAGTTGACGGTAGGTACGGTCGTAGCGCACATGCTGGGTGCCGTCCTGGTCGATGACGACGTCCCGGACCTCGGTGTCCTGGGCGGCGGTGAGACCCAGGCTCGCCGCGTGGTCGGCGAGGGCCCGCGCCCCGTTCTCGATCGCTGTGGCGCGGGTCGGCCGGTCGGCTGCGCCGGCGCCGGGGGAGAGTGCCGCGGCGAGCAGGATGGCGGCGGTTGCGGCCACACCGGCGGTGGCAGCACGGGAACGTCGGACATGCCGTATCCGGCTCATCGGTCTCCTTGAAAAGGCGCCTGAGTGGGGGGCGGCGCTGATCTTGACCGAGATTTAAGAGGTCATGACATGTCGTGTCCAGAGCAATTACAGGAGGCCGTGTGAGGGGTGAGAATCGTTCCTGCAAGGCTTCGGTAGCGCTCTCGTGCAGGTGGAAAGAGTGAGACTCCCGTTCTTCGTCTACGGCACCCTCCGCCCCGGCGAGCCCAACCACGACCTCTTCCTGCGCGGCCGTACGAACGCCGAGGAACCCGGCCGCCTCACCGGCGCGGTGCTGTACGACGGCCCGGGCTATCCGTACGCCGTGGAGGAGCCGGGAGGAGTGGTGAGCGGCGAACTGGTCACCGCGCGGCCCGAGGCCTACGACGAACTCCTCACCGCCCTCGACCGGTTGGAGGAGTACGTGCCGGGCGACCCGCGCAGCCTCTACGAGCGGGTCGAACGCGAGGTCGTCCGGGATACCGACGGGGCGGCGGTCCGCGCGTGGGTGTACGTCGCCGCACCCGCCGTCGCCGCCCGGCTACGGGCCCGCGGCAAGATCGTCGAGGGCGGCGACTGGCGGGCACGGCGCCGGTGAACTGGCAGGATTTTCCCGGTGATCGGCCGACGGGCCCCCGCAGTGCGCGGTGGGCCCGTTGAACAGACGGTGAGCGTACGCCGCTACGCCTTCACGGCCTCCACCCGCACCGCGCACGCCTTGAACTCCGGCATCCGCGAGGTCGGGTCCAGCGCAGGGTTGGTGAGCGTGTTGGCGCGGCCCTCGCCCGGCCAGTGGAACGGCATGAAAACGGTGTCCGGCCGGATGGACGCGGTGATCCGCGCCGGCGCCACCGCCCGGCCCCGCCGGGACACGACCGCCACCGGGTCGCCCTCGGCCGCGCCCAGCCGCTCCGCCAGCCGCGGATGCAGCTCCACGAACGGGCCGGGTGCGGCGGCGTTCAGCTCGTCGACCCGCCGGGTCTGGGCGCCGGACTGGTACTGCGCCACGACCCGCCCGGTCGTCAGCAGCACGGGGTACTCGGCGTCGGGTTCCTCGGCGACCGCCCGGTGCGAGACGGGCGCGAACCGGGCCCGCCCGTCCTCCGTGGCGAACCGGTCGAGGAAGAGGCGAGGAGTGCCGGGGTGGACCTCAGCGCCGGTGCCGTCCTGTGCGGCCGGATCGTCGGGCAGCACGTCCAGCGCCGCGTCCTCGCCGTCGTCCGGCGCCACAGCGAGCGTGCCGTCTCCGCCGGAGACCGGTGCCACCGCGGGCGTGCCGTCCCCGCCGGAGACCGGCGCCGCGCCCGCGCGGTCCTCCGCCCCGTCGGGAACCGCCGGACACGGCCAGAACACCCCGTTCTCCTCCGCAAGCCTGCGATACGTGATCCCGGAATAGTCCGCGGGCCCGCCCGCGCTGGCCCGGCGCAGCTCCTCGAAGACCTCCTCGGGGTCGGTCGGGAAGCCCTTCTCCACCCCGAGCCGGGCGGCCAGTTCGTGCATGACCTCCAGGTCGCTGCGGACGCCTTCCGGCGGGGTGATCGCCCGGCGCCGCAGCAGCACCCGGCCCTCGAGGTTGGTCGTCGTGCCGGTCTCCTCCGCCCACTGCGTCACCGGCAGGACGACGTCCGCGAGGGTGGCCGTCTCCGACAGCACGACATCGCACACGGCAAGGAAGTCAAGGGACTTGATCCGCTGCTCCACGTGGGCGGCGCGCGGCGCCGACACCACCGGGTTGGAGCCCATCAGCAGCAGCGCCCGGATGTCCGTACCCAGCGCGTCCAGCAGCTCGTACGCGCTGCGCCCCGGCCCCGGAAGCGAGTCCGGGGCGACGCCCCACACCTCGGCCACGTGCCGTCGCGCCGCCGGGTCGGTCAGCTTGCGGTAGCCGGGCAGCTGGTCGGCCTTCTGGCCGTGCTCACGCCCGCCCTGCCCGTTGCCCTGCCCGGTCAGACAGCCGTAGCCGGACAGGGGCCGGCCCGCGCGACCGGTCGCCAGGCACAGGTTGATCCACGCGCCCACCGTGTCCGTGCCCTTGGACTGCTGCTCCGGCCCGCGCGCGGTGAGCACCATCGCGTTCTCCGGCGTGCAGAACAGCCGTACGGCTTCCCGCAGTTCGGGAACGGACACGCCGGTGATCCGCTCCACCTGCTCCGGCCAGTGCGCCATCGCGGCGGCCCGCGCGTCCTCCCAGCCGGTCGTGCGCTCCCGGATGTACTCCTCGTCCGTGCGGCCCTCGGCGACGATCAGGTGCAGCAGCCCCAGCGCCAGCGCGAGATCCGTGCCCGGCCGCGGCGCGAGGTGCAGGTCGGCCTGCTCGGCGGTCCTCGTCCGGCGCGGGTCTACGACGATCAGCGTGCCGCCGTTCTCCTTCAGCTCGGTGAAGTAGCGCAGCGCGGGCGGCATGGTCTCCGCGGGGTTGGACCCGACGAGGATCACGCACCCCGTCTTCGGGATGTCCTCCAGCGGGAACGGCAGCCCGCGGTCCAGCCCGAACGCCTTCATGCCGGCCGCGGCGGCCGACGACATGCAGAAGCGCCCGTTGTAGTCGATCTGCGAGGTGCCGAGCACGATCCGCGCGAACTTGCCGAGCGTGTACGCCTTCTCGTTCGTCAGCCCGCCCCCGCCGAACACGCCGAGCGCGTCCGGCCCGTGCGCGGAACGGATCGAGGACAGCCCGTCGGCGATCCGGTCCAGCGCCTGAGCCCAGGTCGCGGGCACCAGGGAACCCCCCTCGCGCACCAGCGGCGAAGTGAGGCGGACACTCGATGACAGCACCGCCGGCGCCGTACGGCCCTTGCCGCACAGCGCGCCCCGGTTCACCGGGAAGTCGGCGCGCTCCGACACCTCGACGCCCCCGTCCGGCGAGGGCGTCAGGTTCATCCCGCACTGCAGGGCGCAGTACGGGCAGTGGGTGGGCGTCGAGGTGCTGTTCATGCCGTTCAGCGTGCTTCGGCCGTGTTACGTGCCGTGACGGCCCTTTGTTACATGGCCGGGAAGGCGACCTCCCCGCCGCCGCGCGGGCGCCGTGAGGAGCCGGTCACCGAGCCTCCGCGAGCGCCCGCTCCACCCCCAGTTCGGCCGGCCCGAGGAACCGGGGATCCGGCCGGAACACGGCGTCCAGGGCCGCCTTGCCCGCCGCGACGATCTCCCGCACGCCCCCGTAGTACCAGGTCCCGTCGTGCCGCTCGTCCACCTCGACGCCGTACGACGTCACCCCCGCCGCCTCGCACAGCGCGACCGCCCGCCGGATGTGGAAGCCCTGGCTGATCAGCACGGCCTCCTCGACGCCGAAGATCTTCCTGGCGCGCACACAGGAGTCCCAGGTGTCGAAGCCCGCGTAGTCGCTGACGATCCGGGCGTCCGGGACGCCGTGCCGGGTCAGATACGAGCGCATGGCGTCCGGCTCGTCGTAGTCCTCGCGGCTGTTGTCGCCGGTCACCAGAACGACCTCGACCCGGCCCGCACGGTACAGCTCGGCCGCCGCGTCCAGGCGGTGGGCGAGATACGGGGACGGCTCGCCGTTCCACAGGCCCGCACCGAAGACCACGGCCACGTCGGTGCGGGGCGCGTCCGCCGTGCTGCGCAGCCGGTCGCCGGTCGCGACGTGCATCCAGGCCGACGGCAGCAGCGCGAGCACGCACAGGGCCATCAGCGCCTGCACCAGCCGGCGCTGCCCGGTACGGGTGCGCGGCAGACGCGGTCGGCGGATGCGCATGTCGGGACGCCCTCTCGGTCGGCTGCGACAGGAAAAGACGCCGCCGCGGGTGCTCGGGTTGCGTGACCAGTCTCACGCCAACCCGATGAAACCGCAGGCCGGACCGCCTCACACAGCTGGGGGACCGTACGGTGAACCCGCGGAAAAAACCCGTGACGCTCACGCAACGGCACGGCAACGTCGTAGCGCCACGATCGGTTCATGACGGCGTCGCTTCCGCTTCACGACGAGTCCGACCACCGCCCCGGCAGCCCGCTGTCCGGTGGCGTCCACCTCGACAGTACGGCGCAGATCATGAACCGGATCACCACCCGGCTCGCCAGCCGGCTCAGCCTCGTCTCGCGCGACGGCACGCCCCGCCCCGAGCGGCCCGCGCTCGTCCTCGTGGCGCACGGCAGCCGCGACCCGCGCACCCTCGCCACGGTGCACACGCTCATCGAACGCGTCCGCGAGCTGCGCCCCGGCCTGCCCGTCCACCTCGGCCACATCGAGCTGAACGAGCCCCTGCTGCCGGACACGCTGGCCGCCCTCGGCGACAGCGAGGCGATCCTCGTCCCCCTCCTCCTCAGCCGCGGCTACCACATCAAACAGGACATCCCCGACATGGCCGCCGCGGCCCGCGCCCGCACCCAGGTGGCCGCCCCGCTGGGCCCGCACCCCCTCCTGGTGGAGACCCTGTACACACGCCTGGTCGAGGCGGGCTGGCCCACGACCATGACCGAGGCGGAGCGCAGGGAGAGCGCCGTCGTCCTGGCCGCCGCGGGCTCCCGCGACCCCGACGCGGCCCTCGACACCGGCCACACGGCCCGCCTCCTCGCCGACCGCCTGGGAGTCCCGGTCCTCCCGGCCTACGCCTCGGCCGCCACCCCGACGGTCCCGGAGGCCGTACGCACCCTCACGTCCCGCGGCCGCACCCGTATGGCCCTGGCGTCCTACTTCACGGCCCCGGGCCGCTTCGCCCAGGAGTGCGCCGACGCCGTCCCGGGCATCACCGCGGCCCCCCTGGGCGCCCACCCCCTGATGGCCCACCTGATCCTGCACCGCTACGACAAGGCACTGGTAACCCCGGCAGCCACGGAACCGGCGCTGGCATCAGCAGGCTAGGGGCGCGGGGAACTGCGCGAACAAGCACAACGAACCCGCACCCGCAAGACGACGAATCCCGGCAGACGAGTAGGCGCACACACCCCCTCCTCCACTTACTGTCGAGACATGGCAGGCGCACCCCAGCAACACGAGAACCACATCCCACCCCCCGGCTACGACCCGACCTCAGTCGAACGATGGGCCGCCGAAAAAGACAAACGCCCCGGCCGCACCGCCTTCCAACGCGACCGCGCCCGCATCCTCCACTCCGCCGCCCTGCGAAGGCTCGCCGGCAAAACCCAGGTGGTGACCCCCGGAGGGACCAGCGCCTCGGCCTGGGACCCCAGCCCCCGCACCCGCCTCACCCACTCCCTCGAATGCGCCCAGGTCGGCCGCGAACTCGGCGCCGCCCTCGGCTGCGACCCCGACCTGGTGGAGGCCGCCTGCCTCTCCCACGACCTCGGCCATCCCCCGTTCGGCCACAACGGCGAAGAGGCGCTCAACGAATTCGCCCACGACTGCGGCGGCTTCGAGGGCAACGCCCAGTCCCTGAGGCTCCTCACCCGCATCGAACCCAAACGGTTCACCCCGGAGGGCTCCGTCGGCCTCAACCTCACCCGCGCCGCCCTCGACGCCGCCACCAAGTACCCGTGGCCGCGCGGCGCCCACCCCACCGACCCGGCGTCCCGGAAGTTCGGTGTGTACGAGGACGACCGGCCGGTGTTCGACTGGGCCCGCAAGGAGGCCCCCGGCACCCGCATCTGCTTCGAGGCCCAGGTCATGGACTGGTCGGACGACGTGGCGTACTCGGTGCACGACGTCGAGGACGGCCTGCACGCCGGTCACATCGACCCCAACTGCCTGCACGCCGAGCCGGAACGGCAGGCGGTGTTCGAGGTCGCCATCGGCCGGTACGTCCCCGCCGGCACCGACCCCGCCGAACTGGCCGCGGCCCTCGACCGGCTCCTGGACGAGGAGTGGTGGCCGCACGGCTACGACGGTTCGGCCGTCGCCCAGGCCCGTCTGAAGGACGCCACCAGCCAGCTGATCGGCCGCTTCTGCCTGGCCGCCGAGGCCGCCACCCGCGCGGCGTACGGCGGCGGCCGGCTCACCCGGTACACCGCCGAACTGGTCGTCCCGCGCGAGATCCGCATGGAATGCGCCGTGCTGAAGGCCGTCGCCGACCGGTACGTCATGCAGCGCGCCGAGCAGACCCGGCTCCGCGCCGACCAGCGGGTCGTCGTCGCCGAACTGGCCGAGGCGCTCACCGCCCGCGCCCCCGACGGACTGGATCCCCAGTTCCGCGCCCTGTTCGACCAGGCCCCCGACGACCGCGCCCGCAAGCGGGTGATCGTCGACCAGATCGCCTCCCTGACGGACGTCTCGGCCCGGTCGCTTCACGTAAGGCTGACAGGCCACCTGTGAGACTGAGGTGACGGGGGCGACCGGGAGGGACTCGAAGGTGACCCTCCGTGGCCTGATCGGGTCACCCCCTCTTCCCGCGCCTGGCTCCGTGCGGGACGCTCGCATGTGGCGGCACGTTTAAGAGGAGGCATCAAGTGGTCGACGCGGATCAGACATTCGTCATCGTCGGCGGGGGACTCGCCGGCGCGAAGGCGGCCGAGACACTCCGCGCGGAGGGCTTCAGCGGCCGCGTGATACTGATCTGCGACGAGCGCGACCACCCGTACGAACGTCCGCCGCTGTCCAAGGGCTATCTCCTCGGCAAGGAGGAGCGCGACAGCGTCTTCGTGCACGAACCGGCCTGGTACGCGCGCAACGACATCGAGCTGCACCTCGGCCAGACCGTCGACGCCGTCGACCGTACGGCGAAGACGGTCCGCTTCGGCGAGGACGGCACCGTCGTCCGCTACGACAAACTGCTGCTGGCCACCGGAGCCGAGCCGCGCCGCCTGGACATCCCCGGCACCGACCTCGCCGGCGTCCACCACCTGCGCCGCCTCGCCCACGCCGAGCGGCTCAAGGGCGTCCTCGCCGCCCTCGGCCGGGACAACGGCCACATCGTGATCGCCGGCGCCGGCTGGATCGGCCTGGAGGTCGCGGCGGCGGCCCGCGAGTACGGCGCCGAGGTCACCGTCGTCGAACAGGAGCAGACCCCGCTGCACGGTGCCCTCGGCCCCGAGCTGGGCGGCCTCTTCGCCGAGCTGCACCGCGAACACGGCGTCCGCTTCCGGTTCGGCGTCCGGCTGACGGAGATCGTCGGCCAGGACGGCATGGTGCTGGCGGCCCGTACCGACGACGGGGACGAGCACCCGGCCCACGACGTCCTCGCCGCGATCGGCGCGGCCCCGCGGGTCGCGCTCGCGGAGGCGGCGGGGCTGGAGCTCGCCGACCGTGCACAGGGCGGGGGCATCGCGGTCGACGAGCGCCTGCGCACCTCCGACCCCGACATCTACGCCGCCGGTGACGCCGCCGCCTTCCCGCACGCCCTCTTCGGCCGCCGGCTGCGTGTGGAGCACTGGGCCAACGCCCTCAACGGCGGACCGGCGGCGGCGCGGGCGATGCTCGGCCAGGACGTCACGTACGACCGCGTGCCCTATGTCTTCTCCGACCAGTACGACATGGGCATGGAGTACTCGGGCTGGGCGCCCCCGGGCTCGTACGACCAGGTGGTGATCCGGGGGGACGCCGGGAAGCGCGAGTTCATCGCGTTCTGGGTGAAGGAGGGGCGTGTGCTGGCCGGGATGAACATGAACGTGTGGGACGTCACAGACCCGATCCAGCAGCTGATCCGCTCCAGGGCCCAGGTGGACACGGAGGCGCTGGCAGACCCGCACGTGGCGCTGGACAGCCTCATCCCGTAGCCGACAGGAGCCGACGGAAGCCCTCAGGAGCGTCAGGACTGTCCACCACCGTGCTGCAATTCCCGGGGGCAACCCCCGGACCCCCGGCCGGGGGTCGGTCAGCTCACGCGAGGTTTGTCAGTTCCGCCCCGTAGAATCACCGCGTGGCAGGACGGATCAACGACGAGGACGTGAAGGCGGTACGGGACGCGGTCCCGATCGACGCCGTCGTGTCCGAGTACCTCCAGCTGCGCAACGCGGGCGGCGGCAACCTCAAGGGCCTGTGCCCGTTCCACGACGAGAAGTCGCCGTCCTTCCAGGTCAGCCCGAGCAAGGGACTCTTCCACTGCTTCGGCTGCCAGGAGGGCGGCGACACCATCACGTTCGTGATGAAGGTCGACCACCTCTCCTTCTCGGAGGCGGTCGAGCGCCTCGCCGCCCAGGCCGGCATCACCCTGCGCTACGAGGAGGGCGGCTACAACCCCGCCCACCAGCGCGGCGAACGCATCCGTCTGGTCGAGGCCCACAAGATCGCCGCGGAGTGGTACGCGGAACAGCTCGCCACCAGCCCCGAGGCGGAGACCGGCCGCCTCTTCCTCGCCGACCGCGGCTTCGACCAGGCCGCCGCCGTCCACTTCGGCGTCGGCTACAGCCCCCAGGGCTGGGACCACCTCACCCGCTATCTGCGCGGCAAGGGCTTCACCGACAAGGAACTGCTCCTCTCCGGCCTGGCCCAGGAGGGCCGCCGCGGCCCCATCGACCGCTTCCGCGGCCGCCTGATGTGGCCGATCCGCGACATCGGCGGCGAGGTGGTCGGTTTCGGCGCGCGCAAGCTGTACGAGGCGGACAACGGACCGAAGTACCTCAACACCCCCGAAACCGCGATCTACAAGAAGTCCCAGGTCCTCTACGGCATCGACCTCGCGAAGAAGGACATCGCCAAGACGTCCCGCGCGGTCGTGGTGGAGGGCTACACGGACGTCATGGCCTGCCACCTGGCCGGGGTGACGACCGCCATCGCAACCTGCGGTACGGCCTTCGGCGGCGACCACATCAAGATCCTCCGCCGGCTGCTGATGGACAACGGATCGGCCCGGGTGATCTTCACCTTCGACGGCGACGCGGCCGGCCAGAAGGCGGCGCTGCGGGCCTTCGAGGACGACCAGAAGTTCGCCGCCGAGACGTACATCGCGATCGCCCCCGACGGCATGGACCCCTGCGACCTGCGCCTGGCGAAGGGCGACGACGCGGTCGCCGACCTGGCCGAACCCCGTACTCCGCTCTTCGAGTTCGCCCTCCGCCAGATCGTCGGCCGCTACGACCTCGACACCCCCGCGGGCCGGGCCGCCGCGCTCGACGAGGCGGCCCCCGTCGTCGCCCGCATCAAGAACAGCGGCGCCCAGCACGAGGTCGCCGTCCAGCTCGCCGGCATGCTCGGCATCCTCGACACACAGTTCGTGGTCAAACGCGTGGCCCAGCTGGCGCGTTGGGCGCGCGACCGGGGCGGCAAGGGCCCGGCGCCCAGCGCCCCCCGGCAGTACGAGGCGGCGGCGGCCCGCCCGACGCCCGCCGGACCGGCCCTGAACCTGCGCAACCCGGTCTACGCCACCGAACGCGAACTCCTCAAACTCGCCCTCCAGCGCCCGGAGTTGGTCTCCCCGGCCTTCGACGCATACGGCGTCGACGAGTTCACCGCCCCGCCGTACGCCGCCGTGCGCCAGGCCATCCTGGACGCGGGCGGCGCCGAGTACGGCGTCCAGGACCCGCAGGAGTACCTGGTCCGCGTCCGCGAGGCGGCTCCCGACGACCGGGTCCGCGCCATGGTCACGGAACTCGCGGTCGAGGCGATCATGCGCCGCACGGTCGACGAGGTGTACGCCGGAGACCAGCTCGTCATGGTCCGCCGCCGCGCCGTCGACCGCCGTATCCAGGACATCCAGTCCGCCCTGACCCGCCTCGGCACGAACAGCGACCCGGCCCAACTGGCCGCCGTGCAGAACGAGTTGTGGGTGCTCCAGCAATACGGCCAGGCGTTGCGGGAGCGGGGCGCCGCCGCCCTCTGAGGCCCGCCGCGCGGGTGCTGTCTGCGTCCGGTCACTGCCCGGACGCAAAAAGTCACCGCACGCCCCTCGTGGCGGAGATGTGTCTTACCCCACACTGGGTTCCGGTGCCTGAGTCCCCGGAGCGCGGCCGATCCGTCCCCCACGGGTCCCTTACCCCCGCGGTTCCCCTCATCGCGTACGGGACGGACAGCGGCGAGGCCGCCGACTCCGCCCCCCGAGCAGCGCTGCCGCACGCCTCAGCAGCGATCACCCTGGAGGTCGCCCCCGTGCAGACCCAGACCCTCATCCAGACCGACATCACCACGGACGGTGCGGAGCCGGACGCGGAGGCCGACAGGCTCGTGGCCGTACCGCCGCAGAGCCGTGGCGCGCACCACCCGGAAACGGACAAGAGGACGGAGGCGGAGGCGGAGCCCACGGTCATCCCCGCAGATCCCCCCGCCGAAGCCGTCGAAGTCCCCGACTCCGAGCCCGAGCCCGTCGAGCCGCCCGCCCCCGGTCGCATCGACACCGGTGGCCCCGCCGCGGACCTGTTCCGCCAGTACCTGCGCGAGATCGGCCGTATCCCGCTGCTCACCGCGGCCGAGGAGGTCGAACTCGCCCGCCGCGTCGAGGCCGGACTGTTCGCCGAGGAGAAGCTGGGCAGCGCCCCCGACCTGGACTCCCAGCTGGCCCTGGACCTCGACCGCCTGGTCGTCATGGGCCGCATGGCCAAGCGCCGCCTGATAGAGGCCAACCTGCGGCTCGTCGTCTCGGTCGCCAAGCGGTACGTCGGCCGCGGCCTGACCATGCTCGACCTCGTCCAGGAGGGAAACCTGGGCCTCATCCGCGCGGTGGAGAAGTTCGACTACGCCCGCGGCTACAAGTTCTCCACGTACGCCACCTGGTGGATCCGCCAGGCCATGTCCCGCGCCCTCGCCGACCAGGCCCGCACCATCCGCGTCCCGGTGCACGTCGTCGAGCTCATCAACCGCGTCGTACGCGTCCAGCGCCGCATGCTGCAGGAACGCGGCTACGAGCCGACCCCGGAAGAGGTCGCCGCCCACCTCGACCTCCCGCCCGAGCGGGTCGGCGAGGTCCTGCGGCTCGCCCAGGAACCGGTCTCCCTGCACGCCCCGGTGGGCGAGGAGGAGGACGTGGCCCTCGGCGACCTCATCGAGGACGGCGACGCGACCAGCCCGGTCGAGTCGGCGGCGTTCCTCCTCCTCAGGGAGCACCTGGAGGCGGTCCTGTCGACACTGGGCGAGCGCGAGCGCAAGGTCGTCCAACTCCGCTACGGGCTCGCGGACGGGCGCCCGCGCACCCTGGAGGAGATCGGCCGCATCTTCGGCGTGACGAGGGAACGCATACGCCAGATCGAGTCGAAGACCTTGAACAAGCTGAGGGACCACGCCTTCGCGGACCAGCTGCGGGGCTACCTGGACTGAGCGCAGGGTGCCGCTGCAGCTTGCGCAGCGGCACCCCGACGTCGGGAAACCCGCTCAGTCCACCTCGGCCACCGCCTGCGCGAACTGCGCCTTGTACAAACGTGCATACGCCCCGTCGGCCGCCAGCAGATCCGCATGCGCGCCCTGCTCGACGATCGACCCGTTCTCCATCACCAGAATCGTGTCCGCATCCCGGATCGTCGACAGACGATGCGCGATCACGAACGACGTCCGCCCGTGCGCCAGCTTCGCCATCGCCTTCTGGATCAGCACCTCGGTCCGGGTGTCGACCGACGACGTCGCCTCGTCCAGCACCAGAATCACCGGATCGGACAGAAACGCCCGCGCAATGGTGATCAGCTGCTTCTCACCCGCACTGACCCCCGTCCCCTCGTCGTCGATCACGGTGTCGTACCCGTCCGGCAGCGTACGGATGAACCGGTCCGCATGGGCCGCCCGCGCCGCCTCCTCGATCTCCCCACGGGTGACCTTCCGCGCGGCACCGTACGCGATGTTCTCGGCGATGGTGCCGCCGAACAGCCAGGTGTCCTGGAGCACCATGCCGATCCCGGACCGCAGTTCGTCCCGGGACATCGTCGCGATGTCGATCCCGTCGAGGGTGATGCGCCCGCCGGACACCTCGTAGAACCGCATGAGCAGATTGACCAGCGTCGTCTTGCCCGCTCCCGTCGGCCCGACGATGGCGACGGTGTGCCCGGGTTCCACCGTCAGCGACAGGTCCTCGATGAGCGGCTTCTCCGGGTCGTACCGGAAGGACACACCCTCCAGCGCCACCCGCCCGCGCAGCTGCTCCGGCCGTACCCCCGGCACCGGATCCTCCGACTGCTCCTCGGCGTCGAGGAGTTCGAAGACGCGCTCGGCGGAGGCGACCCCGGACTGCACCAGGTTCGCCATCGACGCGAGCTGTGTCAGCGGCATCGAGAACTGCCGCGAGTACTGGATGAAGGCCTGCACGTCACCGATGGACAGGGAACCCGAGGCGACCCTCAACCCACCGACCACCGCGACCAGCACGTAGTTCAGGTTCGACACGAACATCATCAGCGGCTGCATGATCCCGCTGTTGAACTGCGCCTTGAACCCGGCCTCGTACAGCGCCTCGTTCTGCTCGGCGAACTGCTGCGCCGACTCCTCCTGCCGCCCGAACACCTTCACCAGGGTGTGCCCGGTGTACATCTCCTCGATGTGCGCGTTGAGCTTGCCGGTGGTGCGCCACTGCTGCACGAAGTGCGGCTGCGACCGCTTGCCGACGTACGTCGCGATGTACAGGGACAGCGGCACGGTCACCAGCGCGACCAGCGCCAGGATCCACGACACCCAGAACATCACCGCCAGCACACCGATGATGGTCAGCAGCGAGTTGATGAGCTGGCCCATCGACTGCTGGAGCGTCTGGCCGATGTTGTCGATGTCGTTGGTGGCCCGGGAGAGGACCTCGCCGCGCTGACGCTTGTCGAAGTACGACAGCGGCAGCCGCGACAGCTTCGTCTGCACGTCCTCGCGCATCCGGTACATCGTCCGGTTGACCGCCCGGTTCACCAGCCGGGTCGCCACCGCCATCAGCAGACCGGCGACCATGAACACGGTGAGCGCGAGCAGCAGGACGTTCCCGACCGCGGCGAAGTCGATGCCCTCGCCGGGGGTGAAGTCCGTACTGCGGAGCATGTCGGCGATGTCACCGTCGCCGCGCTCCCGCATCGCGGCCAGCACCTGCTCCTTGGTCTCCCCGGCCGGCATGTCCCGGCCGATGATGCCGGCGAAGACGAGGTCGGTGGCCTCGCCGAGGATCTTCGGCCCGACCACCGACAGACCCACGCTGACGACCACGCACACCAGCAGCGCGTAGATGGTCAGCCGCTCGGGCCGGAACCGGCCGACCAGTCGCCGGCCCGACACCTTGAAGTCGATCGAGCGGTTCTCGGGGCCGGTCCCGGCCATCATCCGCCCCATGGGCCCGGCCATCAGGCAGCCTCCGCTTCCGTCAGCTGGGAGAGCACGATCTCCCGGTAGGTCTCGTTGTCCGCCATCAGCTCGTGATGCCGTCCGGTGCCGACCACCCGGCCCTCGTCGAGCACGACGATCCGGTCGGCGTCCCGGATGGTCGCCACCCGCTGGGCGACGATCACCACGGTCGCCTCCGCGGTCTCCCGGCCGAGTGCCGCGCGCAGCGCCGCGTCGGTGGCGTAGTCGAGGGCGGAGAAGGAGTCGTCGAAGAGGTAGATCTCCGGGCGCTGCACCAGGGTCCGCGCGATCGCCAGCCGCTGCCGCTGACCGCCGGAGACATTGGTGCCGCCCTGCGCGATGGGCGCGTCAAGGCCGCCCTCCAGCCGCTCCACGAAGGGTTTCGCCTGCGCGACCTCCAGCGCGTGCCACAACTCCTCGTCCGTCGCGTCCGGATTGCCGTAGCGCAGGTTCGTCGCCACGGTCCCCGCGAAGAGATACGGCTTCTGCGGCACCAGCCCGACCGTCCTGGCCAGCAGCTGCGGCTCGACGGTCCGTACGTCCACCCCGTCGACGAGCACCTCGCCGTCCGTCGCGTCGAACAGCCGCGGCACCAGCCCCAGCAGCGTCGACTTGCCGCTGCCGGTCGAGCCGATCACGGCGGTCGTCTCACCCGGCCGCGCGAGAAGGTCGACGGCCTTCAGCACCGGCTCCTCGGCACCCGGGTAGCGGAACCCGGCCCCGCGGATCTCCAGATGGCCGTGGCGGCGCAGCTCCCGGACCGGGCTGCTCGGCGGGACCACACTCGACGACATGTCGAGCACGTCCTGGATGCGCTCCGCGCACACCTCCGCGCGCGGCACCATCATGAACATGAACGTGGCCATCATCACGGACATCACGATCTGCATGAGGTAGGCGAGATACGCGGTCAGGTCACCGATCTGCATCCCGCCGCTGTCGATCCGATGGGCCCCGAACCACACCACCGCGATCGACGACACGTTGACCACCGTCATGACGATCGGGAACATCAGCGCCAGCAGGTTGCCGGCGCCCAGCGACACCTCCGTCAGCTCGGCGTTCGACTTCCGGAAGCGGTGCTGCTCGTACTCGTCCCGTACGAAGGCCCGGATCACCCGGTTGCCGGTGATCTGCTCGCGCAGCACCCGGTTCACCGTGTCCAGCCGCTCCTGCATGGACCGGAACAGCGGCCGCAGCCGCCGCACGATCAGCATCACGCAGATGCCCAGCACCGGCACGACGGCCACCAGCACCCCGGACAGCGGCACGTCCAGGCCGAGCGCCAGGACGATGCCGCCCACACACATGATCGGCGCCGACACCATCAGCGTGAACGTCATCAGCACCAGCATCTGGACCTGCTGGACGTCGTTCGTGGTCCGGGTGATCAGCGAGGGGGCGCCGAAGTGGCCCACCTCTCGTGCGGAGAACGACTGCACCCGGTCGAAGATGCCGGCCCGCACGTCCCGGCCGAGGGCCGAGGCGGTGCGGGCGCCGTAGTACACGGCCCCGATGTTGCACACGACCTGTGCCAGCGAGATACCGATCATCAGGGCGCCGAAGGACAGGATGTAACCGGTGTCACCGTTCACGACACCGTTGTCGATGATGTCCGCGTTCAGGGTGGGCAGGTAGAGGGTGGCGCAGGTCTGCAGGAACTGCAGCACCACCAGGACGGTGATCGGTCTCTTGTAGGGCCTGAGACAGGTCCGCAGGAGTCGTATGAGCACGCTGGTCTCTCGGAGTCGGCGGTCGGGGCCGGATGGTTGCCCCTGGCCCCTATCGTCGAACACTCCACCCGCGTTACCTCAACTGATTAACCCGACAGGCGTGTGCTACGGGCGGAAGGCACCCGGATGCGTCTGCTCGCGCACCGACACGAACTGCTGCCGCACCGCCTGCCCCACGGCCAGCTCCTCACCGGGCTCGAGCACCTGCGCCACCGCGCCCTGCCAGGCCGGCGGGGTGCGCGGGTCGAGGGTGCCCTGCGACACCCCCAGCGCCCAGGCCGCCTGCCGCGCGGCACCGATCGCCGCGTAGTCCGCGGGCTGCGGCACGACGACCTGTGCCCCGAACAGCGAGGGCGCCGCGGCCTGCACGGCGGGCAGCTCCGCGGCCGGCCCGAGCAGAAAGATCCGCCGCACCTCCACACCCCGGCCGCGCAGCACGTCCAGCGCGTCCGCGAGCCCGCACAGCATGCCCTCGAACGCCGCCCGCGCCAGGTGCTCCGCCTTCATCGACTCCCGCCGCAGCCCGGCCAGCGTCCCCGCGGTGTGCGGCAGCGCCGGCGTGCGCTCACCCTCCAGATACGGCAGGAGTACGAGCCCGTGGGCGCCCGGCGTCGACTTCATCGCCAGGTCGGACAGACTCTCCAGGTCGGCAAGACCGAGCAGTTCGGCGGTGCCGCGCAGGGTCCGTACGGCGTTCAGGGTGGTCACGACCGGCAGGTGCATGCCGGTGGCGTCGGCCAGCGACGTGATCATCCCGGTCTGGTCGTACAGGGCCTCGGGATGCACCGCCATCACGGACCCGGACGCACCCAGCGACACCACCGCGTCGCCCAGCCCCAGCCCCAGCCCGAAGGCGGCGGCCATGGTCTCGCCGGTCCCGGCGGAGATCAACAGCCCCTCCGGCGTCGTACCGGCCGCATCGGACGGCCCGATCACCTCGGGCAGCATGACCTGGTGACCGAGCGCCAGCTCGACCAGGTCGGGCCGGTAGGCGCCGGTGGCCGCGGACCAGTACCCCGTCCCGGAAGCCCCGCCACGGTCGGTGGTCCGGCGCACCGGCCGCCCCAGCAGCTGCCACACCAGCCAGTCGTGCGCCTGCATGAGCACGGCAGTGCGCAGCGCCGCCTCGGGTTCGTTCTTGGCTAGCCACCGCAGCTTGGTGACGGGCTGCGCGGCCTGCGGAACACACCCCACCGCCTGCGCCCACGCCTCGCGCCCGCCGAGCGCGTCGATCAGATCGGCCGCCGCGACCTGCGCCCGCTTGTCCCCGCCGACCATCGCCGGCCGTACGGTGCCGCCCTGCGTGTCCAGCGGCACGACCGCGTTCGCTTGCGTGGAGACGCCGATGGCCTGCACCCCTTCGAGCAGCCCACCACCGGCCGCCTCGCCCAGGGAGAGCAGCCAGGCCTGCGGATCCACATCGCTGGGCCGCCCACTGCCTTCAGGGCCCTCCACCGGATGCGGCGCATAGCCCTGCCGCAGCACGGCTCCCGTGTCCGCATCGCAGACGACGATACGAGTGAAATCGGGCGAACTGTCCAGCCCGGCGACTATCCCCATGGCTCAAATTCTGCCGTAGCGCTGCGCTTGCTTGGGCCATGGGCGCCGTGGGGTGCCTGTGGTTTTTCGGGGGCGGGTTCGTTGTGGCTGGTCGCGCCCACGCGGCGGAGCCGCATATCGACACGGCCCCGCGCCCCTGAGTCGGCTGCAGCGCCCGGCACCGAAGAGGTGTCGCTATGTGTTGCTGGTGCCCCAGTCGTCCTCGGGGAAGCCGTTGGCGTGGCGGAGGCTGCGCACGCGCTGGGCGACGGAGTCGGGCATGTGGTCGCCGACCTTCTCGCTGACCGTGTGGTACGCCTTGCCCGCGAAGTGGCGGCCCTGTTGTGCTGCGGTCTCCGCGGTGTTGCGGACGGCGGGGTTCTGCGCGATCTGACGCGCGGACTTCTTCAGCTGCTCGTAGCGCTCACGCCCTGCGCGTGTGCCCAGCACGTAACCCACAGCGAGTCCGACGACGAACGTGAGCCGGTAACGCATGGCGGCCACCCTTCCCTTGCGTAGGTCCCTGGTACGGCGCCGGGCCGGGGGGAACCGATTGGCGGAGCACCCCCCTGCTTGCGCTAATGTATGTGTCGCAGCGAGCGCGCGCCCCCTGGCGAATACCCAGGTAGGTGCGTTCGATGCAACGAGGCATTCCTCCGTAGCTCAATTGGCAGAGCAGCCGGCTGTTAACCGGCAGGTTACTGGTTCGAGTCCAGTCGGGGGAGCTCGGTCCTCCGTAGCTCAATTGGCAGAGCAGCCGGCTGTTAACCGGCAGGTTACTGGTTCGAGTCCAGTCGGGGGAGCAGCCTGAACGAGGACCCCGCAGGGGTCCTTTTTCATGTCCGGTGGAACCGCCACGGTCAGGGCGGAGTCCTCAAGGTCATGCGAAGCCGACCATCCGGAGCAGGAGATCGTATGAGCGGCTATGCTGCGGCAGACGGCGCGCACACGTGTACGCGACACGCCGCTATGGGGCGGTAGCTCAGCCGGTTAGAGCAGCGGACTCATAATCCGTCGGCCGTGGGTTCGAGTCCCACCCGCCCCACCACAGCGCATCGATGCAGGAACGTTTTCACTTGCGCCGACTCTGCGCCCCTTCGCTCCCGGACGGGTGGAGCGACACGCTGGAGATCGTCAGTCGGCCCGCTGCCGGCCGGCTGTCGGCCCGAGCGGCAGACGATCAAGACATGAAGCGGCCCCAGCCGGGTCCGGGTCCTGGCTGGGGCCGCGGGTTGCGCCCGCCTGCATCGGCGCGGCGGTAGGCGTAGGTGGGTCCGCCGGCGGTGATCGCGTTGATCAGCTCGGCCCGGGGCTGGCCGGCGGCCGGGGTGCCGCCCTCGGGTCCGTTGTCGTCCTGGATCTACGGCAGGGAGACGATGCCGGGCGCGGCCAGGTGGGAGACGATCTGGCCGGCCAGGGCGTCGAACTTGCTCTGCGGGCCCTCGGCGTCCAGGTTCCCCACGTGTGGCCACCGCGAGCTGCCCCGAGGACCGGGATCTCGCCGTAGGCACTGCCGTGCCGCCTGGATCATCACGGGTTTCTGACGCCGCGTCACAGGCCGTCGGCAGGCCCCTGGGCTACCGGCGCCCGACTGGGAGAGCGCGGCATTAAAAGCGCGTAAAGATTGCCGGATGCAGGCAATGTCCTGTCCGGTGTCCGCGTGTGACGATGCCTGCGACAACGGGGGAGGGCAAGGAGAGGCGGTGTGCGCGGATGGCCTGGTTTCTGGGGCTCGGCATTGCGGGGGTCGTCCTCCTTGCCCTGTCGCTCGTCTTCGACGGTGTGCTCGAGGGGCTCTTCGACGGCGTCGATGCGCTGGACGCTCTCGGGGACGGGCTGCTGTCGCTTCCGGTGATCGCCGGCTTCGTGTCCATGCTCGGCTTCTCCGGGGCGATCGTCATGGGCACCACCGGGCTGGGCGCGGCCGGGGCCACCGCCATCGGGGTACCGGCCGGCGTCGCCACGGGCTGGCTCACGTACCGCCTCAGCCGCGGGCTGATGAGCGATCGCTCCGGAGCTGCCCCTCGCGACGACGACCTGGTCGGTGCCTCGGGGGCCGTGGTGACCGCCATCCCGGCCGACGGCTATGGCGAAGTGCTGGTCCACCTGGCCGGGCAGCCCGTGAAACTGGCGGCGAGGAGTGCCGTCCCCGTGGCACGCGGTGCCGAAGTGTGGGTCGAGCAGGCGCTGTCGCCCACGTCGGTGTCCGTGCGTCTGGTCGAACGCTGACCCAGCCGGCTGTCTCCGCTTCTGCACCGCTGCGACGGTGCCGTTCATTCACCCGACCCTTTTCGATTGGCCGTCCCCTGGGAGGGCTGAGGGGAATACCCATGAGTTCAGTCGTCATTGCCGTGGCGGGAGTCGTCGTGCTCCTCGTCCTCTTGGCACTGGTCGTCATCAGCCGCTACAAGGTCGCGGGCCCCAGCGAGGCGTTCATCGTGACCGGGCGGCGCGGCAAGAAGGCCACCGACCCGGAGACCGGGCGGGTGTTCACCGACAACAGCGGGCAGAAGGTCGTGGTCGGCGGTGGCGTCTTCGTAGTGCCGTTCGTCCAGCAGAAGTTCACCCTCGACCTGTCCTCGCGGCACATCCCGGTCGCCGTGCGCGGCGCGGTCACGCTGCGCGGGGTGAAGGCCAATCTCGAAGGTGTCGCCATCGTCAAGGTCGGCGGCACCGAGGACTCGATCCGGGCTGCGGCCCAGCGGTTCCTGATGCAGCAGGACGGGATCGTCGGCTTCACCCAGGAGGTGCTCTCCGGCGCGCTGCGCGCGATCGTGGGCCGGATGTCGGTGGAGGACATCATCCGCGACCGGGCGGCGTTCGCGGGCCAGGTGGCCGAGGAGGCGGAGGCCAGCCTGTCCGGGCAGGGCCTGGTGCTGGACGCCTTCCAGATCCAGGACATCACCACCGAGGGCTCCTACCTGGAGGACCTCGGCCGGCCCGAGGCCGCCCGTGCCAAGCAGGAGGCGGACATCGCCGAGGCCGTGGCCCGGCGGGCGGCCGAGCAGGCGCGGCTGAAGGCCGAGGAGGAGATCGCGGTAGCCCAGCGGACCTTCGCCCTGAAGCAGGCGGAGATCAAGGCCGAGACCGACGAGGCCGCCGCTCGTGCGGCAGCCGCGGGGCCGCTGGCCGAGGCCGCACGGCAGCAGGAGATCCTCACCCAGCAGGAGAAAGTCGCCGAGCGGCAGGCCGCACTGACCGACCGCCAGCTCGACACCCAGGTCCGCAAGCCCGCCGACGCACAGCGGTACGCCGCCGAGCAGGAGGCCGAGGCCAGGCGAGTGGCGCGGGTCAAGCAGGCCGAGGCGGAGCGGCTGGCCGGGATCGCGGCGGCGCAGGCGGAGGCCGAGCGGGCCCGGCTCGTCGGTGAGGGCGAGAAGCAGCGGCGCTCCGCGCTGGCCGAGGCGGAGGCCATCGAGGGCCTGAAGCAGGGTGAGGCGGAGCGGTCCCGGCGTGCGGCGATCGCGGAGGCGGTCCGGCTGGAGGGCGAAGCCGAGGCGGCGTCGATCGGCGCCAAGGGTGCGGCCGAGGCCGAGGCCATGCAGAAGAAGGCCGATGCGTTCGCGCAGTACGGCGACGCGGCCGTGCTGCAGATGCTCGTCGAGGTGCTGCCGCAGGTCGTGGCCAAGGCGTCGGAGCCGCTGAGCGCGATCGACAAGATGACGGTCATCTCCACCGACGGCGCAGGCCGGCTGCCGCGTGCCGTCGCCGACAACGTGGCACAGGGCGTCGAACTCCTCAGCTCCACCACGGGAGTCGACCTCGCCCAGCTGCTGAAGGGCATCGCTGCGAGGGGCGATGTCACGCAGCCCGCCACGACGGCGCCTGCCGAGGCCAACGGAAAGATCGAGATCGCCGGCTGAAGGAGGCCTGGCGTATCGGCAGCCCGGACGGCCCCTCACCGTCCTGGGCAGCCTGAGGCGCCGTCCTCCGACGGGGGAGGCGACGGCGCCTCAGGCGTGGCCCCCGCCGTCAGAGCGCCTGCCCGGGCCAGTCCAGCAGGCGGGCGCCGATGACCGCGGTCTGGAGCATGTACCGGTGCGCCGGGTCGGCCGGGTTGGCGCCGGTCAGTTTGCGGATGCGTTCGAGACGGTAGGTCAGCGCGCGGACACTCAGATTCAGGCGACGGGCTGCCTCGGCGGCCACGCAGCCGGAGTCGAAGTAGGCGGTGAGGGTGTCCAACAGGACCTCCGCGCCGCCGCGGGCGGTGGTGAGCGGTCCGAGGGTGCCCTGGACGAGGTCGGCCATGGCCTGGCGGTCGCGGGTGAGGACGGGATAGACGAGCAGGTCGGCGGCGAGCAGGACGGGATCGTCGAGGTCGAGGCGCTCGGCGAGTTCCAGGGTGTTGAGGGCCTCCTCGTAGGAGTGGACGACACCGCCGGGACCGGGCCGGGGGCGGCCGACGGCGACCCGGCCGCCGTCGGTGGCGACATGCGCCTGCTCGGCAAAGGAGGAGAGCACTTGGTCCTGGTCGCCGGGCGCGATGCACACCAGGCGGCCGTCCTTGGTGGTGAGCAGGATGTCGCGGTCGCCGAAGCGGGCGATCAGGGCCTGTTCCACCTGGCGGGTGACCGGATCGCCCTCGTCGTACGGTGCCGGCCCCTGAGCGACGGCGACGGCGTGGGCGTGGGACAGACGCAGGCCGAAACGTTCGGCACGTTCGGCGAGGCGGCCGAGGTCGCTGCGGCCGTACAGGAGGTCGTCGATGAACTCCCGGCGGGCGGCCTCCTCCTGGCGTACGGCGAGGCGTTGCGCGCGTTCGTAGCCCTCGGCGAAGGCGTCGACGGCCTGCTGCACGGCGGCGAGCGTGCTGTCGGCGGAGCTTGGGCCACTCGGCCAGGCGGCGCGGGTCGCTGCCAGGTGCGCGCCGACCAGGGCACGCAGTCCGAATCCGGCGTCGGCGGCCCGTTCGCCCAGGGCGCGGCGGGACTCGATCTCGTCGCGGGTCAGACGGCGGCCGGTGGCCGAGACATCGGCCAGCAGTTGGGCATAGCCGTCGAGATAGTCCTCGGGTATCGCGGATTCCGCCATCTGCCCCCGCTTTCCTGGTGCCCGTTGATGCCTTCTTGACGGCGTCGGGCATGCAGACCCTAGTGAACATTGCCGGGAACCGGCAATGCGCTGATGAACCGTGCCGCTGCACCATGGGCGGCGGGGAGCACGGCGGACGGCTCCGGTGCCGGACACCTGCCGGTGCCCGGCACCGGAGCCCCCGGGGGAGCCGTGCACCGCGGACAGGTACGGCGTGCGGGAAGGGGGCTCGGCCATGGGGGCGTTTCTCGCTTCAGTTGCCTCGCGTGCGCCGAAAGCCCGTATGTGCGAGATTTGATCCAAATGTCCGAAGCGGGGCATGGTGTGTGCCTCGTTCGCACGGGGCGGGAAACCAGGCGGACACGAGGATCGAGAGTCACGTGAGCATTCGTTCGTTGCGCCGTGCCGCGGCTCCGCCGGCTCTGGCGGCCGCCGTGGTGATGGCGGCCGGTGCGTGCGGGGGTGCCGACGCGGGCTCCGGCAGCGACGGCACGCGGCTGTCCGGCACCATCAGGGTGGATGGATCCAGCACGGTGGCCCCGCTGTCCACGGCGGCGGCCCAGCTCTTCCAGGTGGAGAACCCCGGCGTCAGGATCACGGTCGGCACGTCCGGTACCGGTGGCGGCTTCGAGAAGTTCTGCGCCGGCGAGACCGATATCTCCGACGCCTCGCGCCCCATCGACGACGACGAGAAGGCGGCCTGCGAGAAGAACGGCGTCAGGTTCGAGGAGTTCCAGGTCGCCAACGACGGCCTGTCCGTCGTGGTCAACAAGGACAACGACTGGGCGGAATGCCTGACCGTCGAGCAGTTGAGGAAGATCTGGGAGCCCGGCTCCAAGGTGAACAACTGGAACCAGGTCGACCCGAAGTTCCCCGACCAGAAGCTCGAACTCTTCGGCGCGGGCACCGACTCGGGCACCTTCGACTACTTCACCGAGGCCGTCAACGGCGAGGAGGGCGCCTCCCGCACCGACTACTCGCCCAGCGAGGACGACAACGTCACCGTCCAGGGCGTCGCCGGCTCCAAGGGCGGCCTGGGGTACTTCGGGCTGTCGTACTACGAGGAGAACAGGGACGAGCTGAAGGTGCTGAAGATCGACGGCGGTGGCGGCTGCGTCGAGCCGACCAGGCAGACGGTGCAGAACGGCACGTACAAGCCGCTGTCGCGGCCGTTGTTCATCTACCCCAAGGCGTCCTCGCTGCAGAAGCCGGAGGTCCTGGCCTTCGTCGAGTTCTACGTCGAGCGCAACGCCGAGATCGCCGAGAGTTCCCTCTTCGTCCCGCTCAACTCCGAGCAGGAGGCGGAGCTGCGGAGAGACCTTGACGCGCTCAAGGCGCAGCAGGGCTCATGAGTCCCGGCCCCGGTTTCCTGAAGCGGTCCCGGCCGCGCTACGGCGAGGGGGCGATCAAGGTGCTCCTGGTGGCCGCCGCGCTGGTGTCGGTGCTGACCACCGTCGGTATCGTCATCGCGCTGATCCCGCCGGCCGTCGACTTCTTCCGCGAGATCGGCTTCGGTGAGTTCATCACCGGCACCGACTGGTCGCCGCTGTTCAGTCCGCCGCACTTCGGCGTCCTGCCGCTGGTCACGGGCACGCTGATGGTCACCCTCATCGCGCTGGTGGTCGCCGTGCCGCTGGGGCTCGGCGCTGCGGTGTATCTGAGCGAGTACGCCCACCGCAGGGTCCGTGCGTTCTTCAAGCCGATGCTGGAGGTGCTCGCGGGCATCCCCACCGTCGTCTACGGCTTCTTCGCGCTGACCGCGATCACGCCGCTGCTGCAGGACATCTGGCCCGCCGGGGACCCGCCGCAGGTCTTCAACGCCCTGTCGGCGGGCTTCGTCATGGGCATCATGATCATCCCGACGGTCGCCTCGCTCGCCGAGGACTCGATGAACGCGGTGCCCAACGACCTGCGCGACGGCGCCTACGCACTCGGCTCCTCACGGATGCAGGTGGCGACGCGGGTCGTCTTCCCGGCCGCGCTGTCCGGCATCGTCGCCGCCATCGTGCTCGGTATCTCCCGGGCGATCGGCGAGACGATGATCGTGGCCATCGCGGCCGGTGGCCGTCCGAACCTGTCCTTCAACCCGCTGGAGGGCATGCAGACGATGACCGCGTTCATCGCCGCGGCCGGGATCGGCGACCTGCCGACCGGGTCCATCGGCTATCGGACGATCTTCGCGGTGGGCCTGCTGCTGTTCGTGATGACCCTGGTGATGAACCTGGTCAGCATTCGCCTGGTTCGCAAGTACCGGGAGGTGTACGAGTAATGGGCTCCGACGTCCTGGACAAGGGCGCCACCACCGGTATGCCGGAGGCACCCCGGCTCAAGGGGCGCGGCACCCCGTTGCGCGAGCGGTTCTTCCAGCTCAGCCTGTGGGCGTCGCTGGCCGTCGGGGTGGTCTTCCTCGTCTGGCTGCTGGTGTACGTGGTGATCGAGGGCTGGCCGCGGCTGGACTCGCGGATCTGGTCGAACTTCCCCGACATCATCGACCCGGCCCAGGCCGGCGCCCAGTCGGCGATCATGGGCACGATCTGGGTGATCGCCTTCACCGCGCTGTACTGCCTGCCGACCGGGGTCCTCGCCTCCATCTACCTCGAGGAGTACGCGGACCCGAACCGCTGGTGGAACCGTGTCATCGAGATCAACATCCAGAACCTGGCGGCCGTACCGTCGATCGTCTACGGCATCCTCGGGCTCGGCATCATCTCCCGCGGGCTCGGCTTCGGCCAGACCGTGCTGACCGCCTCCCTCACCCTGTCGCTGCTGGTCCTGCCGACCGTGATCATCGCCTCCCGGGAAGCGATCCGCGCCGTACCGCAGTCCATCCGTGAGGCCTCCCTCGCGCTGGGCGCCACCCAGTGGCAGACCATCTGGCGGCAGATCCTCCCGGCGGCCGTGCCCGGCATGGCGACCGGCTCGATCCTCGCCCTGTCCCGGGCGATCGGCGAGGCCGCCCCGCTGCTGCTGCTCGGCGGGCTGACCTTCATCACCTTCAACCCCACTGGTGTCGAGAGCCCCTTCACGGTGCTGCCGATCCAGATCTTCAACTGGATCAGCCAGTCCCGCGCCGAGTTCACCGCACTCGCCTCGGCCGCCATCGTCGTACTCCTGGTCATCCTGCTGGCCATGAACTCGCTGGCGATCTGGCTCCGCAACCACTACTCCCACCGCTGGTGACGGAACACCGTCCCTGCCCACCGCCCCTCCCGCAGGAGACCGCCATGACCCCTCCGCCCGACTCCTCCGGCGGCACCAGGATTCCGCAGGTCACCTACCACGGCGCCCCGTCCTTGGCCGAACCGGTCTTCGAAGTCGGCAGCCTGTCGGTCTTCTACGGCGCCCACGAGGCCGTCCGCGACGTCAACATGACGATCGGGCGGCGTCAGATCACCGCCATGATCGGCCCGTCGGGATGCGGCAAGTCCACGATGATCCGCTGCTTCAACCGGATGAACGACCTCATCACCGGTGCCCGCGTGGTCGGCAAGATCCGCTACCACAACGAGGACCTGTACGGCCGCGACGTCGACCCCATCGAGGTGCGCCGCCGGATCGGCATGGTCTTCCAGAAGCCCAACCCGTTCCCGAAGTCGATCTACGACAACATCGCGTACGGGCCGAGGGTGGGCGGCTTCAAGGGCAACCTCGACGACCTGGTCGAGGAGACACTGACCCACGCGGCGCTGTGGGACGAGGTCAAGGACAAGCTCAAGACCTCCGCGCTCGCCCTCTCCGGCGGTCAGCAGCAGCGGCTGTGCATCGCCCGCACCATCGCGGTCAAACCGGAGGTGATCCTGATGGACGAGCCGTGTTCCGCCCTGGACCCGATCGCCACGATGAAGATCGAGGACCTCATGGAGCACCTCGCCCAGGAGTTCACGATCATCGTCGTCACCCACAACATGCAGCAGGCCGCACGTGTCTCCGACCGCACCGCCTTCTTCACCGCGGACGTCGACGACAAGGGCGAACGCCACGGCCGGCTCGTCGAGTACGACGAGACCGAGCGGATCTTCTCCAACCCCTCCAACCAGCGCACCGAGGACTACATCTCCGGCCGCTTCGGCTGACCGCCGCAACCGCCTGAGGTCACGCCTTCTGCCGGGCGTCGATCTCGGCGATCAGGGCCTCGATACGGGTCCTGATCTCGTCCCGGATCGGGCGTACGGATTCCACGCCCTTGCCCGCGGGGTCCTCCAGCGCCCAGTCGAGGTACTTCTTGCCGGGGAAGACCGGGCAGGCGTCGCCGCAGCCCATGGTGATGACGTAGTCGGACGCCTGGACCGCTTCGGTGGTGAGGATCTTCGGCCTGGCCTCGGAGATGTCGATACCGGCCTCCTTCATGGCCTCGACGGCGGCCGGGTTGACCTGGTCGCCCGGAACGGAGCCGGCGGAGCGGACCTCGATCCGGTCGCCCGCGAGGTGGGTGAGGAATCCGGCGGCCATCTGTGAACGCCCCGCGTTGTGGACGCAGACGAACAGCACGGAGGCGAGCGGGGTCGAGGACATCGGTTCTTCCTTCACGAAGTGGTTCGACAGTGGTGCGTGAACAGGTGGGTTCAGGTGGCCGGCGGTTTCAGGTGCCGGGCAGGGAGTCGAGCAGTTCGGTGACGTGGGTGTCGATCTCGTCGCGGATGCCGCGGACGACGTCGGCCGGGGCTCCCTCGGGGTCGGCGACGGGCCAGTCCAGGTAGCGGCGGCCGGGCACGACCGGGCAGGCGTCGCCGCAGCCCATCGTGATGATGATGTCGGCGGCCTGGACCACCTCCTCGGTCAGCGGCTTGGGGAAGGCGGTCTCGGGGAGGTCCACGCCGGCCTCGGCCAGTACCTGCGCGACGACGGGTGCGACCTCGGCGGCGGGACGCGGGCCCGCGGAGGAGACCACCACGCGGCCCGCCGCGCGATGGGCGAGGAGGGCGGCGGCCAGCTGGGAGCGTCCGGCGTTCTGGCTGCAGACGAACAGCACCCGCGGCAGGCCGGTGCCCGGCGCGCCCTGGATGCGGGCGAGGGCATCGAGCCGCTCGGTCGTCAGATGCTCGGCCAGGACAGCGAGGTGGGTGCGGACATGAGCGTGCGCGGCGAGACGGCCGTAGGAGTCGGTGAGGACGTGCTGGATGGTCTCCGGGCAGAAGTGGCCCCGGTAGCGCAGCGCGAGCCGTGCCACGCCTGCCGCGAGGCGGTGATCAGGCAGAACAGGAGGTGTGGAGGCGTTCATGATGCCCCCTTCTTCGGGTCAGGGGCCCAACGGGGTGTCGGGTACGGATCCCAGGGGTCGGCCCAGGCTGGTGTCAGCCCCGGCTGATGTGACAGTATCAGTCCATGATGACGTCAGTCGATACTGATCTGATTCGGGTTCTGGCCGACCCGCTCAGGCTCCGGATCGTGACCCTGCTCGCCAGGGAAACCCTCTGCACCACCCACCTCGTGGAGGAGACGGGCGCCAGACAGACCAACCTCTCCAACCATCTGAGGGTGCTGCGCGAGGCCGGGGTCGTGGAGACGGAGCCGTGTGGCCGGTACACGTACTACAAGCTTCGTCCGGACGTCATCGCTTCGCTCGCCGGGCAGTTCGCCGACCTGGCCGAGTCCGCCCGCACAGCGGCCGGCAACAAGCGGTCCTGCCCCTGATCCCCGCCGTTCGAGGCGACTGCACCGAGGAGTCTTTGTTGACCGCCACGCCTGAGACCGCGACGGAGTCCCTTGCGGAGCCCGCCGGGGAGTCCGCCGCATCCGCCGCGGAGCCCCGGCCCGCGCCCGGGGCGACACCGCCGCGTACGCCCCTGGTCGCCCGGGCGGCCGCCGAACTGGTGGGTACGGCGGCCCTGGTGACGGTCGTGGTCGGCTCCGGCATCCAGGCCACCGAGCTGACCCGGGACGTGGGCGTGCAGCTGCTGGCCAACTCGCTCGCCACGGTCTTCGGTCTCGGCGTGCTGATCGCGCTGCTCGGCCCGGTCTCCGGGGCGCACTTCAACCCGGCGGTCACCCTGGCCGAGTGGTGGACCTCGCGGCGTGGCGGAACGGGGGTCACTCTGCGCGAGGCGGGCGTCTACGTCCCGGCTCAGATCGCCGGCGCGATCGCAGGCGCGGTACTGGCGAACGCCATGTTCGGCGAGCCGCTGGTGGAGTGGTCCACGCACGACCGCTCGGCCGGGAACCTGCTGCTGGGCGAGGTGGTTGCCACCGCGGGGCTGGTCCTGGTGATCTTCGGCCTGGCCCGCACCGACCGGCTGCGTTTCGCGCCGGTCGCCGTGGCCTCGTACATCGGCGCCGCGTACTGGTTCACCTCGTCCACGTCCTTCGCCAATCCGGCGGTGACGATCGGCCGCGCCTTCAGCGACACCTTTGCGGGGATCGCGCCGGGTTCCGTGCCGGCGTTCGTCGGGATGCAGTTGGTCGGTGCCGTGGTCGGGCTGGCGCTCGTGGCGGTCGTCTTCACGACCGGCCGGACTGCCTCCGACGTATGAGGCGGACCGCCCGGGTGGTGGTCATGCGCCTGCACGCGGCAGGGCGAGCATCTGGCCCATTGCTGCCACGACGGACGGCGCGACCTTGTAGTAGACCCAGGTGCCGCGCCGCTCGGAGGTGAGCAGGCCGGCTTCCCTGAGCTTCTTCAGGTGGTGGGAGACGGTCGGCTGGGAGACGCCCACGTCGGAGATGTCGCACACACACGCCTCGCCGCCCTCGTGCGAGGCGACCAGCGAGAACAGCCGCAGGCGCACCGGATCGCCGAGCGCCTTGAACATCTTCGCCGTCCGCTCGGCCTCCTCCGCGGTGAAGGGGCGCTCGGCCAGCGGCGGGCAGCACGGAGCTTCGGCCGCGGGCGCCTCCGGTTCGAGCAGCGGCAGCACCTTGGTGTTCGACATGCATCAATGTTGGCACATGTCGAAGCAGCTGATTCGGTGCATGTCTATATTGACCTGTGTCGAATCAGCTGCCATGCTTGCCGCTGCAAGACATCGACGAACGTCGAAGCAAAGGGGAGCCTCGTGAGCACGCACACCACCGACCAGTTGCCCGTCGTGATCGTCGGAGCCGGCCCGGTCGGCCTGGCCGCCGCCGCCCACCTCGTGGAGCGTGGCATCGAACCGCTGGTCCTGGAGGCCGGCCCGGCCGCGGGCACCGCCGTGCGCGACTGGTCGCACGTCCGGCTGTTCTCCCCCTGGGCCGAGCTCGTCGACCCGGCCGCCGAGAAGCTGCTCGCGCCGACCGGCTGGGTCCGCCCCGACGGGGCGGCGTATCCCACCGGCGGGGACTGGGCCGAGCTGTATCTGCAGCCGCTCGCCGACGTCCTGGGCGACCGGGTCCGCTACGGCGCCCGGGTGACCGGCGTGGCGCGGGCGGGCCGGGACCGTATCGTCGACTCCGGCCGCGACGAGCAGCCCTTCACCGTGCACATCGAGTCGGCCGGCGGCCGCGAGGAGCGCCTCATGGCCCGTGCCGTCGTGGACGCCTCCGGCACCTGGGCCGTACCCGGCCCCATGGGAGCCGACGGCCTGCCCGCCCTCGGCGAGAAGGCGGCCGCCGAGCACATCTCGTACCGCGTGCCGGACCTGAAGGACCCGGCCGTGCGGGCCCGTTACGCGGGTAAGCGCACCGCGGTCGTGGGTTCCGGGGCGTCCGCCTTCACGGCCCTCGCCCAGCTGGCCGACCTGGCGAAGGAGGAAGCCGGCACGCACGCGGTGTGGATCCTGCGCCGTGGGATCACCGGTTCCACGTACGGCGGCGGCGAGGCCGACCAGCTTCCCGCCCGCGGAGCCCTCGGCCTGCGCGCCAAGGCCGCGGTCGAGGACGGCCACGCGAGCGCGGCCACCGGATTCCGTACGGAGTCGGTGGAGCGCGACGGCGACCGGCTCGTCCTCGTCGCCGAGGACGGCCGCCGCCTGGACCCGGTCGACGAGGTCATCGTGCTGACCGGCTTCCGCCCCGACCTGTCCTTCCTCTCCGAGATCCGCCTCGGCCTCGACGAACGTCTGCAGGCACCGACCGCCCTCGCCCCGCTCATCGACCCCAACGTGCACTCCTGCGGCACCGTCTACCCGCACGGCGTGGGCGAGCTGTCCCACCCGGAGAAGGACGTCTACCTGGCCGGCATGAAGTCCTACGGCCGCGCCCCCACGTTCCTCGCGATGACCGGCTACGAGCAGGTGCGCTCGGTCGCCGCCGCGATCGCCGGAGACCGGGAGGCCGCCGAACGCGTCGAACTGACCCTGCCGGAGACCGGTGTGTGCGGCGGCGCCGGACTGTTCGACGACCCCGACGCGGCCCGGAGCGGCGAGGACGGCGGCTGCTGCGCCGCGCCCACCACCCTCCGGATCGGCATCGGCGCCCCGGCCTCCTCGGGCGGCTGCTGACCGGCATCCTCAGGCGTCAGACCCGACACCGGGCGACTGCCCTGCGCAGGGCCGTGCGCAGCTCCTCCGGAAGTGACGGGCCGTCGGATCCGGCGCCGGCCGTGACGGCCGCGGCCACCTTGTGGAGCTTGGTGTTGGAGAGCTGGGAGGCCGCACGGAGGATGTGCCAGGCCTCGTCGGACGTGCAGGCGTGGGTGGCCATGAGGATGCCGCGGGCCTGGTCGATCACCGGGCGGGAGGCGATCGCCTTGCGCAACTGGGTGATCTCCTCGCGCAGTTCGTGCAGTTGCTCCGCGCGCTCGAGGGACACCGCGGAGGGTGTCGGGGCGGGGCCGGGTGCCGGGGCGGGGTCCGGTGCCGTGGAGCGCAGCGGGTCCGTCGCGTCCAGGCCGAACAGTTCCAGGACCCGGCGCGGCTGGCCCCGCCAGTTCGTGGCCGAGACCGGGATCAGGTGCCGTCGGCCGTGGTCGTGCAGGACGTCCAGGAACTGCCCTCCCGCCGTGTCCATGAAGATCACCCTGGCCATGTCCAGCTCTATCCGGCAGGTGTGGACGGGCAGTTCGGCCAGCACGCCGGCCAGGGTGTCCGCGCACCCGTGGACGAGTTCTCCTCGTGCGCTGAGCACCGACCGGCCCGTGCCGTCGGTGCGGCCGTCGATGGCGAGTGGCCGTAACCGCTTCGCGAGGGGGAGTGGTGCCACTGAGTTCATGTCACCGCCTTCCAGGTCCGTGTGGGCCCCCGTCTCACCACCGGGCGGCGGACGCCGGCCCGACGATGCTGCAAGTGCGCCTTCCCGGCGCACCGCGCGCTACACCCCAAGGGCGGGGACCGCGCCCTGCCCCGGGCCGCTCACGGCGCTGGCGGGCTCACCTGGTCCAGCGAGTTCAGCTCCAGCGGCTCGACCCTGCCCTCCAGCATGGTGCCGAGGCCCCGCACAGCGCACACGTCGGGCCGTTCGGCGATGTGCACCGGCATCCCGGTGGCCTGCCGCAGCATCTGATCGAACCCGGGGAGCAGGGCGCTGCCGCCGACCATCATGATCCCCCGGTCGGCGAGGTCGGCCACCAGGTCGGGCGGGCACTCCCGCAGCGCCTTGCCGATGCCGTCGAGCACGGCGGTGAGCGGGGTCTGGATGGCCTCGCGCACGGCGGCGGTGTCGATCCGGACGGAGCGGGGCAGGCCGGTGGCCACATCCCGGCCGTGGATCTCCGTCGACGTCGGCCCGTGCGGGGTGAGTCCGTTGCCGGACAGGGCCAGCTGCAGCGGGCGTACCGACTGACTCGGCAGCACGAGTTCGTGCTCGTGCCGCAGATGCAGCACGATCGCGTTGTCGACGGCCTCGCCGCCGACCGGGATGCGTTCGGCGGTGACGATGGAGCCGAGGGACAGCACGGCGACCTGCGTCGCGGCCGCGCCGCACACCAGGACCATGGTGGCCTCGGGCTGCTCGACGGGCAGTCCGCAGCCGACGGCGGCGGCGATGAGGGTGTCGACGAGTTCGACGCGGCGGGCGCCGAGACCGACGAGCGTCTCGGTCGTCGCCCGCCGGGCGAGCGGGCCGGCGTCGTGCGGGATGCAGGCGGCGGCCCGGAGTCCGGGCTTGCGGCGCAGCGTGCGGCGGACCTTGTCGCCGAGCAGATGCCGCAGCATCCGCTGGGCCATCTCGATGTCGACGACCGTGCCGCCGGACACCGGCCGTACGACACGGATGTGCTGGGGGGTGCGGCCGGTCATCTTCTCCGCGAGCTCGCCGACCGCGATCAGTGCGCCGGTGTTGGTGTTCACGGCCGCGGCGGACGGCTGGTCCACGACAAGCCCGGCGCCCTTGACGTAGACCCGCGTCCGCGCCGCCCCCAGATCGACGGCGAAGTGGCACCGGCGTAGCTGCTCCAGGCTGGCGGTCATCGCGGATCCTCCCGAGGGGCACAGACCGTGGCGGCCGCCGGGCGGCGGGCCTCTTTGCATCGTGTGGGGGGCGGGGAGGGCGGCGCCTTCTGGAGGGGGCCGGGCGGGGTGCGGCTGTACGGGTGGTTCTCCGCGGCTTGCCGCCGCGTTGCTTGCGCTGCCGGCGCCGGACCTGGCGGGAAACCGCCACTGCGTCAATCCGCCAGCTCCGTTCAACTCCCCTGCAACACAAAGCGCCTGACACTCTTCCCCACCACCCGACGAAGAGAGGCGTGTACATGACCAGAGGACCAGTCGGACACGGAGCGATCCTCCTGTCGGCCGGGCTCGTACTCGCATCGCTGCCCGTGAGCCCGGTGTCGGCGCAGGACACCGGTGTGTCCACGCGTGCGGCGCCCGCGGCCCGTACCGTCACACTCGTCACCGGCGACAAGGTGACCGTCGCCGAGCTAGGCGGCGGACGGAAGACGGTCACCGTCGACCGGCCGCGGGGTGCCACCGGCGCCGTGCGCACCCAGCAGGCGAACGGCCACATCACCGTCGTACCGGACGAGGCACTGCCGTATCTGCGGCCGGCACTCTCGACCGACGGCTGTTCGACGTGAGCGAGTTGATACGTCAGGGCTTCGCCGACAGCGACACCCGTGAGCTGCCGCTGATCGTGACGTACGAGAAGGGCACACGGGCCGTCACCCCGCGCGGTGCCGAGCGGACGCGGACGCTTCAGAGTGTGCGCGGGGCCGCCGTGGAGGCGGACAAGGGGCGGGCGTTCTGGCGGGCGTTCACCCGGCAGGACGGCATCGCGGGCGTCTGGCTGGACGGGCGGGTCGACGCCGACATGGCCGAGAGCAACGCGCAGATCGGGACCCCCGCGGGCTGGGAGGCGGGGCTGACGGGGAAGGGTGTCACCGTCGCCGTCCTGGACACCGGCGTGGACGCGGCCCATCCCGACCTGGCGGAGCAGGTGTCCGCCAGCAGGAGCTTCATCGAGGGGCAGGAGGTCGCCGACCGGGACGGGCACGGTACGCATGTGGCGTCCACCGTCGCCGGCACCGGCGCCGCGTCCGACGGCGCCGAGAAGGGGGTCGCGCCGGGGGCCGCGCTGGCCGTCGGCAAGGTGCTCAGCGACGAGGGGTCCGGCAGCGAGTCGCAGATCATCGCCGGCATGGAGTGGGCCGCACGCGAGGTGCAGGCCGACATCGTCTCCATGAGCCTCGGCTCGACCGAGCCCAGCGACGGCACGGATCCCATGGCGCAGGCCGTCAACACCCTCAGCGCCGAGACCGGCGCCCTCTTCGTCATCGCCGCCGGCAACACCGGCGCGCCCTCCGCCATCGGCTCGCCCGGCGCCGCCGACGCCGCGCTCACCGTCGGCGCCGTCGACTCCGCCGACCAGGCCGCCTACTTCACCAGCGCCGGGCCCCGGTACGGGGACAACGCACTCAAGCCCGACCTCGCGGCTCCGGGCGTGAACATCCTCGCCGCCCGCTCCCGGCTCAGCGGCGGCAGCGGCGACTACGTCTCCATGAGCGGTACGTCCATGGCGACCCCGCATGTCGCCGGCGTCGCCGCCCTGCTCGCCGAGCAGCATCCCGACTGGACCGGCGCGCAGCTCAAGGACGCGCTGATGTCGACGTCGAAGCAGCTCGACGCGTCCGTCTACACACTGGGCGCCGGGCGGGTCAGCGTGCCGGACGCGATCGGGGCCGAGGTCACGGCCACGGGCAGCGTCGACCTCGGCTTCTACAAGTGGCCGTACGAGAACAACCAGCCGGTGACCAGGACCGTCACCTACACCAACACCTCGGACGCCGACGTCGAGCTGGACCTCGCCGTGCAGGGCGAGGCCGCCACCCTCGCCGACACCACCCTCACCGTGCCGGCGCACGGCACGGCGTCCACCACCGTGACCGGCGACGGCTCCAAGGCGCCGGTGGGCAACACCAGCGGGCGGATCGTCGCCTCCGCCGCCGGCACCCCGGTCGCGCACACCGCGTTCGGGCTGGTCAAGGAGGACGAGCGGTACACGCTCACCGTGCACGTCAAGGACCGGGACGGGGCCGCCACCGCCGCCGACCTCGTGGTGCAGCACCTCGCCGAGCGCGTCAACCCCTTCCCGGCGTACGTCGGCGACTCCGGGACGCTGAAGCTGCGGCTGAAGCCGGGGACGTACAGCCTCACCTCCTTCCTCGACGTGCGCGGCAGCCACGGCACCGACTCACTCGGCCTCGGCTTCCTCGCGGCACCCGAGGTCGTCCTGGACCGGGACCGGGAGGTCACCCTGGACGGACGGGAGCTGCGGGAGATCAGGGCCGACGTCGACCGGCGCACCGAGACCCGGCAACTGATCATGGAGTACGACCGGACCGCGAACGGCGCCGACCTGTTCGGGGCCGCCCAGGTCCCGGTGAAGTACGACAGCGTCTTCGCCGCGCCGACCGAGAAGGTCACCCAGGGCGGCTTCGAGTACCGGACCGTCTGGCGGCTCGGCAAACCGCTGCTGGACGTCAAGGGCATCGGCAACGCCCTCGCCCAGCCGGGCAGCACACTGATCGAGGGCCGCAGCAGGCTGCCGCTGGTGGACGCCGGGGACGGACCCTTCACCGGCGTCGAGGGCAAGGCGGTCCTGGCCCGCCTCACCGACGGCACCGAGCCGGCCGCGCTGGCCCAGGCGGCACAGGACGCGGGCGTCAGGGCACTGTTCGTGACCGACGACAACCCCGGACGGCTCAACGCCTGGTGGGGCACCGACGACTACGCCGACCGCCCGCTGCAGATCGCCACGGTCGACAAGGCCGACGCCGAGCGCCTGCGGGCCGCCGGAACGGTCGACATGACCGGCACGCGCAACACGCCCTACGTGTACGACCTGTCGAAGGGATACAAGGGCGCCGTACCCGACCGCGATCTGACCTACGCGCCGGACGAACGCCGCGAACTCGCCGCGGTGCACACGAAGTTCCATGCGGTGAAGCCGGTCGGCGGGGGCGAGTTCCGGTACTCCATCACCGACACCTTCCCCATCGGGATCGGCTTCCGCGAGCGGATCGACTACCCGGCCGAGCGCACGGACTACGTCTCCACGGCCGACGGTCAGCTGTGGCACGAGTCGGTGACGATGGACGACGGGGCGCTGGAGGAACGCAGCGGGCTGGTCCGCTACCGGGGCGGCACGCGCCCGGACCTGAACTGGTTCAGGCCGGTCTGGCATCCCTGGCTCGGCACCGGGCTCGGCTGGGGGCAGCAACGCGTCGGCAGCCAGCTCCAGTTCAACACCCCCGGCTGGGGCGACTCCGGGCCCGACCACACCGGTTTCGGGGACGTCTGGAGCGAGGAGACCGGCATGACCCAGTACACGGAGGTGTACCTCGACGGGGAACTGGTCGACCGGCGCCGCAGCTCCGGCGTGTACGTGTGGGACGCACCCGCCGACGAGCGCACCTACAAGGTCGTCACCGACACCACACTCGACCCCGAACGCTGGGAACTCGCCACCGAGGGCCACGCCGAGTGGACGTTCCGCTCGGCGGCCACACCCACCGGCCGCTGGACGTATCTGCCGCTGATCAACCTCGGCTTCGACGTCGACACCGACCTCGCGGGCGATGTGCCCGGCGGGCGGAAGGTGCCCGTCGCCGTCCACGCCGAGTACGTGGCCGACGCGTCGGGCACGGGCAGCATCGGCGGCGGGACGCTCGAGGTGTCGTACGACGACGGCACGTCGTGGCATCCGGTCCGGCTCACCGGCGACGCGGACTCCTGGCGCGGCACCCTGACCGTGCCGGGCGACGCCGAGTACGTCTCCCTGCGGGCGTCGGCGAGCGACGACCGGGGCGGCTCGGTGACGCAGGAGATCATCCGGGCGGTCGGCGTCCGTTAGCCGGACGTGGGCGGTGCCGTCTCCCTCTTCACGGTGGGGAGGCGGCACCGCCGTGTGTCACTTCCTTGTCCGGGCGATCCCCAGCTCCACCAAGTCCTGCGGGCGAAGATGCAGTTGACCGGCCGTCGCCTCCACCTCCTCGGGAGGCCGCTTCAGTATGGCGGCCGCCAGCTCCGGGGCGATCACCGAGAAGTAGCTGTCCGGGGTGACCCATGTGTTGTCCGGCGCCGCGAGCGCGAGCGCGCCGCCCGAGCCGCCCTCGCCGATCACCAGCGTCGTGACCGGCGTGCGCGCGGCCGCCACAGCGCCGAACACCTCCGCGATCGCGGCGCCCACCCCCAGCCGTTCCGCCTCCGCGTCATTGGCCGCGCCCGGGGTGTCCACCAGGGTCAGCACGGGGATACCGAGCCGGTCCGCGAGCCGGATCAGACGGGCGGCGGTGCGGTAGCCGGCGGGACGGGTCGCGGTTCCGGTCTGGGCGGCGTACGCGACGGTACGCCCCTGGTGCGCCCCGAAGCCGCACAGCATGCCGTCGTCGGTGCCGCCGCAGCGATCGCCGCCGATCGCGACACGGTCGGTGAAGTAGGCATCCAAGTAGCGCCGGGCACGCGGACGCCGGGGTGAGCGGGCGCGCCGGACGGCGTCCCATCCGGTGGCGGGCAGGTCGGTCGCGCCGAGCGGGCGGGGCGGCGGCGCGGGCTCGGCCGAGGACGCGGTCAGCAGCCGCAGCCACCGCCCCAGCGTCGCCCGCAACTCCTCCTCGGGTACGACCGCGTCGGCCGCACCGGCCGCCACCTGCGCCTCGGCCGTGTACGCCGCCGGGTCCGCGTCCGCCGGCCGCACCCGGGAACCGGCGAAGCCGACCTGGGCGCCGGGCAGCGCGAGGATCACGTCGGCGCCGGCCCCGAGGGTGGCCCAGCCGCCGCCCGTCGTCGGATCCCGCAGTACGGCGATCTGCGGCAGACCGGCCTCCCGGGTGAGCACCGACTGCCGGGCCACCCGCTGGAGCTGGGTGAGCGCGACCATGCCCTCCTGCATCCGGCTGCCACCCGTCGCGATCAGCGACACGACCGGCAGCCGGTGCTCGCGGGCGTGCAGGTACGCCGCCTCCAGCCGGTCGCCGGTGCGCTCGCCGAGCGAGCCGCCGAGGAAGCCGAACTCGAAGGCGATCAGCACGGCGTCCGTGCCCTCGATGCGGGCGGTGCCGCAGACCACGGACTCGTCCTCACCGGTGCGTGCGGCGGCGCGGGCACGGGAGGCGTCGTAGCCCTGCCAGGAGAGGGGCCCGTCGGGCCCGAACTCCCTGGTTTCACAGGCGAGTTCGGTGAACTCGTCGGCGACGAGGGCGATGGCCCGGCGGGCGGAGGGGCGCTCAGGCATGGCCGCCCAGCGCCCGCTTCATGATCTTCCCCATGTCGTTGCGGGGCAGGGACTCCAGGTGGTGCACGACACGTGGCCGCTTGTGCGGGGCGAGCCGGCGGGCCACATGATCGGCCAACTCCTCGACGCCGGGCGGGGTCTGCGGGTCGGCGGGCACGATCCAGGCGACGATCCGCTCACCGAGATCCGGGTCGGGCTCCCCGGTGACGGCGGCCTCCCGCACCCCCGGATGCTCCAGGAGGGCGTTCTCGATCTCACCGGCGCCGATCTTGTAACCGCCGCTCTTGATCAGGTCGGTGGCCTTGCGGCCGACGATACGGACATAGCCGTCGGGGTCGCGGACCGCCATGTCGCCGGTGCGGAACCAGCCGTCGGCGGTGAAGGCGGCGGCGGTGGCGTCGGGCCGGTTGAGGTACTCGGTGAACAGGTTCGGCCCGCGCACCTGGATCTCGCCGACGCTCTCACCGTCGTACGAGCCGATGGGCGTCCCGTCGTCCTCCACCAGCCGCAGCTCGACTCCCGGCAACGGCACACCGACCGTCCCCGGTCGCGCCGCACCGTCCGCGCGGATGCTGGTGTTCATCAGCGTCTCGGTCATGCCGTACCGCTCGATGACCCGGCGGCCGGTGGCGGCCGCGATCCGCTCGTGGTCGTGCACGGGCAGCGCGGCGGAACCGGAGACCAGCAGCCGCGCGCCGGTGAGCCCCTTGGCGAGCGACGGGCTGTCCGTGAGGTCCTCGGCGATCCGGTGGTACATCGTCGGCACCCCGAACAGCATCGTCGCCCCGCCGTTCAGCTCCCGCGCCACGCCCTCGGTGCTGAACCGGCCCAGATGCCGCACCGAACCGCCGCGCCGGAGCGGGCCCAGGATGCCGAGCACCAGCCCGTGCACATGGAACAGCGGCAGCCCGTGCACCAGCACGTCCTCGCCGGTCCACTGCCAGGCGTCGGCGAGCGCGTCCAGCGTCGCGGCGATCGCCCGGCGGGGGATGACGGCGCCCTTGGGCGGGCCGGTGGTGCCGGAGGTGTAGACGATCAGGGCGGGCGCGGCGTCGTCGGTCTCCTCCTCGGGGAGCACGCCAGTCGCTTGCGCATCGACGTCGATCCGCTCCAAGTGTTTCAGGGAGTCCGGCAATTCGTCGCCAGGTGCCGCGAGGACGAGCGACGGCGCACTGTCGGTGAGGATGTGACCGAGCTCCTTCTCTCCGGACTTCGGGTTGAGGGGAACGGCGGCGACCCCCGCGAGCAGTGTTCCCACCACCCCGACGGCCGTCTCCAGCGCGGGCGTCGCCCACACGGCGACGCGGCCCTCACCGCGTACCCGCTCGGCGACGGCACCGGCCGCCGCGGCGAGTCGGGCGTAGGACAGGGACCGGTCGCCGAACCGCAGGGCGATGTGCTCACCCGGGCTGTTCGTCAGGGCCGGGAAGAGAGAGGACACGCGTCGTACTCCTTAGTCGTCTTGGGCGTCGTCACCTGTTGCCAGGTCGCACGTGAGGGCTACCCGAAGCCGGGCACGACCAGCACCAGCCACACCACCGCGGGCACCGCCGCCACCACGATCCCTCCGTACACCATCAGCTGCCGGAAGAAACGCTCACGGTCGACGTCGGGTGCCGCGGCCAGGACCAGCGCGCCGTTCGTCGAGAACGGGCTCACGTCCACCACCGTCGCCGACACCGCCAGCGCCGCCACCATGCCGACCGCCCCGATCTCGCCCTGCGCGAGGAAGGGCACCGCCAGCGGAATCAGCGCGCCCATGATGCCGACGGACGAGGCGAACGCCGAGACGATCGCGCCGATGTAGCACAGCAGAAGCGCCGCCAGCAGCGGAACACCGATGCCGCCGACGCCCTCACCGGCCCAGGTGATGGTGCCCATCTCGTCCAGGACACCGACGTAGGTGAGCACGCCGCAGATCAGCAGGACCGTCGGCCAGGCGATCTGGCCGACCGCCGCGCGGCTGTCCTCGGGCCAGGCGGTGCTGAGGACGACGGCCAGGGTGATCGCGGTCAGCCCCGCGTCCAGGTCGAAGACGAGGACGGCGACCACGAGGGCGACCAGGGAGACGAGGGTGGCGATGCGGGCGGGGGTGAGGCGGGTGCCGGGTTCGTGGTCGTCGTCGCGGGTGAGGACGGCGGTGGGAGCGGGGCTGGTGCTGGCGCCGGTGCCGGTGCTGGTTCCTGCTGGAGGCTGCTTCCCGGTCGACGTGGTCCCGTCCGAGGTCGTCACCGCCCCCTGCCTCCACAGCTTGAGCCCTCCGAAGAGGACGAACACCACACCCGCGATCACGAGGTTGGCGACCAAGGAGGCCAGGAAGAGGGCGATCTCGTTGCCCGGGAGCTTCTCCCGCTCCACGATGCCGTTGACGATCGAACCGTAGATGCTGATCGGCGAGAAACCGCCGGCCTGCGCGCCGTGCACCACCATCGCGCCCATCAGCAGCGGGCTGATCCCGTAGCGAACGGCGAAGCTCAGGGCGATCGGCGCGACGATCGCGACGGCGGCCGGACTGACCGCACCGATCGCCGTGAGCGCGCCGGTCAGGGCGAACATCACCCAGGGGATCAGCGCGACCCGGCCGCGCACCAGCCGGATCGAGGCGTGCACCAGCCAGTCGGTGGTGCCGTTGGCGCGGGCGATCGCGAACAGGTACGTGACCCCCACGAGGACGACGAACAGGTCGCCGGGGAAGCCGGCGAAGATGCCGTCCGCGTCGAGGTCGGCGACGAGGGTGCCGACGGCGAAGGCGGCGGCGAAGGCGAGCGCGCCCATGTTGATGGAGCGGGTGGTGGCGATGACGAACACCACGGCGAGGACGAGGATCGAGATGAGTTCGGGGGACATACGGGCTCCCGTCTTTGGGTCCCGGAGCGGTGAGGGGAATGGACGAGCGGGCGAGAGGACGAACAATGAGTGGTTGAGTGGCTGAGCCACTTGCCGACTGGCTGGTCAGCGTGCGCGCACCGGCCGGGGACGTCAAGGGGTCGCGCAGGAATTGGCTCAGCCACTCAACCACTGAACCCGCCGGTGCTAGGCTCCCGACGAGAGGGGGACCCAGTGACCGACGCCCTGCGCCCCATGACGAAGCAGCGCCTGTACGAGCAGGTGCTGGACCGGCTGCGCCAGTACGTCACGGAGGGCGGCCTGCGCGCCGGCGACCGGCTGCCACCCGAGCGTGACCTGGCCCAGCGGCTGGGCGTCAGCCGGGCCTCGGTGAAGCAGGCGATCGTGGTCCTGGAGGTGCAGGGCCTGGTGGAGGCACGGCACGGCGGCGGCACGTACCTCGTCCGCGACAGCCTCGAAGTGGAACCGGTCGAGAAACTGGTCGAACGCCGCCGGCGCCTCCCCGACGTCCTGGAGGCCCGCGAGGCCCTGGAGACCAAACTCGCCGAACTGGCCGCCGAGCGCCGCACGGAGGAGGACCTGGCCGCGATGCGGTCGGCCCTCGCCCACATGACGGCGGAGATCGAGCGGGGCGGTCACGGCGTCGAGGGCGACCGCCTCTTCCACGGCGCGGTCACGGCGGCCGCGCACAGCAGCATCCTCGCCGAGTTCATGCGCTCCATCGCCGACCAGATCGCCGAGAGCCGCACGGAATCCCTCCGCCAACCCGGCCGCCCCACCCGCTCCCTCGCCCAGCACCAGGCCATCCTCGACGCCATCGAGACCCAGCAGCCCGGCCGAGCGGCCACGGCCATGCGTCGGCATGTCCGGACGGTGGCGAAGGTGCGGTTGCTGGACTGGGATCCGGAGGGGGAGCGCTGACCGGCCCCCGTCCGTCAGGCGACCGCCTCCACCACGTCCGCCACCACACAACTGACGTTGTCCGGGCCGCCCGCCTCGTTCGCCGCGCCGACCAGCGCGCGAACCGCCTCGTCGGGAGTCGGCGCGATGGTCAGCAGCTGTCGTATCCGGGCCTCGGGGACCACGGTGGACAGGCCGTCGGAGCACAGCAGATAGCGGTCGGCCGGGTGGGCGTCGTGCAGGCGCAGGTCCGGGGCGGCGGGGGCGGTGCCCGTGAGGGACTTCAGGAGGAGGGCGCGTTGGGGATGGGTCGTGGCCTCCTCCGGGGTGAGGCGGCCCTCGTCGATCATCGACTGGACCACCGTGTGGTCGTGGGTGATGCGGAACAGGCCGCCGTCCCGCAGCAGATACGCCCGGGAGTCGCCGATGTGCACGAGTGCGAGCCGGGAGCCGGTCCACAGCATGGCGGTGAGGGTGGTCCCCGCCTCCTCGGCAGCGGAGACGTCGTGCACCGCGAGGGACGCGTCCCGCACCGCGGACTCCAAGAGGTTCAGCACGCTTCCCGCCGGCACCTCCTCCGCCTCCTCCAGCACCTTCAGCGCCTCCACCACGGCGGTGCTGGCCGGGCCGCCCGCAGGGCCGTAGCCGTCGGCGACGGCGAGGAGGCGGGTGCCCGCGTAGGCCGTGTCCTGGTTGGCCGGGCGGACCAGGCCCGGGTCGGAGTGGGCGGCATAGCGCAGTTCCAGGGTGCTCATGGCGGGGTCCTTTCGGGACGGTGTCGTCAGGTGGTCGACGAGGAATGCGGCGAGGTCCCGCCGCTCGGCCGTCTCCGCCTCCACCCGCGCCCAGTACGCGCGGATGTCCTGGGCGGCGGCCGTGGGCGGGAGGGCGCACACCGTACGGATCCTGGCCAGTGGCATGCCCAGCCGACGCAGCCACGCCACAAGTCGGGCCCGCTCCAACTGCTCGACCGCGTAGTAGCGGTAGCCGGTGTGCGGATCGACCCGGGCGGGGCGCAGCAGGTCCAGCTCGTCGTACAGCCGCAGCGCCTTCGGCGACAGCCGGGTCGCCTCGGCGAACGCCCCGATCGTCAGCATGTTCATGTGCACCTCGCACTCCTCCGGTTCCGCCACCGATGCTGGGTCTTCACCAAAGGGGAAGGTCAAGCGGTCTTCTTCGGTCGCGGAGGCGATTGTTAGCCTGCGCAGCGTTCCGCCGTCGTCCCCGAGGAGCCCGCCGTGCCCCGAATCGCCCTCGTCACCTGCCGCCCCGGCCCCGAGGTCAGCGTCGACCGTGATCTGCCGCTGCTGATCGTGGCGTTGGCCGCGGGCGGTGCCGAGGCGGTGGCCGTCGAGTGGGACGACCCGGCGGTCGACTGGGCCGGGTTCGATCTCGCCGTGATCCGCTCGACCTGGGACTACAGCTGGCGGGCCGCCGAGTTCGTGGCCTGGGCGCAGGCGTGCGGCAAGGCCACGCGGCTGGCGAATCCGGCGGACGTGGTGCGGTGGAACACCGACAAGCGGTACCTCGGTGAGCTGGCGGCGGCCGGAGTGCCGACCGTCCCCACCCGCTACACAGCCCCCGGCGAGCCCGCCGACCTCCCCGACGACCACGAGTACGTCGTCAAGCCCACCTCCGGCGCCGGTGCCCGGTACGCCGCGCGCTATCTGCCCGAGGAGCGGGAGACGGCGGTACGACACCTCGCGCGCCTGCATGAGGAGGGGCTCACGGCGATGGTGCAGCCGTTTGTGCGGAGCATCGACACCGCCGGGGAGCGGGCGCTGCAGTTCTTCGGCGGGCGGCTGCTGCACGCCAGCCGCAAGGGGGCCGTGCTCGCGCCGGGGACGCCGTACGACGAGCGCAAGGTCGCCCATCCGGGGCTGGAGGTGTGGGAACCGACGGATGCCGAACTCGCCGTCGCCGAGCGCGCCCTGGCTGCCGTACCGGACGCGCCCGACCTGCTGTATGCGCGCGTCGATCTGGTGGACGGGGAGGACGGGGAGCCGCGGGTGATGGAGCTGGAGCTGGTCGAGCCGAACCTCTTCCTGTCGCTGCACACGGGGTCGGTGGCGCGGGTGGCCGAGGCGATGGTGGCGGCGGGGAACGCGGGCAAGGCTCCGGCTCTGTGATCAGCGCCTTCTAGACACCGGCAGGGCGGCGCGGTTCGCGCCACATCGCCCACAGCACCGGCCCGTTCCCCGGCAGCCGCAGCTTCTCACGCACGGTGAAGCCGAAATGCTCGTAGAAGGGCAGGTTGGACGGCTTGGAGGACTCCAGATAGGCGGGCAGGCCCGCCGCGTCGGCTTTGGCCAGCCCCGAGCGCAGCAGAGCGGCCCCGTGTCCCTGGCCCTGGGCGGCCGGGTCGGCGCCGATCACCGCCAGGTACCAGTGCGGCTCCTGGGGCGTGTGCTCGGCGGCCGTCTCGACAGTGTCCCTGAACAGGGGAGCTCGGTCGCCGAGGATGTTCTGGAGCTCCTGGATGGTCTCCGCGTCGGGAACGGCCTTGGCCTGCGCCTCCGGCGGCACCCAGAAGGCGGCCCCCGCCTCGGTGCGCTCACACACGCTGTGGTGGACGTACTGCCAGGTGAAGATGGTGGTGAAGTAGCGGCCCAGCCCGGCCTCGCGCGAGGCGTCGCCGGGGAAGAACCAGCGCATCATCGGGTCGTCGTCGAAGGCGCGGGCCAAGGTGCGACTGATCAGCGGAGCGTCGTCGATCGTTGCTGTCTTCGGGGTGTTCGCTTTCGACATACGGGTCATTCTGCACCCCGGTGATCTTCGGCGACGGGGTGGGGTCCGGTCCACTCTCGGAGCCAACGGAGCAGGCTCATGACGGGAGTCGGGGCATGGGGTGACGCACGGAATCACGGGGGCATGTCCCCTGTGAGCGTGAGTACGACTGCGGGAGGGCTATGCGCAAGCCGGGGCAGGGGCTCGTGGACCGCGCTGTCGATACGGTCGTCGAGAAGGGTTCGGCCTTGCTCGACCGTCTCATGACCCACGAACGCGGTTGGGCGTGGGCGGCCGTTGATGCGTTCATCGCTGTGGCGATCCCGGTGTCCGTGGTGGGAGTCACGTACGCAGGAGCCATGCTGAACGCTCACGGCCCCGGCTGGCCGAGCGCGGCCCTGGGTGTGATGCTGGTCATCGTCGGCTTCTCCGGCGGGTTCTTCTCCTTCCTGCTCTACCTCCGCAGTGAGAGGTGGTTCATCGCCCGGTTCCTTGTGATGGGACTGAGCAGTCTGCTGCTGTGCGGGGTGGCGGCAGCGGTGAGCGGCTTCGTGGAGGACGAGGTGCTGCAGACCCGCGGCAGGCACACCAGGTGCACGGTCGTCGAGGTCGACGAACAGCGACACACGACCACGCACTACGACAGCGCGGGAAACGTGACGCACACCAGCACCCGGACCGACTACGTGCACCGTCTGAACTGCGCGGCCGGACGACCGGACAAGTTCATCATGGGAGTCCGGTGGGCAAGTCCGGGAAACCGTCTGGATGTCACATACGACCCCCGGGGCCGGGTCGGCGCCGTGCCGACGTCGTTGGTGGGCAGCCAGGGGGAGCCGTGGCCTCTCGTGTGGGCGGGCCTGGGGGTGGTGATCACGGTGCGGCTCGGCTATGTGGCCGTGTTCTTCGTCGCGGAGCGAAGAAGCACCTGAGCCTTACGGGCGCACGGCCGGTGCGGCAGGATCGCCGGCATGTCGATCTCCGGAACGGACGCGTACGACTCCGCAGGCCCCCTTCCCCCGCTCGTCGAACGCGCCCTCACCGCCGCCCGCGCCCACGGCTTCCCTCATTCCTGCCGCCCCGAACAGGGCCGTCTGCTGCACGCGTTGGCGGGCGGCGCCCGCTATCTGATCGGCGAGACGGGCACGGGCTGCGGCGTCGGTCTGGCCTGGCTCGCCTCGGGGGCGGGTGAGGGCGTACGACTGGTGAGCGTGGAGCGGGATCCGGAGCGGGCCCGGGTCGCGGCTGAGGTGTTCGCGGACCGGCCCGAGGTGGAGGTGGTCACGGGTGACTGGCAGCGCATCGAGGAGCACGGGCCCTACGACCTGCTGGTCCTCGACGGCGGCGGCACGGCCAAGGCCGCGGACGACACCCCGGCCGACCCGGCCCGGCTCCTCACCCCGGGCGGCACGATCGTGATCGACGACTTCACCCCGGCCGCCGACTGGCCGCCGCTGCACGAGGGGGCCGTGGACCTGCCCCGGCGGTACTGGCTGGAGCATCCCGCGCTGCAGACGGTCGAGATCGCGCTCGCCGAGGATCTGGCCACGCTCGTGGGGACCCGGCGCCGGCTCGCCGGGGCCGAGACCACGTGGCGAGGGCTGGAGCGCGGGCAGATCGTACGGGGGGTCGTCACCTGCATCGCGCCCTTCGGTGTGTTCGTGGACCTCGACGGCGTCGAGGGCTTCGTCACCGTCCCCGAACTTTCCCGGCACCGGTTCGACTCGCTCGACGAGGTCGTCCACGTCGGCCAGGAGGTCACGGCCGAGATCCTCGCCTTCGAACTGCCCCGGCAGCAGGTCCGGCTGTCCCTGGCAGCCCTTGCTCCGGACCCGCTGACGGAGTTCGCACGGAACGGGCTCGGCCGGGTGGTACGCGGCACGGTCACCAAGGCGGTCCCGTTCGGCGTGTTCGTGCGGGTGGCCGACGGCGTCGAGGGGCTCGTGCACCGGGACACGCTCACCGGCCTGTCCCTGCCCGAGGTGGGCGACGAGCTGTCCGTCGAGGTCGTCGGCATCAACCTCGTACGGAGGCGGGTCGGTCTGAAGCCGGCGCCGTAGCGGGCCTGGCTGGTCGGCGACCAGCGTCCGCTGCAACATCTCCCACACGGGTACGGCAATGCCCGCCAACTCCTCCGACCTGGCCATGTCGGCCTTCGCCGGGGGGGACTTCACCCGCTGCTACTTGCGGCGCCGGGCGGCCTTGGCGCGCTCCGAGGGGCCTGCGCGCCAGAACAGGCCGTTGTCACCGGCGGGCAGCTGCCCGTAGACCCCGAGATCGATCCTGGCCACCCAGTTGGTTGCGGGGAGAACACAATGGCAGGGTCTGCTCTCGGCGGAAGGCGGTCAGCGCAGCGCCCACACGCGTACTTCGGACTCTGCGACCGTGTACCAGGTCCCGTCACCGAGCCCGGTGGGAGTGCCGGACACCGGGAAGGGATAGGTGACCGGTTCAGGCGAGCGCGTCGGGGAGGTGCCGATCAGCCAGTGTCGGCCTTCGCCCCACTCCTCGTCGCTCTCGACTGTTCCGGTGATCATGGTGGCCTCGTCGATGAAGCCCCCCGCCCAGTCCCACAAGGGCCACACCTCGTCGTTGTCGGGCTCCGCGTCGGGGTGTCGGGGGATGGCTGACTCGGCGTCCCACTCAGCCAGGACGGAGCCGTCCTCGATGTCGTGTACGGCCAGGGTGTCCTGATCGTGGTTCACGGTCAGGAACCGGTCGCCCGACGGGCTTACGTCGAGCAGGACCAGGTCCTGGTCCTCGAAGTACCCCACGGTCAGGGTCTCGCCGTCCCAGCGCCCCCAGCGCAGGGGCGATCCGTCCTGTCCCTCCCCGATGGTCAACCCCATCCGTCGCGGATCCGGATGGGGCACGTGCACACTGCCGGCGGCCGCCGACCGGGCGTTCGCCCGTGCGAGCAGCCGTCCGTCGACGGCGTCGAGGACCAGCCACTCGTCCACTGTCTCCGCGTCCAGCTCGCCGCCGGGCAAAGGACCGCGTACGTGCGCCCACACCAGGCGGCCGTCGGCGGAGAAGCCGGCGGAGCCGCCGTCCGGGTACCGGTGGTCGCGGTCGTCGGCGTACTCCTCGAACGAGCGGTGCATCTCTCTGCAGGCGCCGTACCAGCAACCGTGGCGGACCTCCCACCGGACCGTTCCCGTACGGTCGATGGCCCGCAGCGCGTGCACTCCCGCGAAGACCGCCAGGCTCCCGTCCGGTGCCACCGTGGACGTGCCGAACCGCCGCGGCCAAGGCGCGGGGAACCGGATCGTGGCCTCGCCCGCCGTGCCGAAGGAGCCGTCCACGTCCTGTACGACCAGCTCGCTGTCGCATCGTTGCACGAGTGCCCTGCATCCCGGCAGCCCGATCAGGGACGGGGCGAATGCCTGTGAGGCGGGCAAGGGTGCGGCAAGCGTTGCGACAAGCCGGGCAAGCGAGGACATGCGGTTCTCCGATGGGGTGACGAAGCTCGGCGAACAGTACGACACACGACCGACAGCGCCGCCCTCCGGGCTCAGCCAGGTCACGCGGTGCCGCTCCGTGAGGAGGGCTGCAAGCTGATGTGGATGGCGGTGGATGCGCTCGACGCCGTGTCGCAGGGCCGATTCCTTTTCGCGGCTGGGGCCGTTTGCCCGCCTGTGGAGTCAAGCGCCCCGCCTTGGAAGACGCACCGCACTCTCAAGCTCACGCTCGCACAGCGCCCCCTCTCGCAGGCGCCCGACTCGCGCACGCTGCAAGGGCGGCGCGGATCTGCCGGATCATCCACGCCGGGCGGTGAATGACGTCCTCGGCGGTGAAGCGGAGGACCAGGCGTACCTCGGGGCACTGCGCGATGCGGTTGCAGGCGTGCCATCGTCTCCGCCGGCGAACCTGCGCCCGGGTCGGCCGGCTCCAGCCACCGGCGTGCCCTGGCCGACCCCCGGATCGGGCTGTCCAGCGCGGCGGCGAGTGTGGCGTGCACCGTGAGCGGCGCACGCCGTACTCCGCCGACCGTCCGCCGCGAGAGCGCCGAGTCCACGGCGGCCAGGGCCTCGTCCCGTGGTCCGGCCCGAAGCAGGTCGGCGACCGTACGGATCGCGCCGGTGACCCGCAGGCCTTGTCGTTCCGTCACCTCGTCCGGGGCGAGGGGGAGGCGGTGGACCCGAACGCCCTTTCCCTTCGGGCGGTGGTTGAGCTCGGGGAGAGTGAAACCGAGTGGTCTGACGGAGGCCGGCGCGAGGGTCTCGATCAGCCAGAGCGCGGCCGCCGACCCGTGGCTCACGACGAGCCGGGGCTCGAGTAGCTGCATCGCCCGGAGCTGTGTGACGAGGTCCGGGGTCCGCCCAGGTTCGGCCCAGGCACCGTGCCGGAGCGGGGTCCAGCCCTCGGTACGCAGGGCACGCGTGAGTGAACTTCGGGGCCACCCGGCCTCCAGGGCACGGGAGACGAGCAGCACTCCGCCCTCGCCCAGCTCGCCCAGCGTTCTGCGGTCCCCGTCTGCCACGGGCCCAGGTTGCCGGAGAAGCCGGGAGAGCCGCACAGCCCTGTGGACAACCTGCCGGCCCGTTGGCCGACGTTGCTATTGGCCGATTTGGCTCAGCTGGTCGATCGCGGTGCCCGGTGTTGGTGGGGGTGCGGGCGCGGGGCGATGGGCCAAATCGGCCAATTGCGTCATGACTTGACCGTCGTGAGGAAGGCGGACGTTCGTGAGGTGATGTCCGCCGCGGTTCTTGAGCACCGCCTCGTCGAAGCGCACGCCCATGTGGACGACCTGTCACCACCGCTCCCGCCCTTTGCCGCGCTCCGGCGCACTAGTCGCCGACGGCCGTCCGCTGCAACAGCCCCCACGTGAACTCGGCGACCACCTGCCGCCGTACGCCGCGCGCGTCCGGCGCCACAAAAGCCAGCCCCCATCGCGTCGGTGCCGTCCCCTCCAGAGGCCGGGCGGGCGCGAAGGCGCGGGCCGCCTCGTCGACCGTGCAGGACCAGGGGGTGAGGTCGTCGATCGTGTGCAGGGCGGGGGCTTCCGCGCCCGGTGCGCGGACCAGCCACTCGTTCCACACCACCCCGTTCGGCGCGACAAGGACCTCGAAGCGCAGGTCCGGCCAGAGGGGGAGCGGCCACTGCCAGGCCTCGCAGTCGAGGTCGCCGATGCGGCGGGGGGTCGTCGACTCGGGTGGGCCGAGGACCGAGCGGTAGCGGGATGCCGCGCTGCGGGACCGTGGGGAGCGGAGCATGGCCTGCCAGCGTTTGTTCGCCTCCCGCATCTGTGGGAGCGAGACGCCCAGTTCGCGGCGGGCGTCCTCCACCAGGCCGGGGTTGTGGTCGGCCATGCGGCGCAGCAGGACGAGCTGGAAGTCGAGCGGCGTGAAGGGGCCGGCGGCGGGTTTTCCGCTAGCGGGGGGCTTTTCTGAGCGTGGCGGCATGGGAGCCATCGTCGCCCACCCGGCGCCCGCCCGGACGCCGGCCGTCCGGGAGGAAGAGGACGGAGTTGACGTAGCGGGGGCGGGTGCGCAGGGGGAGGACTCGGCGGAGCAGGCCGTGGGAGGCGACGTGGGAGGTGAGCGCCTGGTGGGACTCCAGGGGGAAGTCGGAGAGGGGGATCCAGTCTCTGCCGGGGAGTACCCAGCCGTCGTAGTCGAGGAGCGACATGTACGTCACGACCGGGGTGATGGGCTGGATGCGGGTTTCCAGTTCCACCAGCAGGGTCGGGCGGTCGCGGGCCAGGATCGCCGTCGCGCCGCGCAGGACCGACAGTTCGCTGCCGTCCACGTCGACCTTGATGAAGTCGACGTCCCTCAGGCCCAGGTCGTCGAGGGCGACGCAGCGGACCTCCACCGCGTGGGCGTGGATGTCCCGGCGGACGAGGGACGAGACGCCTCGGTCGCCGGTGTCGTCCGGGGGGAGCCAGAGGCGGGCGGTGCCGGGGCGGTCCGTGGCGGCGGCCTGGATGACGTTGACGTTCGCCGGGGTTGTCGAGGAGAGGAGGCGTGCCAGGTGCGGGACGGGTTCCACGGTCACCACGCGGCGGGAGCGGGCGCTCAGCCGGCGGGTCCACGGGCCGTACCAGCCGCCGACGTCGACCGCGGTGCCGCAGCCGGGCGGGCAGAAGTCGGCGATCCTGGCCAGCTCCGGTTCGAAGCGGGGGTACACCGCGCGGGCGGTCGCGGCGACCAGGCGGGCCGGGAGGAAGGGGGCGAGGCGGGCCGCAAGGGTGGTCATGGGGCCATCCGTTTGAGGAGTTCCTCGTGTTCGTCCTCCGTGACCTGCTGCCCGGAGGACGGCAGGAGCTGCGGAATGCCGTCGACGATCGGGTAGCGGCGGTGCAGGCGTGGGTTGTACAGGGCCTCCTTCGACGCCATGGATCCGTCCGGCGGCAGCAGGTGCAGCCGGCCCTTGTCGAGAGGGCACGCCAGGATCTTCAGCAGCGGGTCGTCGGGGGTCATGGGGGTGTCAACTCCTTGGCGGGGAGGGGAGATTGGGGTGCCTTGTCGTGTTTCGGCATGCTCAGCAGCACCGTGACCGCCAGCGCCGTGCCCGCCAGCCGCAGTGCCAGCCGCAACGGGTCGTCCGGCAGTGCCTCGCCGAACGACAGCGTTCCGAGCACCGCCGTGTACAGGCAGGTCACCGTCGTGCACACCGGCACGATCAGCGAGGCCCGGCAGCGTTGCAGCGCGGCCTGCGACATGATCAGGCCGAACGCGCCGGTGAAGAGCAGGAGGTACGGGTACGGGGAGCGGAGAACGCCCAGGAGTGCTCCGGTGGGATCGCTCGTCGTCCAGTAGCCGGAGACCCCCTTGATCGCGACCGAGCTGACCCCGTAGAGCAGGCCCACCGCCACCCCGTACTCGACGCCGGTCGTCGGCAGCCGGTGGCGGCGCAGGGCCCGGCGTTCGGCGGCGCGGTACAGCCACACGCCGGACGCCAGCGACGGCACGCACAGCAGCAGGACCAGGGCGTAGGGGGCTTGCCGGCTGACCGTGTCCGTGGCCTCGTCCAGCGACAGTACGACCATCAGCAGGGCGGCGAGGATCGCGGCCAGCGCGTACCGTTCACGGCCGCTGGTCTCCTCGCCCAGCAGCCGGGCGGAGAGCAGGACGAGCAGGACCAGGCCGGAGACGAAGATGCCCTGTGCGGCGGCGATCGGCAGGGTGCGGTAGACGATGAGCTGGGCGGCGAACCCGGCCGCGAGGGCGAGCGAGCCGCCGATCCACAGCGGACTGCCGAGCACCAGGCGCAGCAGGCGGCCGGGGCGGCGGACCGTGACCTCGGGCAGGGCGGCCAGTGCCCGTTTCTCCAGCACGAACCCGCTGCTGTACAGGACGTTCGCCATCAGGGCCGCGGCCACTCCCCACCACACGGCCTAGGTCCTTCGCGCGTGCAGGAGGAGGATCGAGGCGAGGGGTGGTCTGGCGCAGGCCAGCCGGTCCAGCGGTCGTAGCGGGCGCGGTACGCCATGGAAGGGCGCCCCTTCCAGCCGTACGACCTCGAAGCCCGTCGCGGCGACGAACTCCCGCAGCGCACGGGCGGTGTACAGCCGCAGGTGTCCGACGACCTCCCGGCCGGGGCGGCCGTGGATCGCGCGCAGGCTCACCTCGGAGAAGACCGGCTGGACGCCGACGGCCAGCAGGGCGCGGTTGTACCAGGCGGCCAGGTTCGGGGTGGACAGCATCAGATGGCCGCCCGGGCGCAGGACGCGTCGGATCTCCTCCAGGGCGGTGTCCGGGTCCACGAGGTGTTCGATCACCTCGCTGAAGAGGACGGCGTCGGCGGAGCCCGCTGCGAAGGGCAGTGCGGTCAGTTCGCCGCGCACCACGTACGGCAGCCGGGTGCGGGCGCGGGTCAGGGCGTCGTGGGACCAGTCGACGCCGACGATGCGGTGGCCGGGGAGGAGAGGGGCGGCGGTGGCGGCCGCTGTGCCGTCTCCGCAGCCGATGTCGAGGATGGTCTGTGCCGTGTCCGTGCTCAGGGCGGCGGCCAGCATGCGGGCCTGGCGGAGGCTGCGGGGGGTGCCGGAGGCGACGGGGACGGCGGGGTTCTCGTAGAAGTCCCGCAGGTCTTCGGGAGGTGCGGTGGTGGTCATCGGGTGACCTCCGTGGTGTGCAGGTAGTGCTCGAACAGGTCCCGCAGATGGGCGCCGTCGCCGTGGCTGAGCAGGGTGCGGGACCAGCGCAGGGCGAGGTGGAGGCGGCCGGCCGTGGACGCGGTGGTGACCGTGAGGCCGCGGGGCATACGGGCGGGGGCCGAGAACCAGACCGCGTGGGCGCGGCCGGCCTCCTCGCCGAAGTCCAGGGGGTACGGGACGCGGCCGATGTTGCTGAGGAGTGTCGTGGACGTCCAGGGTGCGGCGGCGCGGCGGAGGCCGCGGGTGAGGGCGGCACGCCACGGGACCGGGAGCACGGGGGCGGTCAACAGGGCGGCTCCGTGGCCGAGTTGGGGGCGGGGGAGGGATTTGAGGGCGCGGGTGCGGGTTGCCGTCCGGCGGAGCAGGGCGTCCATGTGGTTGTCGTCCGGGGTCAACTCGTCCGGGTAGAAGGGGACTTCGACCAGGCGGGTGCCGTTGCCGATGGGCATCGTCGTGTCGCGGGGGCGGTCGTCCACCGGCATGGTGATGCGCAGGGGACGAGGGCGGGCGCCGTGTTCGCGGTTCCAGTGGGCGATCGTCAGGGCGGTGGTGACCATGAGCTGGTCGTTCACCGTGTAGGGGGAGCCCTTGGGGCGGTGGGGGAGGGGGAGGTCCGTGACGAGCATGCCGTTGCCGGGGGAGGGGGCGGGGGTGCCGGGGGCGACTCTTGCGGGTGGGGTCCAGTTGGAGGGGGTGGGGGTGGGGGTGTCCGGGGGGTCTTGCGGTGCGATCGAGGGGGTGCGTACGGGGGGCGCCGCGGGGGAGTTGTCCACGCCGCCGTACAGCTCCGCTGCGGTGGCGAGGACGCGGAGGCAGGCTGGGCCGTCGAGGGCGGTGTGGTTGATGGTGAGGAAGAGGACCGTGCCGGAGGGGTTGTGGTGCGGGTCGGGGGTGGTGCCGGTGGGGTGGGTGCGCTGCCCGGCGGTGCGGGGTGCCTCCCCCACTCTCGGCTTCGCTCGAGCGGGGGGACCCCCATCGCCCACCCGTGCCGCCCCAGCGGCACGACTGCCCGCAGCTGAGTCGGCACGACTGCCCGCAGCTGCGACGACCTCCAGGCGTATCGGTGGTGACACCGACAGCGGCGGTGCCTCTGTGAGCGCACGCGTTCTGGCGTCCCTCAGCGCATCCCGGGTCGGTGGTGGAAAGCTCACCACCTCCACGTCCGGCTCGCCGGTCAGCTCCCACTCGTAGCGCCGTCGGTACCAGTGGCCCGGCGCCTCCCGCATCAGGATGCGGGGATGGCGGTGCAGGGCCTCCGTGAACGCCTTGCACAGGCGGGGTGGGTCGAGGGGGCCGGGGAGGTGGACCTCGATGTGGACGGTTTCCGGTTCCTCGTCCTGGAGGCAGTGCCGGGCCACCTCGTCCACGACCGGGAACGGGATGCGTGCCGGGTGTTCGACTGCCGTCATGGGCGTTCCTCTCTCCCCTGGCCGGACTGAGGGTTCCCCGGACCGCGCGCGGAGACCGTCGGCCCGGCGTCGGGCTGAGGGACCGGCCCGCCCTGGGGGAGCGGCCCGTGCTCGCCCCGTCGGCGGTGTGGCAGCGGTTGCGTCGGTGGCTCGGCGGCCCCCGGCGCCGGTGGCAGCACCGCCGTCGTCCCCGGCGCCCCCCGCTCCCGTACGCTCACCAGGGCCGCGAACAGGCCGATCAGGGCGAGCAGTTGGGCCGCCGGGCCGAACGCTCCCGTGCCGTCCCCCACCGGCTGCCCGGCGCTCGTCGCCGCCGCGATGCCGGCCCCGGCGATTGCCACGAAGGCGATCGGGACGAGCAGGGCGTGCCGCCGGTACGCCAGCACCGCCAGGGCGGGGACCAGGAGCGCGAACCACCCGGCGATCACGATGCCGACCACCGTCAGCGCCGCCGTGCCCAGCCACAGGCCCGGCGGCCCGGGCACCGGCTGCGGCGGGTCGGGGTTGGGGGCGCGGCGGCGCCACAGGACCAGGGCCAGCAGCCCCGCCATGCCCACGCCGCTTCCGATGAGGGCGGCCTCGTAGGTCGTCGACGGCTCGTACGTCAGCTTGACCGTGCCGCTCGCCCCGGCCGGGATCCGCCAGCCCTGCTGCCAGCCGTCCAGCCGGACCGGGGTGAGTTCCTCGCCGTTCAGCGTGGCCCGCCAGCCGTCGTTGAAGTTCTCGTACGTCGTCAGGTACGAGGCCGCGCCCGAGCCGACGCTCACCTCGCGCAGGTCGCCCAGCCAGTCCCGTATCTCCAGGTCACGGCCGGAGGTCACGGGCTCGGTCACCGTGCCGCGGGTGAGGGTGACGTCGGTGAGGACCAGCGGGCCGGCATCGCCCGCCTCGACGCGGTGCGTGCCCCGGGACAGTTCCAGTCCGTCCGACGGGCACACCGACACCTCGACCGGCCGGTGCTCCCTCAGGTCCCGTACGGTCCCCTGCACGCTCGTCCGGTACAGCTTCCCGTCCACGGCCAGCACCGGCCCTTCCCCGCACGGCAGCGAGAAGGTGCGCTCGGGCTTCGGCTGCGGGGTGCGGTAGCGGTCGAGGGCCGGGAGGTACGCCTCCGTCAAACCCACCGGGAGTTGCAGGTCCTCGTCGACGACCGGGTTGTGGAGGGTCAGGGGCGCGGTTTCGGTGATGGTGATGTCCAGGCGGTCCGTCGTGATCGACGGGAAGCGGACCCAGCCGTTCTCGTCGACGCCGGCGGTCGCCGCGCCGTCGGGGGAGCTGATGTGCACCTCCGTGGGGCGGGTGGACAGGCCGCCCGCCGGGGCCAGCACCAGTTCGCTCACCGGCTGCTTGGCCGGCCAGCGCAGGTGGACCGTGGGGCGGTCACCCGCGATCCATGCCGTCGTCAGGTCGCCGTCGGTGAGGTTGCGGGCGGCCAGGCCCGTGCCGAGCCGTGCCGTGGAGTCGGCGGTCGCGGTGATGCGGTCCTGCTGGTCGGGCGCGATCTCGTAGAGCAGCCGGTCGAGTTCCTCGCCGGGGATCGGCAGCGCGCTCGCCTTCACCTCGTACGCTCCCGCCGCGGTCGTCGAGAAGCGGCGGTGCAGGCCCGCCTCGGTGCCGGTCGGGGACGTGCCGGTGGGGTCGGCGGTGCGGTGCAGGGAGACGAGCTCACCAGGCGTCGCTTCCGACGCGTCCGTCGGGAGCCGCAGCATCCGGGTCACCTGTACGTCCGGCAGGGTGATCTCGGCGAAGCCCGCGCCCAGCAGACCGGCCCGGCGCTCCACCGAGTCGACGATCGTCAGCTTCGTCCAACTCGTCGCGCCCGTCGGTGCCTTGATGCGCTGGGTCATGCCGTTCGGCTGGAGGAAGCTGGTGACGGAGCCCCGCTCGGTCTCCACCCGCACCCGGGTCGGCGCCGCCCGTACGCTGTCCTGCGGCAGCGGCGTGACCCGGAACGACGACGGCATGTCGTAGTCCTCGGTGAAGCCGATGCGCAGCCACTGCCCGTTCGGTGTGTCGTCCGAGCCCTCCGTCCAGGCGGTGTCCGGGTTGCCGTCGAAGGCGTTCACCGGGTCGAACTGCGGGAGATGGAAGAACCAGCTGCCGTACGAGGACGCCGTCACCGAGCGGGCGCCGCGCAGTTCGGCCACCGTCTGGTGGCCGGTGCCGGTCACCGGCAGGATCTGGTGCGGTGGGTCGTCCGCGTCCTGGTAGGCGTCGGGGGCGTTGCGCTCGTCCCGGGTGTACGTGTACGAGGTGTTGGCGTTGACCAGCCCGAACCGGGTGTCCGCGCGGCGCAGCCCGTCGCCGACGACCTGGAGCTGCGGGGAGCCGAGCCCGGGGTGGTTGTCGCCGGTCAGGACGGAGGCCCGGCCGCGCAGTTCGGCGGCGAGCGGCAGCAGGGACTCGGGGCCGCCGGAGACGACGGCCGTGTCGGCGACCGGGTACAGCGTGGCCTGGCCGGGCCGGGGGACGTCCTCACCGCGCGGCTGGTAGATCTCCACCGCGCGCTGCCGGGGGTAGAGGCCCTCGATCTGGAGCGGGGTGTCGTCGGCGATGCGCCCGCCGGTCATGACCGGGCCGAGGCCGGTCACCCGCTGGTAGCCGGACTGCTCCAGGGTGCGTTTGACGGTCGTGGTGGGGACGGCGCCGATCTGGTCGGGGTCGAGGTCGTTGCGTACGACGACGTAGTGGATCCCGGCGCGGCTCAGATAGTCCGCCAGGCCCGGCACTTCGCCGCCGGTCAGCAGCGCCTGCTCGACCGCGTCCATCGCGCGCCGGTTGCCGGGGGTGCCGAAGGGGACGTAGTCGCGCTGGGCCCAGCGGGAGTCGGCGAGGACGTCCAGGGGCTGGTCGATGGTCGAGCCCCAGGTGTGGATGCCGTGCGCGGTGGCCGGGACGACCAGGGCGCGCGAGTCGGGGGAGTACTTCTGAAGCCAGTCGGCCGTGGCCTGCCAGTACTTGGGGAGCTCCTGGAAGGAGCCCGGGTTGAGGATCGATCCGTTGAGGTACGGCCACAGCAGGCCCGGCAGGATCAGCACCGCCGCGACCAGCGGTGCGAAGCGGCGGCCGGGCACAGGGCGGGCGCCGCGCGGTTCGGCGGCGACGGCGACCAGGTGGGCCAGGCCCAGCGCCAGCGCCAGGGCCAGACCCGTCTGGAACTTGTAGATGTTCCGGAAGGGTGCCAGCCAGCCGTTCAGCCAGTCCTGCACGGTGTCGTGGAAGGGCGCGCCGAACGCCCCGCCGTAGCCGGCGAGCAGGATCAGCGCCGTCGTCAGCACGGTCAGCACCAGCCACCGCCGCTCCGGCAGATCCCGGCGCGCCAGCCCGGCCAGGCCCAGTCCGGCCGCGCACGCCGAGCAGACGATCACGACCACCGAGGACGCCACCGCCCACCCGGCCGGCAGCCACGCCTCACCGAAGTGCAGATACGCCACCCAGTTGCCGGCGCCGCGCAGCGCCTCCGTCGCCGACATGGTGTCCGTCGTGGTCTGCGAACTCTCCACGTAGGGAAGGAAGTTCTCCCCGTACACGCCGAGCAGCAGCAGCGGGATCCACCACCAGGCGGTCGCCACCAGCACGCCCGGCACCCACCAGGCGATCAGCTTGCGCTGCCGTGGGCCCGGCGGGCGGGACAGCAGGTACAGGCCCACCGGGAGCAGGGACGCCAGCGTCGAGGCCGCGTTCACACCCCCCATGAACGGGACGATCAGCGCCGAGCGGATCGCCGCGACCCGTGCGCTGTACCGCTCGTTCGTCAGCGGCAGCAGCACCCACGGCAGGAACGCGCCGGGCAGCGCCGCCGCCGACGTCGAGCCGACGACGGTGGTGAACACCGGCCACAGCGCGTACGCGACCGCCGCGAGCAGCCGGGACGTGCTGTTGCCGATCCGCAGCCGCTCCGCCAGCCGCAGGGCGCCCCAGAAGGCGACGGCGACGATGACCGACATCCACAGGCGTTCCGCCAGCCACACCGGCAGACCGGCCGTGCGGCACAGCCAGTGGAACGGCAGCATCGGCCACAGGTAGCCGACGTACTGGTCCTGGATGCCGCCGAAGCCGCCCCGGTCGTGCCACAACTGGCCGAGATCGGCGAGGAACTGCCCGGGGTCGACGGTCACCCCGAGCTTGGTGTCGAAGGTCTGCCGGCCCGGCTGCACGGCCAGGAACAGCACGAGGACCACGGCCCAGAACCCCAGCAGCCAGCGCCGCGACCGCGGGCCCTCCGGGGGACCCGCGGTGGTCGCGGTGGTGGGGACGGCTGCCGGAGGAGGGGCCTGGACCGTGGTCGTCATGGGGGACACCGCCGGAGGATGAGGAGGAGGTTCCAGGTGGCCAGCTCACGGAGGCCGGGGACCTTGACGACGGCCTCCGTGAGGAACGGCCAGTAGCGGGAGCGCGCCGTGACGACCGTGACGTCGTCGCGGGCGCGCACCTGCCGCAGGGTGGGGCCGATGTGCACGGCGAACAGGTTCTCGCCGAGGGTGTGCTTGGCGTCCTTGCCGGTACGGCGGCGGTGGCGGGCGCGGGCCCGTTCGGCGCCGAGGTAGTGCCAGGGCGCCCACTCGTGTCCGCCCCACGGGGACAGCCAGTTGGTGAACGACACGTAGATCAGCCCGCCGGGCCGGGTGACCCGCGCCAGCTCGCTGAGGAACGTCTGCGGATCGGCCACGTGCTCCAGGACGTTGGAGGAGAACGTGACGTCGGCGACCCCGTCGTACAGCGGCAGCAGATAGCCGTCCGCGATGACCGTCCCGTCGGGCGGCTTCTCGCCCAGCTCGCGTACGTCCGGCTCGAACAGGTAGGCCTCGGCACCGCGGCGCCGGAACTCCTCGGTGAAGTGGCCGCTGCCGCCGCCGACGTCCACGACGGTGCGGCCGGCGAGGGGGCCGTCGTAGGCCTCGACCTGGTCGGCGGCGTCCCGGGCGAGCAGCGCGTAGCAGGCCTCCGGGTCGTCCTGCTCGCGGAGGAAGGCACGGAAGAGGGCGAGGGACCGGCGTATCGACGGGTCCTTGAGGCCGGTGCCGGTCACGGCTCCCAGCCCCTCACCGCCTCCGCCGCAACTGCGCGGAACTGCCGGACCGTCCGATGCCATCGGTACCGCGCCGCGTGTTCACGGGCCGCCTTGCCCATCAGCTCCCGGCGATGTGCGGACAGCGCAAGCGTGCACCAGGCGGCGGCGAAGGACGACTCGCCGTGGGCGAGGACGCCGGTCTCGCCGTCGATCACCGAGTCCCTGAGGCCGGGCACGTCGAAGGCGATCGTCGGCGTCTCACGGGTGGCCGCCTCGGTCACGACCAGGCCCCAGCCCTCCACCGCCGAGGGATGGACCAGCAGCCAGGCCGCGCACAGCAGTCGGTGCTTCTCGGCGTCGGAGACATGGCCGGTGAACTCCACGTCCGGGCCCGCGAGCCGCTCCAGCCGCTCGCGTTCCGGGCCGTCCCCGACGATCAGCAGCCGGCCGCCGGTGACCGGCCGGACCCGCTCCCACAGCCGCAGCAGCAGGTCGATGCGCTTGTACTCGACGAGCCGGCCCACCGCCAGGAACAGCGGCTCGGGCGAGCGGTCCGCCCGCGGACCCGGTTCCTCCACGCCGTTGTGCACGACCCGGATGCGTTCGCGTTCCACGCCGATCGCGCGCAGCGCGTGGGCCGTGGACGGGGAGACGGCCACCATCAGGCTGCGGGCCTGTGCCCCGGTCAGCGCCCAGTGCTCGAGTCTTCGGCCGATGCGGGCGGCGGGGGCGAGCGGACCGCCGAAGCGCATCTGCCACAGATCGGTGTGTACGTGGTTGACCAGGCACAGCGTCGGGCCGCGATGCCACATGGGCGCGAGGTAGGGCATGCCGTTGCACACCTCGACCAGCAGGTCGCAGTCACCGACCTGACGGGCGAAGGCGGAACGGGCGCGCAGATAGTGGCCGTAGGCGCCGCCCGCCGAGACGACCCGGTAGTCCCGATAGGCCGCGGGGCCGCCGCACAGCAGCGTGACCTGGTGGCCCAGCCGGGTCAGGCCCTCGGCCAGCCGGTCGACGAGCAGCTCGGAGCCGCCGGCCGCCGGATTGCCGAGGTCCCGATGGGCGAGGAAAACGATTCGGCGCGGGGGTGGGGGGAGCGCCGAAGGGTGCTGCTGCGGCCGGGGGAGCTCGGTGCGCAGCGGCGGCGGTACGTGCTGGGGCATGGGTGCTCCAACTCGTCTCAGGGTGCGGAACTCAGCGTGGGGGGCGGGAAGAACGCGGGGAAGAAGCGGGGAAGAAATACTCTCTGTGCTGTTCCTGCGTGCGGGCTGTGGACGGGTTGTGTTCGGGGTGGGTGGACAGTTTTCGCCCAGGCGTTCGTCACGGCTACTCACCGGCATGACAATTTCGGCGCTTGTTGTAGCTGACGTCACGTCACAAAGTGAGCCTCGGCCGATACCCACCCTTGACGCCGTGTGAGCGCCCTGTCGACACTGGGCTCCGAACGGCAGGGGCGGGGCAGCGGGGTGGGACGACCTCCGGACTCTGGACGAGAGAGGCTGACCCCGCATGCCCAGACTGCTCGCCGCCACCGTGACCGTCGTGATCGCCGCCGCCCTCGCGGTGGGCGCCGCACTCGGTATCGTCGCGCTGCTCGAGTCCACACCCGAGCAGCCCAACACGCCCTTGATCACATACGAACAAGCGGGCCAGGGGAGCTGACCGTGGCGGCCCGTCCGGCAGCGGTCACCGCCCGTTCCGCCTGGCACGACGTGCCCCGGCTCCAGGTGCGCCGGTTCGCGGCGATCGCCATGGCCGAGGCGCCCGCGCTCGCCGAGGAGATCCTCGGCGAGATCCGCCGCGAGTACCCGCACCTGCCGGTCGTCCTGGACGAGAACGGCGAGCCGATGGCCCTGGTCGGCATCCGCCGCGCCATCGAGGTGTTCGTGCAGCAGCTGGAGCACGCCGACTACTCGACGGGCCGCCCCACCGTCCCACCCGGCGTCTTCCAGGACTTCGGCCGCGGGGAAGGCCTCAACGGTCGCACCCTCGACTCCCTCCAGGCGATCTACCGGATGGGCGTACGCCTGGCCTGGCGCCGTTTCGCCGACATCGGGCAGCGCGTGGAGATCCCGCCGCCCGCGATGTACGAACTCGTCGACGCCGGCTACGAGTACCTCGACGGCCTCGTCGACCAGTCCGTGCGCGGCTACGCCGAGGCCGCCGCCCGCCAGGCCGGGGAACGCCTGCGCCTGCAACGCCGCCTCATGGAGCTGCTGCTCGCCGAACGCCACCGCGGCGACCCCGCCGACGCCCTCGCCGAACGCGCCGCCCGGATCGGCTGGACGCTGCCCGAGAAGGTCGCCGTCGGGGTGCTGCTGCGCCCGGCCCGCGAGGCGGTGGCACCGGCGGTCGGGCAGGGCGTGCTGCTCGACCTGGAGTACGAGCAGCCCCGCATGGTCGTGCCCGAACCGGACGCCGCCGGCCGGGGCGAACTGCTGCACCGGGCGCTCGGCGGCTGGGCGGGCGCGATCGGACCGCCCGTGCCGCTCGCCGACGCCGCCAAGTCGCTGCGCTGGGCCGAGGCCGCCGTACACCTGATGGAACGGCGGCTGCTGCCCGCCGGTGAGGTGCTGTTCTGCACCGAGCACACCGAGGCCCTCGTCCTGCTCCAGCCGGAGGAGCTGATCGACGACCTGGCGCTGCGCTGTCTGGCGCCGTTGGCTCATTGCGGCCCCACTCATGGGCGGAGACTTGCGGAGACGTTGCTGGCGTGGCTGGAGACGAGGGGCGGCGCGCCGGAGGTGGCGGCACGGCTCGGCGTCCATCCCCAGACCGTCCGCTACCGGCTGCGGCAGATACGCGAACTCTGGGGCGACGAGATCGACGACCCCGACCGGCGCTTCGAACTGGAACTGGTCCTGCGGGCCCAGCGCCTGCGGGGTGAGGTCGGCCGGGGCCGCACTCAGCCCCGCCGGGCGCCCACCGGCAGGCGGGCCAGGTCGCGGCCCACCACCACACGGCCGGAGTAGCCCTTGCTCGCCTTGGTGTGCCAGGTCGAGTCGTCGACGATGTTCGTGGCACCCGGGACCAGATGGCTCAGCACCAGCGTGCCCACGCCCGCGCGTTCGGCGAGCGGGCCCACCCGGGTGGCGTCCGTGTGGCTGATCTCCATGTGCCGCAGCTGCGCCGGCTTCAGCCCGCCCAGGGCCAGCGTCTCCAGGTCCATCACCTCGTGCACCAGCACGTCCGCGCCCCGGGCCAGCCGGGCCACGTTCCCGCACGGCGCGGTGTCGCCGCTGAACACGACAGACCCGTCCGCGGTGTCGAAGCGGTAGGCGAACGACGGGAAGACCGGCGGATGCTCCACCAGCACCGCCGTGACCCGCACCCGGTCGTCCCGCATCACCTCGAACGGCTCCATCGGCGGCGCCATCAGCTTGCGCGGCCCCGCCCCCTTCGGCAGCGGGAAGCGTACGTCGTGCGGCCGGATCAGCGTGCGGATGTCGGGCCAGCCCTCGCTGCGCATCCGTACGTTGATGTCGTACGCGGTGGCGGCGATGTGCCCGGCGATCAGGTCCTCCGTGCCGGGCGCGGGCTCCGACGGGCAGACGGTCGGCACCGAGCGGCCCTTCGGCCAGACGGCCGGGAGGTTCCCCGCGGAACCGGGCCCGTAGACGTGCACCGGGCCGCCCAGCGGCTGGAAGCCGCCGAACCGCAGCCACAGCAGGGCGTACAGGTCCGACAGATGGTCGGAGTGCAGATGGGTGACGAAGATCGCCGTGAGCTGCTCGGCGGTCAGCCAGGCCTGCGCGTACCGGCCGAAGATGCCGGGGCCGCAGTCCACGAGGTAGGCCCGGCCGTCGACGACCAGCGCGGACCCGATACCGGCGCGACCGTGCATGGGGACGGGACCGCCGCTGGTACCGAGCAGGATCAGCTCGGTACCCCGGCTCGGCTGGGGAGCGGCGTCCGCGGGGGTGGAGTGCAGGGGCAGTGCGGCCGCCGTGGTGAGGGTCGAGGCGGCCGCGGCGGTACGCAGGAGGGTGCGGCGGGTGGGGGATGCGGGAGTGGCCGGAGTTACGGGGGAAAAGGGCATGGTGGATCCCGGGTGGTGAAGGGGTGTACGGCTGCGGGTACGCGGTGGGGGCGCGTCGTCAGGTGCTGTTGGTCTCCCGTTGCAGTGAACGTCGCCCACGCCTCCCGGGCTTTGGGCCGACAGCACAAACTCCGACCGGTCTTTGGGACATGGGTACGCCAGGCCGCGGGCAGCCGTGCCTCCCCCAGAGGGAGGCCCCCTACCCCGGCCCCAGCAGGCGGGCGATCTCCAACGCCATCCGCAACTCCAGCGCGTCCGCCTCCACCGGCCGCCCCAGCAACTCCACGGCCCGCCGCACCCGGTACGTCACCGTGTTGCGCGCAACGAACAACCGCTCCGCAGCCCCCTGCGGACTCCGCCCCTCCGCGAGATACACCCGCAGCGTCTCCCGCAGCTCCCGCACCCGCGGATCGTCGCCCCCCAACGCCCCGAGCACCCGCGCCGCAAACCACCGCGCATGCTCCACGTCGGCCGTGAGCAGCGCCGCCGTACTCACGTCGGCGTAGTCGCACAGCCAGCCCGTACGGCCCAGCCGGGCCATCCGTTCCGCCTCCCGGGCGCCACGGTGGCTGCGCCGGAAACCCTCGGTGCCGTAGCCCACCGGGCCGAGCGCGACACGCAGCGGCCGGCGTTCGGGGACCTGGCGGGGCAGCCGGGCGAGGGCGGCGCGGCGCGGCTCGGCCGGCCAGCACATCCACGCCCACAGCTCGGCGCTGCCCGCCGCCACGGTGAGCAGCTGCTCGGCGCCGGCCGCCCGGCACAACTCGGCGGCCAGCAGCCGCAGCTCCTCGGCCGAGGTGTCGGGAGAACCGGACGTGACGATCAACGCCGCATGATGCCGGGCGAGTTCGTAGCCGAGCGTACGGGCGGCGACCGCGCCGCCGACCAGGCGTCCGGCGAGCAGCTCGTCCACGATCCGGCGGCGGGCCGCCTCCCGGCCGCGCCGCCAGCGGTCGCGTTCGGCGACGTACTCCTCGGCGAGCCGGCTGGCCTGGACGTCGGCGTACACGAACAGCAGCTCACTGACCCGATGCGTTTCCTGGACCCGGACCTCCTCCGCCTCCTTGCCCAGCGCCTCCATCAGCCGCCCGTGCAGATAGGCGTGCCCGAGCCGGACACCGCGCAGCACACGGTCCAACGGGACATTACGGCGGGCCAGTTCGGCGTTGCTCGCAACGGCCTCCGGCGGAACCAGTGCGGCGGTCGGCTCCGGCTCGGTGAGCAGGCCGGTCAGTGCGGTCAGGACGGTGGCCTCGACAGCACGCTGAAAGGGGACAGCGGCACCGGGGGCACCGTGCTCGGGTACCTGCCGCACGATGTGTGCGGCCATGTCCCGGGCGACCTCGAGGGCCCAGCCGGCGGGGCCGGGGCCCAGGGGGTGTTCGGCGGCGGCCAGTGTCTCGGGCGAGCACGCTGGTTGCGGCGGCACCGCGTCCGGCGCCAGCCGCAACAGCCACGAGGATTCCGGACCCGAGGGCACGCTCACCGGGTCAGTACAGCAGACGGCGCCGGTGCCGGCACCGGCGCCGGGGATGCGCAGCCCGGCGCCGGCGGGGTGCCTCCCCCACTCTCGGCTTCGCTCGAGCGGGGGGACCCCCATCGCCCACCCGCGCCGCCCTGGGGGTCCCCCCAGGCCTTTAAGGCACTGGGGGAGGCACGACTGCCCGCAGCTACGCGCGACTGCTCGCAGCTACCCACGCGCCCCCGCCAACCCCCGCGACCGCAGCACCCGTCGCTCCAGTGGGGCGAACAGCAGTAGGTCGACTGCGATGCCGACCAGGAGGATCTCGCCGATGGTGGCGAGGACCAGGGCCATGTCCTGATAGGAGCGAGCATTCTCCAACAGCTGGCCCAACCCCAGCCCCAACTCCGGGGAACTGGCAATGAGTTCAGCCGCCATGAGCGACCGCCAGGAGAACGCCCACCCCTGCTTGAGCCCGGCCAGATAGCCGGGCAGCGCGGCCGGCAGCAGCACGTGCCGAACCCGGGCGGGCCCGGTCGCGCCCAGGACCCGTCCCGCCCGCAGGTACAGCGGCGGCACCTGGTCGACCCCCGCCAGCAGCCCGTTCGCGATCGACGGTACGGCGCCCAGCAGGATCACCGCGTAGATGGTGGCGTCGGTGAGCCCGAACCACACGACCGCCGCCGGCACCCACGCCACCGACGGCAGCGACTGAAGCCCCGACAGCACCGGCCCGATCCCGACCCGCAGTGACCGCACCGCGCCGAGCAGCAGCCCCAGCCCGGTGCCGATGACCACGGCCGCGGCGAACCCGAGGGCGCCGCGCTGCATGCTCGTCCACACCGTGGAGAACAGCGTGCCCTCGTACCACTGGTCGGACAGCGCCCGCCACACGTCGGCCGGTGACGGCAGCAGGTAGTCCGGCTTGAGCTCCGCCTCGTAGGCGGCCTGCCAGGCGAGCAGGACGAGGACGACGGCGGCCACGGGTGGCAGTACGCGCTCGCGCAGGATCTGGAGCAGGGGTGTCCGGGCGGGGCCTACGGGTGCGCTGTCCAGCGCGTCGAGGCCGGCCTCGACGTCCGCGCTGTCCCGGACTTCCCGTACACCCTTCCTGGTCGCGACCGTCTCACCGGCGGCCATGGCGACGTATCTCCTCCCGCAGTGCGTCGGTGACCCGGGCCGTCAGTGCGGCCTCCGGGAGGTCGGAGTCGGTCCACTCGCGGGCGATCCGGCCGGGGCGGGAGGACAGCAGCACGACCCGCTCGCCGAGCCGGACCGCCTCGCGGACGTTGTGGGTGACGAAGACGACGGAGAGCCTGTTCTCGGACCAGATGCGGGTGAGCTCCTCGTGGAGCACGTCCCGGGTGATGGCGTCGAGCGCGGCGAACGGCTCGTCCATCAGCAGCACGTCACCCTCCTGGGCGAGAGCACGGGCCAGGGCGACGCGCTGGCGCATACCGCCGGACAGCTCGTGGATCCGCTTGCCGTACGCGTCCTTCAGCCGGACCAGCTCCAGGAGCCGGCGGGCCTCCTCGGGCCGCTCGCGCCGGGGCACTCCGCGCAGTCGCAGGGCGAGTTCGACGTTCCGGCCGGCGGTGAGCCAGGGGAACAGGGCGTGGTCCTGGAACATCAGGGCGGGCCGCCGGCCCCCGGTGACCTCGATGGCGCCCGTGGACGGCCGGTCCAGGCCCGCCACCAGGTTCAGCAGCGTGGACTTTCCGCAGCCCGAAGCGCCGAGCACGCACACGAACTCGCCGCGGCCGACGGTCAGACTGATGTCGTCCAGGACCGTCTGGCGCCGTCCCGCGGTGTCGAACCACTTGGAGACATGGGTGAGCCGTACGGCCGGTTGCTCCACCTCGGCCAGGGCGACCGGGCGGACCGGTGCGCCGGCCCGCAGCACCGTTTCTGACATGTGATCAAATCCTTTGCAGTACGGGCAATGCTGCCCAGAAAGTCCGGTCGGTGTCGGGGGTCAGGTGCCGCGCCCGGCGACGCCGAGGCCGGCGTCGTCCACGGCCGGCTCGCCCTGCTGGGCGAGGATCCGGTTGAGCGGGCGCAGGTCGAAGATCCCGCGCAGGGCCGCCTCCGCTCCGCCGCCCTGCGTGCCGTCCGCGCCGTGCAGGAGCCCGAGCCGGTCGGCCCGGTCGGCCTCCTCGGCGAGGGTCGCGGCGAGTGGATCGTCGGTGAGGCTCACATGCCGCCAGGCCGCGTCGAGGACCCCGCGCTCCAGTGGCCGGCCGGTCAGCGCCTCGATGGCGCTGTTGACGGCCGTCCTGCCCTCGGCCGGATGGCTCTTCAGCCAGGCGTTGGTGCGTACCGAGCCGCGCAGCACGGCATCGACGACGTCCGGATGGTCCGCGAGGAACGACGGGGACACCACCACCAGTGCGGTGACGAACGCGCCGTCGTCCCACAGGTCCGACTCGTCGACGAGCACCCGCCCGCCGGCGGCGACCAGTTGCGCGGCCACCGGCTCCGGCACCCACGCCCCGTCGATCGCGCCCCGCCGGAAGCTGGTCGGGATCTCCTTGGACGACTGCCGCACCACCGTGACGTCACCGCGCCCGGTGCGCGGATCCACCTCCCAGCCCTGCTCGCCGATCCAGTGCAGCAGTGCGACGTCCTGGGTGTTGCCCGCCTCCGGCGTCGCGATCCTGAGCCCGCGGATGTCGGTGCCGCGTACCTTCGCGTCACCGTCGACGACCAGCGCGACCCCGCCCGAGGCGGCACCCGAGACGATCCTCAGGCCGCGGCCCTCGGACCGCAGGAAGCCGTTGACGGCCGGCGACGGTCCCATCCACGCGATGTCCACGGCGCCCGCGTTGAGCGCCTCCAGCGCCGACGGGCCGCCGTTGAAGACCTGCGTGCGCAGCCGGGTGCCGCCCAGCTCGCGGGTGAAGTAGCCCTTCTGCACACCGGCCAGCGGCGTGGCGTGCGTGACGTTGGCGAAGTAGCCGATGGAGACCTCGTCCGCCGACAGCGGCGGGCCCGTGCCGACGGCCGGCGCGGCCGCCGCCCCCGGCGCCCGGGACCCGTAGCCGCAGCCCGCCGCCAGGAACAGCAGCAGGAGCAGCGCGAGGGCCGCGCGGAGCGGACGCCGGGAGCGGTGGAGCGCCGGGTTGCGCTCAGACAGGCGCATCGGGGGTCCCCGGAGCGGTCGCGCCGACCATGCCCGCGGTCAGCGTGGCACCGTCGGCCGGGTCGATCAGCACGAAGGAGCCGGTGCGCCGGCTGTCCTCGTACTGGTCGAACGCCAGCCGCTCGGCGGTGCGCAGCGCGACCTGGCCGATCTCGTTCAGGTCGAGCTGCCCCGGCCCCGGGATCCGGCGGACCACCGCGCGCACGGTGCGCGTGGTGTGCTTCAGCAGCACGTGGTCCCCGGGCCTGAGCGGGCGTTCGTGCAGATGGCACACGGCTGCCTCGACGTCCCGGGACACCGTCGGCAGGGCCGCCGCCGGGACGATCAGGTCGCCTCTGGAGACGTCCAGGTCGTCGGCGAGCCGCAGCGCGCCGGACTGCGGCGAGCGGACCAGCTCGGCCGGCGCGCCCAGCACGTCGATGCCGGTGACGGTGGTGGTCCGCCCCGACGGCAGCACGGTGACCCGGTCGCCGACCCGCAGCGCACCGGCGGCGACCTGCCCCGCGTAGAGGCGGACGTCACCGGAGCGGATGACGTACTGGACCGGGAAGCGGGCGGGTCCGTCGGTGACCTCGTCCGCGACGGGGACGCTCTCCAGGTGCGCGAGGACGGTCGGCCCGCCGTACCAGTCCATGCGCGTGGACGGCTCGACGACGTTGTCACCGGCGAGCGCGGAGATCGGGATCGCGGTGACCTCGGGAATGCCGAGGCCGGTCGCGAGCCGGGTGAACTCCCCGGCGATGTCCGCGAACACGGACTGCTCGTAGCCGACGAGGTCCATCTTGTTGACGGCGAGGACCACCTGCGGCACCCGCAGCAGCGCCGCCACGGCCGCGTGCCGCCGGGTCTGCTCGACCACGCCCTTGCGGGCGTCGACGAGGATCACCGTCAGCGTGGCCGTGGACGCGCCGGTGACCATGTTGCGGGTGTACTGCACATGCCCCGGGGTGTCGGCGAGGATGAACCGGCGCCTGGGGGTGGCGAAGTAGCGGTAGGCGACGTCGATGGTGATGCCCTGCTCGCGCTCGGCGCGCAGCCCGTCGGTGAGCAGGGCCAGGTCGGGGCCCTCGCCGGAGGACGCGCGGGCGACGGCCTCCAGCTGGTCGGCGAGGACGGACTTGGAGTCGTGCAGCAGTCGTCCTACGAGGGTGGACTTGCCGTCGTCCACCGAGCCGGCGGTGGCCCAGCGGAGCAGGTCCGCCTCGGCCGCCGGGGCGGCGGAGGCGTCACGGTGCCGGGTGGTGGGCATGGGGTTCGCGTGTCCCTCCTGTGCGCCGGTCCCGGCGGTCAGCCGGGACCTGGCTTCCTGGAAGATGCCGCGCATCATCAGGGCGGCGGTGAAAAGCGGGGGGTGGCCGAGAGCTGTCACGTCGGCGGTCATGTCAGAAGTACCCCTCGCGTTTGCGGTCCTCCATCGCCGCCTCCGACAGCCGGTCGTCGGCGCGGGTGGCGCCGCGCTCGGTGAGCCGGGACGCGGTGATCTCGACGATCACCTCGTCGACGTCGGACGCCTCGGACAGCACGGCGCCGGTGCAGGACATGTCGCCGACGGTGCGGTAGCGCACCCGGCGCTTCTCCACCGGCTCGCCGTCCTTCGGGCCGCCCCAGTCGCCCGGCGCCAGCCACATGCCGGAGCGCAGGAACACCTCCCGTTCGTGCGCGAAGTAGATGGACGGCAGCTCGATGCCCTCGCGGCCGATGTACTGCCACACGTCCAGCTCGGTCCAGTTGGACAACGGGAAGACCCGCACATGCTCGCCGGGCAGATGGCGGCCGTTGTACAGCTGCCACAGCTCGGGCCGCTGCCGGCGCGGGTCCCACGTACCGAACTCGTCGCGCAGCGAGAACACCCGCTCCTTCGCGCGGGCCTTCTCCTCGTCGCGCCGTCCGCCGCCGAACACCGCGTCGAACCCGCCGCCGCTGATCGCCTCCAGCAGAGGCAGCGTCTGGAGCGGATTGCGGGTGCCGTCGGGACGTTCGCGCAGCACACCCCGGTCGATGTAGTCCTGTACGGACGCCACATGGAGGGTGAGCCCATGTGCAGCCACCACACGGTCCCGGTAGGCGAGCACCTCCGGGAAGTTGTGCCCGGTGTCCACATGCAGCAGCGCGAACGGCAGCGGCGCCGGCGCGAACGCCTTCAGCGCCAGATGCAGCATGACGACGGAGTCCTTGCCGCCGGAGAACAGCAGCACCGGCTTCTCGAACTCGCCGGCCACCTCGCGGAAGATGTACGCCGCCTCCGACTCCAGGACGTCGGTGTGCCCGAGGCGGGCGGCCACGGCCGTCACAGCAGCCCCCGTTCCGCCATCAGCGTGTGCAGGTTGTCCACCGACTCGCCGACGGACTGCAGTTGGGTCTCCACCTTCGCGTCCGGTGACTGCGGCGGCTCGTACGGGTCGTCGATGCCGGTCAGCCCGGACAGCCGCCCGGCGCGGGCCTGCGCGTACAGGCCCTTCACATCGCGTACGGCGCACACCTGGAGCGGGGTTGCGACATGCACCTCCAGATACGGGGTGCCGCTCGCCTCGTGCCGTTTGCGGACCGCCTCGCGGCTGTCGGCGTACGGCGCGATGACCGGGACCAGCACCAGGATGCCGTTGCGGGCCAGCACCTCGGCGACCAGGCCGATGCGCTGCACGTTGGTGTCCCGGTCCTCGCGGGTGAAGCCGAGGCCGGCGCTGAGGAACGTACGTATCTCGTCGCCGTCGAGCACCTCGACCCGGTGCCCCTCCCGGGTGAGGCGGCTGGCCAGCGCCTGCGCCAGCGTCGTCTTGCCGGAGCTGGGCAGCCCGGTCAGCCACACCGTGGCGCCCTTGGTCAGCGGGGTCCTCATGCGCCGCTCCTTGCCGCCGTACCGGCCATCGGGACGACACCGTGCGCGGCGAGCACGGAGAACCCGGCGGCGCACGCCTGCTCCAGCTCCTCGCGCTCGGCGTCGGGCAGGTCCCGCCAGGACGACGAGGGCGCGCCCACCTTGGCCGCGCACCGCCGCTCCCAGTCGGTGTCCACGAAGTCCGCGCCGAGGAACTCACCGATGCGGTGCAGGGACTCCTCGGGCGCGGCCAGCAGGTCCTCGTACCAGATGTGCAGCACGTTCTCCTGCGGCAGCGCGGACATCGCCTCCATGCCGCGCTTCATCTCGTCCGCCCAGTACGTGCCGAACAGCGACACCGGGAGCCGGTAGTCGCGCACGGCGTCGGCGTCGAAACGATCCGGCAGGAACGGCAGCAGCTCGTCCGGTACGAACCCGAGATCGCGTTCGGTGCCGGCGGACTGCTCCTCGGCGTACGGGTCGTGGCCGAGGGTGAGGTGCAGCGCCATCACCACCGCGGCCATACGGAAGCCGGTGTGGCGGCTCATGGAGAGCGCGGTGTCCCGGCCGTCGCGCACGATGTGCAGATAGCGGGCGTCGGGGAAGTGCTCGCGGAACTGCCCGGCGAGGATCAGCGAGCCGCCGCTGCGCTCGGCCCACAGGGTCTTGCCGAAGCGGGCGCACAGCCAGGCGAACAGGCGGTGGTAGTGCTCGCCGGCACCGGCGTCCGGGAACTCGGCGACGGCTGCTTCGAGTTCGCCGTACAGCTCGTCGGGGGTGTCGGTGAGGTGGGGGAGGGTGGTCAGCAGGACGGCCGGGATGCCGGTGCCGGCCTGGAAGCGGCTGGTGGGCGAGGGCTTGTAGAGGACTTCCCTGGGGGCCAGCCCGTGGGCGGTCAGGAGTCGGTTGACGGTGTTGCGGGAGGACAGGACGTCCCAGAACTCCGCGGCCGTTAAGGGGCCTTCGGGGAAGACCCGGGCGGTGATCCGGTACATGTCCGTGAGGTGGTTGAAGAGCTCCGACAGGCTGAGGACCTGCGGGTGCTCGCGCAGCAGCTCGGAGACCAGAGTCGAGCCGCAGCGGCCGGTGCCGGTGACGAAGACCTGGCCCGGTGAGGTCGGGTTGGGCATGGCGCAGCTGTTCCTTCCGTGCGTCCTTGGGCGGTGTCCGTGGGGTCGTGCTGGAAGGTGCTTCGGGCGGGCCGACGGTGTGGGGCCGTGGGGCGGGCCCGGCCGGTGTCAGGACCGGCGCAGCAGGGCCGCGTACAGCGTGAGGCCGGGGCCGAAGGCCATGGCGACCACCGGGCCGTCGGTGCGGGGCAGTCGCTGGAGGACCATCAGGACGGTGGGCGAGGAGCAGTTGCCGCACTCGTCGAGGACGCCGTACGAGGCGTCCAGCGCGCCGGCGGGCAGCTCGAGGCGCTCGCCGACGACCTCGAGGATGCGCTTGCCGCCCGGGTGCACGGCCCAGCCGGTGACCTCCTCGGGCGTGAGGCCGTGCGGGGCGAGCAACTGGTCGCGGACCACCTCGCCGACGTGCTGGGCGAGCACGTCGGGGACCTTCGGCGAGAGGCCCATCTTGAAGCCGAGGTCGGTGATCTGCCAGCTCATGTGGTCGGCGGTGCTGTGGTCGGTGACGGCGACCACGTCGATGACCTCGTAGCCGCTGTCGGCGTCGGGCTCGAGGACGACGGCCGCGGCGGCGTCGGCGAACAGCGCGTGCGCCACGATCTGTTCGATGTCCCGGGTGGGCGGCTGGACGTGCAGCGAGGTCAGCTCCAGACACAGCAGCACCGCCGGCCGGCCGCGCGAGGCGACGAAGTCGGAGACGGCGCCCAGCGACGGGACGGCCGCGTAGCAGCCCATGTGGCCGATGAACAGCCGCTGGACCTTGCTGGACATGCCCAGCTCGTCCGCGAGCCTCAGGTCGAGGCCGGGCGTGGTGTAGCCGGTACAGGAGGCCACGGCCAGCAGGCCCACGTCCGACGGGGCCAGGCCCGCGGACTCCAGGGCGTCGGCGACGGTGCGCTTGCCGAGGGGCACGGCCTCCTCGATGTAGCGCTCCATGCGCTGTCCGGTGCTCCAGCCGGACACTTCCTTCTCGGCGCGCGGGTCCACGGCCGTGGAGCGGGAGCTGATTCCGGAATTCTCGAATATCCTGCGGGCCAGCGGAAAACCGTCGTAGTGGTCCAGGAAAAATTCCTGCCACAGGTCGTCCTGGCTGCTCCGGGTGCTCGGAAAAGAATGCGAGGAGCCGGTGATGACGGGGCGTGCGGCGGCACGCAGCCCCCGGCGGGCAGGGGCGATTTTCTCTTCGAGGTGCATGCGTGATCCCTTTGCTTTTGGGCAGCGGAAACGGCCGCGTCGGGCCGACGGCGGGAGAGAGGGAATCGTGCGTGCTGATGGAATCCGACCCGGGCGCCTTTGCGCAGGCCAGACCGTCCATATGGAGATACGCCGAAACGGCGCACGGAAGATGAAAGAAAGAGTGGTCTGCTCTCCCCCGCTCGAACCGGATGTCGATTCGGTGCCCTCAGTCAAACACAGGACTTCCGGCGGAATCAAATATTCCGCGGTTAATTTCCTTGTCAGTAACAATTAGCGGCTGAAAAACGCCAGCCTGCCTCTCGGTGAACCCGAGAGGCAGGCCGGCGCTGTGTTTTTCTGTTGGGTATCGGTGTCCGGAATCGAGCCGGAGGTAATTCAGCCAGAACTTGCGTTGATTTCGGTCAGCGGCCGTGCGGGTTCCGCCCGGGCCGGCTCGTGCAGCCGGGCGCCCTCGATGTCCAGGTCGGGCAGCAGCCGGTCCAGCCCGCGCGGCAGCCACCAGGCGCCGCGTCCCACCATCGCCAGCACCGCCGGCACCAGGGTCATCCGTACGACGAAGGCGTCCACCAGCACACCGAACGCCAGGGAGAACGCGATGGGTTTGACGATGGCGTCCTCCGTCGTCACGAAGCTGGCGAAGACGAAGAACATGATGAGCGCCGCCGCCGTCACCACCCGCGAGGCGTGCCCGGCCCCGTCGATCACCGCGTCCCTGGCCCGGCCGGTGCGCACCCACTCCTCGCGCATGCTGGACACCAGGAAGACCTCGTAGTCCATCGCCAGTCCGAAGAGCACGGCCATCAGCACGATCGGCAGGAAGCTGACGACGGGACCGGTCCGGGCCACCCCCAGCGCGTCGGCGAGCCAGCCCCACTGGAACACCGCCACGACCGCACCGAAGGACGCCGCCACCGACAGCAGGAACCCGACGGTTGCCTTGACCGGCACGACCAGCGAGCGGAAGACCAGCAGCAGAAGAATCAGACAGAGCCCGACGACGACGGCCGCGAACGGCAGCAGTGACGCGCTCAGCCGGTCGGAGACGTCGATGCCGATCGCCGTGGTGCCGGTGACGGACACGGCGGCGCCGGTCTCCCGCTCGATGACGGACGCGTCGCCGCGGATGGCGTCCACCAGGTCCTGCGTGGACTCGTCCTGCGGTCCGCCCTCCGGTACGACCTGGATCACCGCCCGCCCGGACTCCGGCGCGTACTGCGGCTGACCGACCTTGACCACGCCCGGCAGCTCCTGCAGCCGTCCGGCCACCGCGGCCGCCTGCTGCTGCCCGGCCTGCCCCTGGGTGTCCGCCTCGGCGAGCACCAGCAGCGGACCGTTGAAGCCGGGACCGAACGCCTCGTCGACGGTGTCGTACGTCTCGCGCTGCGACGTCCCGTGCGCCGCCGTGCCGTTGTCGGGCAGCGCCAGCCGCAGATCGGCGGCGGGCAGCGCCAGGGTCACCAGGGCGGCGACGGTGCCGACGACGACGAGCAGGGGGCGCCGGGTGACGAGCCGGGCCCAGCGCTGCCCCATGACGGAAGCCTTTGCTGCGGCCTCCTCCGTGGCTTCTTCCGGGGCCTCCTCCGTGGCTTTTTCCGTACCCCTCGCGGGAACCTCCCCCGCGGCGACAGTCGCCCGCCGCGCGGCCCGTGACCCCGGCCGGGGCGCGAGCCGTGCCCCCGCGAGGCCGAACAGCGCCGGCAGCAGTGTCACCGCGACCAGCACGGCGATGAGCACCGTCGCCGCCGCACTCAGACCCATCACCGTCAGGAACGGGATACGCACCACGAGCAGCCCGACCAGCGCGATGACGACCGTCGTCCCGGCGAAGACCACCGCACTGCCCGCCGTACCGACCGCCCGTCCCGCCGACTCGCGCGGCTCCATTCCCTGGGCCAGCTGCGTCCGGTGCCGGGACAGCACGAAGAGCGCGTAGTCGATGCCCACCGCAAGACCGAGCATCAGCGCGAGGCTCAGCGCGGTCGACGACACCGTCACACCCGAGGACACCGCCAGCAGCCCGGCGAGCCCGGTGCCGACGCCGACGAAGGCGGTCAGCAGCGGCATCCCGGCGGCGAGCAGCGAGCCGAAGGTGATGGCGAGCACGGCCAACGCGACCACCACGCCGAGCAGTTCGAGGACGCTCGGGGTGAGCACGCCGTTGCCATAAGCCTGACCGCCGACGGAGACCTCCAGCCCCGCCTCCTCGGCGGCCCTGGTGGTCTCCTCCAGTGAGTCGAGCGTGCCGTCGTCCAGGTCGGAGCGGCTGACGTCGTAGTTGACCTGGGCGAGCGCGGTGCGCCCGTCGGGGGTCACGGTGCCGGCCTTGTCGGGCGGGATCACGGCGGCGACCTGCGGGGCGTCCTGCGCGGCGGTCAGCGTCCGCTGGATGCCCTGGGCGGCCTGCGGATCGGTGACCTTCGCGCCGTCGGGCGCGGTGAACACGATCTGGGCGCTGGTGCCCGCGGCCGCCGGGAAGTCCTCGGCCATCGTGTCCTGCGCCTGCTGGGATTCGGAGCCGGGAATGGTGAACTCGTTGTCGAGCTTGCCGCCCACGACGACCAGCGCGCAGACGGCGCCCGCCAGTACGGCCAGCCAGGCCGCCAGGACGAGCCGCCGTCGGCGGTAGGCGCCGAGACCGAGCCGGTAGAGCCATGTCGCCACGGAGATGCTCCTCGTGCAGTAGTGGCTTGTGCGGTGGGGGTCCGAAAACGGACGGGTGTCGGTGGGCCGGGGCGTCGGTCGGGCGGAGCGGGTCAGGCCTTCACGGTCGTGCTGCCTCCCGCCAGTTCCAGGCGCAGTCCGTCGGCGGTGACGGCGAGCCGCTCCGGCTCCAGGTCGAGGGGCAGTCCGGACAGGTCCAGCTCCTGCGGGGTGTCCCCGAGCAGCTGGCCGGCGAGGGCGTCGGGAACGATGCGCTCGCCGATGCGCACCGTGGTGCGTTCGAACCGGATGCCCTCCTTCTCGAGGACCGGCCGGAAACCGATGGAGATCCGCCCGGCCGGCCCGGCCTGCACGACCAGTTCGCCGCTCTCCGGATCGGTGGTCACCGCCGCGGCGCCCAGTGCGCCCCCGGTCATCGTGGCGACGGCGTCGGCGAGCGCGGCGTCCGTCAGCTCGGCGCTCACCCGGGTGTCGGCCACCGACAGTCCGTCGCCGGTGCGGACCACATCGGCCAGTTCGGCGTGCAGGTCGACTCCGGAGAACCGGCGGAACGTCGCGCCCTCACCGGAGACCTCCACATGGGAGAAGGACCCGCGGGCCAGTTGCAGCATCACCGGCGTCGGTCCGAAGCCCACGTCCAGCCCGGTGTGCAGTCGGCGCTCCATACGGTTCGCGAGCCGGTCGGCCGCCTGGTGACGTGCCACCGCCTCCGCGACACCTCCGGCGGCCAGCACCGCGCCGGTCACGCCCAGGGTGATCAGGCGGGCTCTGCGGGACACCCGCCCGCGGAACACATGCCCCCTCCGAAAAAGTGTCATGACTGACAGCATAGCGAAGGTGTCATGACTGACAGATTCTGTACCGTCGGTTTTCCGCCTGCGATACTCCTCACATGGCAACCCTCGACACCCCCTCCGCGGCGCCGCGTGGGCGTCGCGAGGCGCACAAGGCGGCAACGCGCAAGGCCCTCCAGGAGGCCGCCCACCGCATGTTCGAGGAACGCGGATATGCGCAGACCACCGTGCGGGACATCGCGGCGGCCGCCGGGGTCACCGAGCGGACCTTCTTCCGCTACTTCCCCTCCAAGGAGGACCTGGTCCTCGACGAGGTCCTGGACCTCATCCCGGTCGTGCAGGCCCAGGTGGCCGCCCGCCCCGCCGACGAGGACCCGTACGCCGCCGTCCTGGGCGCCGCCCTCGACCTCATCGCCGACGGCGGCCCCGGCCTGATGTTCAGCGGGCCGCCGCAGCGCTTCCCCGGTCAGCCGGTACGCCAGTTCCTGCCGGTGCTCAGCCAGTTCGAGGACGGTCTCGCCGAGGCCCTGCGGGAGCGGCTCGCCGAGCACGACCCCGACGCGGCCACGCCGCTGCGGGCGGCCGTACTGGCCCGGGCCGCCGTCGGCGCGATGCGCTCCGCCCTCTTCGCGTACACCGCCCTGCCGGAGGAGGAGCGCACGCCGGCCCTGGCGGACGAGCTGCTGCGCACGGCGTTCGGGCATCTGCGCGAGCCCTGAGCGCGCGACCACCTGTCCATCCGGCCGCTGCAGGCCCATTGCCCAGGCAAACACTCCATGAGTAGCCTGTGTTCGTCATTCCGATCGACAGTTGAAATTTCGAACGCAGCCGCAGACGCAAGTCTCAGAAACAAGGGAGGGGGCCGGTCGTGGGACGCCTCGTACCTGCCGTGACCCGGGCTCTCGACATCCTGGAGCTCTTCCTCGACGGGGACGGCACACTCTCCGCCCCCGACATCGTGCGCAAGCTACAGCTTCCGCGCACCACCGTGCACGAACTGGTCACCACCCTCGCCGCCAGGTCGTACATCGTCCAGGTGCCCGGCCAGCCGGGCCGCTACCGGCTGGGCGTACGCCCGTACCAGCTCGGCAGCCGCTACGCCGAACAGCTCGACCTCGCCGCCGAGGGCCAGCAGGTCGCCCGGTCCGTCGCCGAGACGTGCGACGAGACCGTGCACGTGGCCATCCTCGAGGGCACCGACGTCATCTACATCGCCAAGGTCGACTCCACCCACGCGGTGCGCATGGTGTCGGCGGCGGGACGTCGCCTCCCCGCCCACTGCACGTCCGTCGGCAAGATGCTGCTGGCCTCGCTGCCCGAGCCGGAGCTGACCGCACGCATCCCGGACGACGCCGACCTGGTCGCGATGACGCCGAACAGCATCACCGACCCGGCCGCCCTGCGCGAGGCCCTCGCCGGGATCCGGCAGCGGCAGATCGCCGTGGAGAGCCGCGAGTCCAACCCGGACGTCAGCTGCGTGGCCGCCCCGGTGCGCGACCGCACCGGCAAGGTGGTGGCCGCGCTGTCCATCTCCGTGCCCATGATCCGCTGGAGCGACGAGCGCCGCGCCGAACTGGAGCAGCTCGCCGTCAAGGGCGCCGCGGAACTCTCCGAACGCCTCGGCCACCGGAGCGTGGCATGACGTACGAGGTGGCGGTACGCGCAGAGGCGACGCTCGGCGAGGGCCCGACGTGGGACCCGGCGACCGGACGCCTGATCTGGATCGACATCCTCGGCTCCCGGCTGAACACCTACGACCCCTCCTCGGGCGTCCGCACGGCCCGCTCGACCCCGCAGCACGTCGGCGCGGCCAAGCCCCGCACCAACGGCGGCCTGGTCCTCAACCTCCGCGACGGAGTCGGCCTCCTCGACCCGGACGGCTCCTTCCGCTGGCTCCACCGCGACCCCGTCCCCGGCCGCCGCGCCAACGACGCCGCCGTCGCCCCCGACGGCACCCTGTGGGCGGGCACGATGCGCTACGACGAGGCTCCCGGCGGCGGCACCCTGTCCCGGATCACCGGTGACGGCTCGGTGGACGTCGTCCTCGACGACGTGGCCGTGAGCAACGGCACGGGGTGGAGCCCCGACGGACGGTTGATGTACTACATCGACTCACCGACCCGCCGCGTCGACGTCTTCGACTTCGAGAGCGGACGCGTCTTCGGCCGGCGCCCCTTCGTCGAGATCGAGGAGGGTGCCGGTTTCCCCGACGGCCTCACCGTCGACGCCGACGGCTGCGTGTGGGTGGCGCTGTGGGACGGCGGAGCGGTCCGCCGCTACACGCCGAGGGGCGAGCTGGACCGGGTGATCACCCTTCCCACCCCGCGGGTCACCGCGTGCGCCTTCGGCGGACCCGACCTGTCCGACCTCTACATCACGACCGCCCGAGTGGGGCTGGACGCCCCGCACCCGGTGGCCGGATCGCTGCTGGTGGTGCGGGGCGTGGGGAAAGGGTTGCCGCAACCGGCGTTCACGGGTTAGCACCAGCCGCGGGCAGTCGTGCCTCCCCCTCTGGGGGAGGCACCCCCCAACGCCGGCCTGCGCGACCCGCCCCCGTCCGATCAGCGACCCGCCTACCACCCCGTCCGATCCAACCCCCGCAGAACCTCCCGCTCCTTCGCCGTCAGCGGCGGTCCCGCAGGAGCGGGCAGAGGCGGACCCGTGAGGGCGGCCAGGAGGGCGTTCGGGCGGAAGAGGCGGGTCGGGCCGGCGGCCAGGCTGGTCACGTCCCACAGGGCGGAGGCCGCCGCGTAGGAGCCGGTGGCCGCTCTTGTCAGTCGGCGGGTGTACCCGGCGGCCAGCCGGTCCGCGGTGCCGGGTCGGCCGCCGCGTGTTCCCGGGTACCAGACGTCCTGGCTGACGGCCAGGGTCCACGCCGCGTCCACCGTCCCGGCGGCAGCGCGCTGCACGCGGCGGGCCAGTCCGGGTGCGGCCGGGCCGTCGCGCCGTAGCTCGCGGGCGAGGAGCTGGGCGCCGAGCGCGGCCACCGACATGCCCTGCCCGTAGGCCGGGTTGAAGGCGGCCACCGCGTCACCGAGAACGACGAAGCCCTCGGGCCACTGCCGGGTCTTCTCCAGATACCGTCGGACGTTGCTGGTGCTGCGCCCGATGTGGACGTCGGTGAGTGGTTCGGCGCCGGAGATCAGCCGGCCCACGATGGGGTCGGGCAGGTCGAGGGTGTACTGGAGGAAGCCGTCGGGGTCGGCGGGCGGCTCGCCACCCCGGGTGCCGGCGAGGCTGACCATCCAGCGGTCGCCCTCGATGGGCAGGACCATCCCGCTGCGGCCCGGCCGGGACGCGTAGGGGTCGGCCTGCACCATCGTGAGCGGGAACCCCTCGGCGCCCGGCGGTGTGCGGTAGATGCGGGTGGCGTTGACGAGACCGGAGTCGACGGATGTCTCCCTGATGCCGGAAATGCCCAGCAGATCCAGCCACTTGATGACACGTGTCCCCCGTCCGCTCGCCTCGACGACGAGCGCGGCGTCAAGGTCCGTGTCACCGTCGGGTGTTGACACACGGACACCGTGAACACGCCTGTCGCTGCCGATGAGTTCGAGGACCTGCCCCTTACGGATCTCGACCGGGGTCCCGGCGACGACCGCCTCGCGCACCGTCCAGTCCAGCAGCGCCCGCGTGCACGTGATCATCTGGGGCCCCTCGTGCCGCCAGCGCCGGAGCCAGCCCTCGGGCGTGAGGGCCACCATGCCCCGGCCGAGGGATATCTCGTGGGCGCCCGCGGCGAGCAGGTCCTTGCGCAGCCGGGTGCCCGGCACCAGCTCCTCCATGGCGGCCATACCCCCGGCCATCAGGAGGTGGGCGTGGCGCCCCTGCGGGAGTCCCTTGCGGTGTTCCGGGCCCTCGGGCAGGTCGTCGCGTTCCAGCACGATCACCTCGTCCACGACGGTGGACAACGCCGCCGCGGCCAGCATGCCGGCCAGGCCGGCACCGATGACAACAGCTCTACGCGACATGGGACTCCTTGGATTCAGCCATGGTTCAAGCCATGCGAGGTGCTCACCGTACCTTCACGCATGGCGACCACCGGCGAGCGCGTCAGGACCTGCGCCAGCTCCACCAGCCCGCTCGGGTCGGAGACTTCGGTGGCGTAGAGCCGATAAGTGCTCGGCCGGTCGAGGGGCTGCTCTCCGGCGGCGGCACGGCGCGCGGCGTCGTCGACCATCGCGGCCTCCGCGACCACGCGGGCCTCGTGCGCGCAGCGGTTCTCACGCAGGGTGGCGTCCCGGGCCCGCTCACGCACCCGGTCGTCGAAGTAGGGGGCCAGTGCCAGCAGCGCGTCGTGGATGGACACCTCCCGCCAGTGCAGCCGCTCCCGAGGCAGTTGCCACCAACTGCTGGGCGACTTCGGCGCGGTGGACACGAACCGCACCCGCGACCACAGCGGGCCGAGCCTGCGGTAGTCGCCCAGACAGCGCCAGTGGGCGACGGCCGGCGGCAGCAGCCTCGGCAGCACGAAGCCCGCGGAACAGACCAGCGCGGCGAGCGAGGCCATCGGCGGGGCGACGGACGTGGACAGGAAGTCGAGGTCCCCGCCCGCCCAACGCGCCACCACGGCCGTGTACTTGGTCAGCTGGAACCCCAGCACGTCCAGCGCCGCGCCGGTCATGATCAGCTGCAGGCCGGTCCTGAGCAGCCCGGTGACCTCGCGCATCCACTTCAGGCACAGCGCGCACATCACCACGGTCGCGACGCTGTGCCCGACCAGGTAGAGCACCGTCATCTCGCGCATGAACGGTGTGTTGGCGTAGTACGTGTCGAGGTCGGACAGCCGCTCGGTGTCCGCGTCGGCGAGCACGAACATCACGACGATGGCGACGATCAGCGCGGCGTAGGCGGTGACACTGCGGGCGACCATGCGCCGGATCCGCTCGCGGGGGCCGCCCCGCCAGTGGATCAGCAGGATGACCAGGGAGCAGCTGTACGCGGAGAGCAGTCCGTACGTCAGCGGTGCACCGAAGTTCGTGATGCCGGTCAGGTCGTTGACGGCGCCCAGGGTCAGCGGTGCCGAGCAGACGAAGACGAGCGCGCCGAGTGCGATGGCCACGCACGTGGACACGGTCAGCGGGTTGCGTACGGCGGTGCGCGGCCGCCGGAACAGCACGGCGAAGGACAGCCCCAGCAGGCCGGCCGCCAGATACACGACGAGGCTCATGCCCGCCCCCTCGTGGTCGCCCTGCTGCTGACCCGGGCGGCGGCGACGGCCGGGGAACCCGCCAGTGCCTCGGCGATGGGCACGAGGGCTGCCGGGCCGGGCACCTCGACCGGCAGCCGGTCCGCCTCGTCCGCTGATACGGCGACGCTGTCACGTTCCTCCCGGGTGGCCGCGGCGATGACCGAAGCCCACGCGGTGGCCTCGGCCCGCTCCGGGTCGCCCGTCGCCCGCAGTTCGGCGTCGAGCGTACGGTCGTACAGGACCCGGTCGTAGAACGCGTCCAGATAGCTCAGCGCGTTGTGGATGCTGGTCTGGCGCCACATGAGCCGGGTGGTGGGGGAGGCCCAGCGCGGCCGGGCCAGCCGCAGCGAGCGGCGGGTGAGGACGTCGTCCAGTTCGCGCTCCAGCGGGGCTAGGCGCGCATACGTCCGCCAGGACAGCAGCCACCGCGTCAGCCGGGGCCCGGCCAGCGGGATCAGGATGCCGGCGGAGACGACGAACGCGCCCAGGCCGGCCGCCGCGAGGGAGACGTTGGTGTCGAGTGCGGTCCAGTCCTGCCCGAACCAGCGGCCGATGACGGCGGTCAGCTTGCACAGGCTGTACCCCGACGCGCACAGCGTGCCCACGCCCAGGGTGACCAGGCCGGCCCGCAGCCAGCCGTGCACCTGGCGGGCCCAGCGCAGCGAGGAAACCGTGGTGACGCTGACGGCGGTGAGGTGTCCGACCAGGTACAGCACGATCATCTCGGCGATGAACGGCGTCGTCGCGTAGTAGGTGTCCAGGTCGGTGCGGCGCTCCACGGGGGCGTCACCCAGGGCGAACGACACGGCGATGCCGATGACGACGAGCGCATAGGCGAAAATCCAGCGGCGCGCGGTCACCGCAACCTGCGGCCCGCCCCGCCAGCACACGATCAGCACCTGGGAGGCGGCGCTGTACGCGGTGATCGCCGCGTACGTCATCGGCGCGGCGAGGTTGGGGATGCCGCTGACGTGGTTGATCGCCCCCACCGTGGGTGGTGCCCCGAGGAAGAAGCACAGGCCGGCCAGGCCCAGGACCGCGCAGATCGCGCGCAGGTAGGGGTCCTGCCGGTGGCGGATCAGGTCCGGCGCCTTCACCGCCAGGCCGAGCCACAGCACACCGCAGCTGATGTAGTTGACGAGGCCGCTCATCTGCGGTTCCCGCGGTAGTTGAGTGCGGCTCCTATCCGGCCGGCCAGCCCCTGCGGGTCGGCGCCGCCGTCGGCAGGGGGAGCGGGGTCCGGCGGTGTTTCTATCAAGGCGCGCAGCCGCTGGCCCATCAGCATGCCGAACCGGTCGGCCTCCTGCTCGTCGGCGAGGCAGAAGTCGGTCCGCAGCGCGGCGGGCCCGTCGGCGGCTGTGGCATGCGACGTCTCCGACTGCTCCCGGCTCATGTGCCACACCTCGTGACAGAAGATCACGATCTGGTGCCATACGGCAGCCCGCTTGTCGACGACGATGTCGTCCCGCGTCTCACGGTTCAGCCACAGCCCGCTGGCGGTGTGGGGCGGGAAGACCTCCCGGTGCAGGACGACTTCGCGGCCCCGCCACTCACTGACGGATGCGACGAGTGCGGCCAGCAGAGCCTCGGGGTCGGCCGGGACGGGAACCCGGATCTGGGCGATGAGGGCGTCGGCGAGCCGGCGCATCTCCTTCTTCTTACGCACCATTCTTCCCCGGGGTTGTCTCGTCGTTCAGCGTCTCGAGGGCGGTGGGGTCACTCATGGACGGGCACGCTCCGTGCGGGGGTGGCCGTGCGGGCGCGTACCGCCGCGAGGACGTCGGGGCGGCGCAGGGCGCGGGACACGGCGTAGATCTCCTGGAGCAGATCCGTGGTGTCCTGGTCGCCGGTGCCGGTGGTGTCCGGGGAGCGCCGTCTGGCGTCGACGGCGTCCTGGATCGTCACGGCGGCGGCGTAGGCCTTCGCCGGGCCGGGGTCGAGGCCGAGGGCGAGCGCCGCGTCGTACGCTCTGCGCTGCTGGTCCGCTTCGATGTGCCGGGCCAGCGGCAGCAGCACGTCGCGGATGAACGTCTCCCGGCGGATCAGACGCAGTTCCTGGGTGGAGTGCAGCACGAAGGGCACGCCGGGGCCGTTCACGGAGCGCATCAGCAGGTACAGGGGCCGCAGTTCATGGTGGGCGAGCCGGACCCGCCAGCGGTCGTGCAGATACTGGCCGCTGTGCGGCAGGATGAAGCCGACCGCGATCAGGATGGCGGACAGACAGGCGATCGGCGGTGCGACGCCGGTGTTGAGCCAGTCGAGGTCGTGCCCGCTCCAACGGGCCGCCACGGCGGTGAACTTGGCCGCGTCGAATATCAGGTTCATCGCATAGCCGGCCCCGAGGGAGATCAGACCCCAGCGCAGCCAGGCGTCGAGTCCGTCGGTGCGGACCCAGTTCCAGATCAGCTTGGAGGTGATCAGGACGGCGACACAGTGCGCGACCAGATAGAGCACCGTCATCTCGCGCATGAACGGTGTGTTGGCGTAGTACGTGTCCAGGTCCCGTACCCGTTCCACCGGGGCGTCCGCGAGGGCGAACAGCACCCACAGCGCGACGATCACGCCCGAGTACAGGGTGATGACCCACCGCATGGCGCGGCGCGTCGAGGCCGACCGGTCGGACAGGCCGTTGCGCCAGGCGATGATCAGCAGCAGGCAGGATCCGCAGAACGCGGTGAGCAGCGAGTACACCCAGGGCGCGGAGATGTTGGGGACGCCCGTGATCCGGTTGACCCAGGCGATCGTGGCCGGCGCCACGAACACGAACACACAGCAGGCGAGCAGCAGCAGCCCGCCGACCGCGCGCAGCAGTGGGTCCTTCCAGAGCCGGATGATGGTCGGCAGCTTGATGGCGAGAGCGGCGACCAGGATCGCCGTCGGGATCCAGATGAAGGAGCCGTACAGCTCGCCGACGAACGCGGCGGGATCCAGCGCCGGCGCGCCCGCGATGCCCATCGGACCCCCTTCTCACCGCCGTTCGGCAGCTTGTCCGAGGTTACGCGCTCGGAACTGTCCGCGTCATGTGATACGGCGACCGTAGTCCACCCCGAAACGACCGGCGCCGACCGAAAGTCCTGTCCAACCCATTGACGCGCAAGCGCTTCGATTTTACGGTCCCGTTCGAAGTTACGAGCGTATTTCGAAATATCGAACAGTAAGGGCAGGGCATGGGACAACCTGGCCTGAATCGCAGGCAACTTCTGGCCGCGGCAGGCGGACTGACGGTCGCGGGCAGCTTCGGCTTCGCCGCCCTCGGGACCGGAGCCGACGCGCTCGCCTCCGGCGCGGACACCCGGGTGCGCTACTGGAACCTCTTCAGCGGCGGCGACGGCGCCAACATGATCGCGATGCTGGACGCCTTCCGTAAGGAGAACCCCGGCATCGACGTGAAGGACTCCACCCTCCAGTGGGGCAACCCCTTCTACACCAAGCTCGCCATGGCGGCCGCCGGCAACCGCGCACCCGACCTCGGCGTCATGCACCTGGGCCGGGTCACCGGCTTCTCGCCCGGCCGCCTCCTGGACCCCTGGGACGTGGACCTGCTCGCCAAGTACGGCGTACGGGAAGCGGACTTCAACCCCGACCTGTGGAAGCGCGCCGTCATCGACGGCAAGCTCTACGCCCTCCCGCTCGACATCCACGTCCAGCTCTGCTTCTACCGCAAGGACGTACTGAAGAAGGCGGGCCTGCTCGACGGCGACGGCCGGATCGTGCCCGTGACGTCGACCGGCGAGTGGTTCGACGTGCTCAAGGAGGCCAAGAAGGCCACCAAGAAGGGGCTGCAGACCATCGGCTTCTGGCACAACGACCAGAACTTCCAGTGGTGGTTCTTCGTCGCCTTCTACACCCAGCTCGGCGGCACCTGGTTCAACGCCGCCAACACCGAGGTCGCCTTCGACACCGAGAAGGCCACCCAGGTCCTGGAGTTCCTGCGCCGGCACATCACCGACGGATACGCCAACCCGGGCTTCGGGGGCACCGCCGGCGCCGAACAGTTCCTCAACGGCGCCCCCTTCGCCTGGGAGGGCAACTGGTCGGTGCCGGTCTTCGACAGCGCGAAGGTCGACTACGGTGCCACCCCGCTGCCGCCCGTCTTCGGCAGGCAGGCCACCCACGCCGAGTCGCACGCCTTCGTCCTGCCGCACCAGTCCGACCGCGGCGGCGCCGCCAACGAGGGCGCCCACCGACTGGCCGCCTACATCGTCCAGCACGCCCAGCAGTGGGCGGCCGGCGGCCACATCCCCGCCTACACGCCGACCCTGTCCACGGCCGCCTACAAGGAGCTGAACCCGCAGAGCGAGTACGTCTCCGCGATGGACCACCAGGCCACCGAGCCGAAGGTGTGGTTCGCGGGCTCCACCGGCATCCTCGCCCAGCGCATCGGTCCCATCATCGTCTCCTCGACGATGGGCTCCGCCAAGCCGGAGGCCGTCGCCCGCCGGATGAAGGGCGCGCTCACCGAACTGCTCGGCATGAAGAACCCCATGGACGGCAAGACCGCCGCGCAGGGAGGTGCCGTCGCATGACGACCGCCAGTACAGAGACCGTCCTCGCACCAGCGCGCGCGAAGACCGCCGCGCTGAGCGCCACCGTCCGCCGCAAGCAGGGCTTCCAGCACGGCGGCTGGTTCGTCGCCCCGTTCCTCGCCCTGTTCGCGCTCTTCGTGATCTGGCCGCTGCTGCGCGGCATCTACCTCAGCTTCACGGACGCCAACATCTCCGGCGACGGCGCGCGTTTCATCGGCCTCGACAACTACCGCGAGGCCCTGCAGGACCCACTGATGTGGGACGCCCTCGGCCACAGCGCGTACTTCACGCTCCTGGTCGTGCCCTGCATCACGGTCCTCGCCTTCCTCCTGGCGATGCTCGCCCACCACATCGAGCGCGGCAAGTGGCTGTGGCGGCTGTGCTTCTTCGCCCCGTTCCTGCTGCCCTCCACCGTCGCGGGCAACCTGTGGCAGTGGCTGTTCAACCCCGGCACAGGCATGATCAACCACGTCTTCGGCATCGAGACGCCCTGGCTGACCGACAAGTCGTACGCGATGCTCGCCATCGTCATCACGACCCTGTGGTGGACGGTCGGCTTCAGCTTCCTGCTCTACCTCGCCGCGCTCCAGGGCATCCCCGAGCACCTCTACGAGGCCGCGAAGCTGGACGGCGCGAACGCCTGGCACCGCATGGTGCACATCACCCTGCCGATGCTGCGCAACATCACCGGGCTCGTGATCGCCCTGCAGATCCTCGCCTCGCTCCAGGTCTTCGACCAGGCAGTCGTGATGATGGACTTCACGCCAGGACCGGAGGAATCGACCCGCACCTTCGTCCAGTTCGCCCTCGAAGAGGGCTTCACCAGCTACCGCGTGGGCTACGCCTCAGCGATCTCCATCATCTTCTTCGTGATCATCGCGGCCGTCGCCCTCGCGCGGATGTGGCTGCTGCGCAACCGTGAGGAGGGCGGCCGATGAGCACCGCCGCAGAAATCCGCGTCAAGCCCCGCAGGTCGTCCTGGACACCCAGTCAGATCGTGCTCACCCTCCTGGGCGTGGCCGTCTCCGTGGTGTTCCTCGCCCCGCTCGCGTGGGCGCTGTTCACCTCGCTCAAGGCGGAGACCGAAGCCGTCGAGGTGCCGCCGCACTGGCTGCCGAAGGAGTGGACGGGCCAGGCCTGGTCGGCGATCTTCGAGACCGGCAACATCACCAACTGGTTCGTGAACTCGCTGGTCGTCTCGGTGTGTGTGACGACGGTGGTGCTGATCGTGAGCGCACTCGCCGGATACGGCTTCGCCCGCACCGAGTTCCGCGGAAAGAACGTCCTGCTGGGCGTCGTCATGGCAGGCCTGATGGTCTCCCCGGCGGTCCTCGGCGTCCCCCTGTTCACCACGGTCCAGCAGATGGGGATGGTCGACACGTACTGGGGCATGATCCTGCCGCAGTGCGCGCCCGCCGCGATGGTCTACATCCTCTACAAGTTCTTCCAGGGCATCCCGCGCGAACTGGAGGAGGCCGCGTTCATCGACGGCGCGGGCCGCTGGCGCGTCTTCTTCACCATCGTCGTCCCGCTCGCCCGCCCCTCCCTGGCAGCGGTCGGCATCTTCACCTTCATCGCGTCGTGGAACAACTTCCTCTGGCCGTACATGGTCACCAACAACCCCGACCTGATGACCATGCCGAACGGCATCGCGACCGTCATGAACTCCTACGGCATCCAGTGGGCCCAGCTCATGGCCGGCGGCCTGATGGCGGGCCTGCCCCTGATCGTCGTCTTCGTCTTCTTCCAGCGGCAGATCGTGGCGGGCGTCGCCCACACGGGCCTCGCCGGCCAGTAACCCCCTTGAGGAGAGCGTGAGTTGAAGCGCTTCAGACTCGTGACGCTGCTGTCCGCGGCGCTCATCGCCCTGCTGCCGAGCACGGCAGAGGCCGTGACCTACCCCGACCCTCAGCCCATCACCGGCCAGCAGATCATCCACGACCCGACGGTCATCCGCCTCAAGTCCGGCGGCTACGTCGCCTATTCGACCGGCGGCGTGATCGGCGCCCGCCTCTCCAAGGACCGCGTCCACTGGGAGGACGCCGGCAACGCCTTCGCCGAGCCGCCGAGCTGGTGGTACGAGTACAACGACACAGGGGACCCGTGGGCGCCCGACATCTCCTACCGCGACGGCCGCTACTGGCTGTACTACGCCGTGTCGTCCTGGGGCACCAACCACTCCGCGATCGGTGTCGCGACCTCCCGCTCCGGCCTCCCCGGCACCTGGACCGACCACGGCAAGGTCTTCACCTCCGAGACAACCGACCACTGGAACGCCATCGACCCGGCGATCATCAGGGCCGACGGCAAGCTCTGGATGTCCTTCGGTTCGTACTGGACGGGCATCCGGATGGTCGAGCTGGACGAGAGAACGGGCAAGGCGGTGGAGAACGCACCCGTCCACCACCTGGCGACCCGCCCAGACGTGCCGTACGCGGTGGAGGGCCCGTACATCGTGAAGCACGGCCGCTACTACTACCTCTTCGCGTCGTACGACGCCTGCTGCTCGGGCATGAACTCGACGTACAAGATCAAGGTCGGCAGGTCGACGTCGGTGACGGGCCCGTACGTGGACAGCGTGGGGAAGCCGCTGCTGGAGGGCGGCGGTGACCTGCTGCTGGCCGGCCACGGGAGATACATCGGCACGGGAGGCCAGTCGGTCTTCCGTGACCGAGGCCAGGACTGGCTGGCGTACCACTACTACGACGCAGAGGACCAGGGCACACCCAAGCTGGGCCTGAACAAGCTGAACTGGCAAAGGAACGGCTGGCCAAGCGTCCCTTAGGGGCGCGGGGCTGTATCAATTTGCGGCTCCGCCGCGTGGGCGCGATCAACCCCCACACACCCGCAGCCGCACATGAAACACGTACCACCCTCCTCGAAAGGCGAACATGCAAAAGAAGGCCCGCTTCACTCTCGACCCCGCCTTCACCACCGGCAAGGTCAACCCCCGCCTCTTCGGCTCCTTCGTCGAACACCTCGGCCGCTGCGTCTACACCGGCATCCACGAACCCGACCACCCCACAGCAGACGCCGAAGGCCTGCGAACCGACGTCCTCGACCTCGTCCGCGAACTCGGTGTCACCGCCATCCGCTACCCCGGCGGCAACTTCGTCTCGGGCTACAAGTGGGAGGACTCGGTCGGGCCGGCAGCGGAGCGCCCCCGCCGCCTGGACCTGGCCTGGCGTTCCACGGAGACGAACCGGTTCGGCCTCTCCGAGTACATCGGCTTCCTCAAGAAGATCGGCCCGCAGGCCGAACCCATGATGGCCGTCAACCTCGGCACGCGTGGGGTCGCCGAGGCCCTCGAACTCCAGGAATACGCCAACCACCCCTCCGGCACGACCCTCTCCGACCTCCGCATCACGCACGGCGACAAGGACCCCTTCGCCATCACACTGTGGTGCCTCGGCAACGAGATGGACGGCCCCTGGCAGACCGGCCACAAGACGGCCGAGGAATACGGCCGCGTCGCAGCCGAGACGGCCCGCGCGATGCGCCAGATCGACCCGAACGTGGAACTCGTCGCCTGCGGCAGCTCGGGCCAGGGCATGCCCACCTTCGCCGAGTGGGAGGCGACGGTACTGGCGGAGACGTACGACCTGGTCGACTACATCTCCCTGCACGCCTACTACGAACCGGCCGACGGCGACATCGACTCCTTCCTCGCCTCCGCCGTGGACATGGAGTCCTTCATCGAGAACGTCGTCGCCACCTGCGACCACGTGGGCGCGAAGCTGAAGTCGAAGAAGAAGATCAACCTCTCCTTCGACGAGTGGAACGTCTGGTACATGTCGAAGTTCCAGGAGCAGAACGAGAGCGACCCGCTCGACTGGCCGGAGGCCCCGCGCCTGCTGGAGGACAACTACAGCGTCACCGACGCCGTCGTCTTCGGCTCCCTGCTCATCGCCCTCCTCCGCCACGCGGACCGCGTCACGGTCGCCTGCCTCGCCCAGCTGGTGAACGTCATCGCGCCGATCATGACGGAGCCCGGCGGCCCGGCCTGGCGGCAGACGACGTTCTTCCCCTTCGCGCAGGCCTCGAAGTACGGCCGCGGCGAGGTGCTGGACGTACGCGTCGACTCACCGACGTACGAGACCCGGAAGTACGGCGAGACCGACCTGCTGCACGCCACCGCCGTACGCGCCGAGGACGGCACCGTCACCGTCTTCGCCGTCAACCGCAGCCGCACCGAACCGCTGCCGCTCGAGGTCGCCCTGAACGGCCTCGACCTCACCCGGGTCGTCGAGCACAGTGCCCTCGCGGACGCCGACCCCGACGCCCGCAACACCCTCGACGACCCCGAGCGCGTCACCCCGCACGCGATCGAGGGCACGACCGTCCAGGACGGGCGACTGAGCGCCGTACTGGAGCCGCTGTCCTGGAACGTGATCCGCCTCGCCTGATCCGGACCGGACAAAGCCGACGGAGCCGCCGGAGGACATCTCACCCTCCGGCGGCTCCGCCGTGCTCACCCCAGGAGAACTCGTAGCGACGGCGTTCCGCTGTGTCCGGTGTGCGCTACGTCTCATCCGCGGGCTGTTACGGCAGCGGGGTGGCTGGTGTCTTGATGCCGAGTCCACGACATGGGGAGAGACGATGAGCGGGAACGCCGAGCGCGGTGGTTGCCGGCGGCGGGGACGGGGCGTGACGGCGGGCCGGCAGCCTGGCTCGGTCTCGGCGCGATGGTGTGCCGGTGACCGTGGTCGATCCGCGTCCCGAGTTCGTCGAGCGGATCCGCCTGCACCAGCTTCTGACCGGGCACGCACCCGGGCCTGAGTGCGGGCGTCGGCACGCCGGTCGGGCCGGTGGGGCCCTACGGCCGCCAGTCCACCAGCGCCTGGGTGTCTCGAGTGTTCACCGGGTACCGCCGTGCCGTCCCCGACGCACCCGAACCCGCGGACCCCACCGACTGGCCGCATTCCGGGGGCGCTTCCACCACACCCTGGCACTGTGCGCGGCGGCGGAGGCAGCTGCACCCACCATTACAGGAGAAACAAAATGAACCCATGGAACCGCGTCCTCTGGCTGCTGGCAGCCGCCGCAGCAGCAGTGGGCCTCACCGTACCGCTGACCGGGACACACATCGCGGTGCCGATGCTGCTGCTGTCGGTCCCGTTCGCGCTGATCCACGGGGTGCGGAGATACGGGTGGCGGACGCTGCTGTTCTTTCTGGTCGTGACCCTGGTGGTGAGCAACTTCTTCGAGAACCTCAGCGTTTCCACCGGGTTCCCCTTCGGCCAATACCACTACACGGGCCATCCGCAGCTGATTCATGTGCCCATCGAGATCGGACCGATCTACTTCGGTCTGGGCTACCTCTGCTGGCAGGTGGCCAACACCTTGCTCGACGAGGCGGACAGCCGTCTGGGCGGCTCGTCCGGGTCGGTCGCCGGCCGGGTCGAGGTGGTGGCGCTGCCGATGCTGGCCGCGGCACTGATGACCATGTTCGACCTCGGCGTCGACTCGATCGCCGCCACCGTGAAGCGGGTCTGGGTCTGGGAGGACGGGGGCGGGGTGTTCGGGGTGCCCTACACCAACTATTTGGGCTGGTGGTTTGTCACCTATCTCTACTTCCAGATCTTCGCCCTGTATTTGATGAAGCGTCAGCCGGCGTCGGCCTCGGTGTCGGTGCGGACCGAGGGGCGGGGGGTGCTGGCGCAGAACGTGCTCTTCTACGGGGCGCTGGGACTGAGCTCGGTTCCCTACTTCATCGGCGCCTCCGGTGACATGGTCAAGGACGGGGCCTCGGTCAGCTGGAGCGGGGACGCGATCAACGAGACGTTGATGACGATCAACCTGTTCGGCACGGTGTTCGCTGCGCTTCTTGCCGCGGTCAAGCTGGCTCGCAACGACCTGGCCCTGCGACGCTGATTCCGACTGACGCAGAACGGCCGCCGCTCGGCTTTCCGGCGGCCGTTCGCGGTGTTTTCCAGCGAATGCGGTGAGCCCGACCTCGTCAGGGCCGCATTTCGCGGCATTTGATGTGCGCCACGTCTCATCCGCAGGTTGTTATGCCGGACGGGCAGCCGGTGTCTCCATGCCGAGTCCACAACACGAGGAGACATGATGAACGGGAACGTCGAGGTAGTCGTGATCGGCGGCGGGTACGGGGGCGTGACGGCGGCCAATCGCCTGGCTCGGCGCGATGGTGTGTCGGTGACCGTGATCAATCCGCGTCCCGAGTTCGTCGAGCGGATCCGCCTGCACCAGCTCGTGACCGGCTCCGATGACGCGGTCGAGGGCTTCGACAGGGTCATGGGCGGGAACATCCGGCTGGTGGTCGACACCGCGACCCGGATCGACGCTGCCGAGCGTCAGGTGTCGCTGGCGGGCGGTGGCACGGTCTCCTACGACTACCTCGTCTACGCGGTGGGCAGCGGCGCCGCCGATCCCGGCGTCCCCGGAGCGGCGGAGTTCGCTCATTCGGTGTCGGACCTCGAGGGGGCGGAACGACTGCGGTCGGCGCTGGATACGACGCCCGCGTCGGCTCCGGTGACCGTGGTCGGGGCCGGCCCGACCGGCCTGGAGACCGCCGCCGAGCTGGCGGAGGCGGGCCGCAAGGTCACCCTGGTCTGCGGCAAGGTGCTCGGCCCCTCCCTGCACGCCCGAGTCCGCCGCCCGGTCGCCCGCCGGCTCGCCAAGCTGGGTGTGACCGTCCTCGAAGGACCCGGTACGAAGGTGGCGGAAGTGACACGCGACGGCGTACGGCTCGACGACGGCCGCGAGCTGCCCAGCGCGGTGACGATCTGGACTGCGGGATTCCGTATCCCGGACCTGGCCGCCCGCAGCGGGCTGCGCACCAACGCCGAAGGCCGTCTGGTCACCGACACGACGCTGACCAGTGTGGACGACGAGCGCATCATCGCCGCTGGGGACGCGGGAGTGATGCCGGACCACCCGTTCCGGCTGAGCTGCCAGGCCGCCACGCAGCTGGGCCCGGCGGCCGCCGCCACGATCCTGCGCCGGATCGCGGGGAAGAAAGCCTCTCCCGTCCGGATGTTCTTCGCCGGGCAGTGCCTCAGCCTCGGCCGGAAGGGGGGCGTCACCCAGTTCTCCTACCCGAACGACAAGGTGAACGCGCTCAGCATCAGCGGGCGGACCGGTGCCGGCGTCAAGGAGATCGCCTGCGTGTTCACCCTCAACAAGTTGGTGTCCGGGGCACGCAAGGCCAGTTCCCGCGGATCCCACGGCGACAGCACCGACCGCGTGGTGACGCCTCAGCCGGAACACCCCACGACGCCGTCCAACACCTGACGCGCGGGCCGGCCGCCAAGACCCCTCCTTCGCGGCCGGACCGACCGGTCCGGCCCGAGAAGGACCGAGCCGGAGCGACAAGCACACAACGCCGCGGCCTCGTAGGCCGTGGCCGCGCTCCGGGGCGCCGGCCCCACAGCCCGCCCCTCCCACATGGCCTGATCAGTGGGAAGGCTGCTGCCGACAACCCGTCATCGGACCGGGTACATGTTCTTCACGGCCTGCTTCCGGCACATGGGGCCAACCACAAGAGAGTGAAACGCACGACATGAACGACCACGTCACCGACCCCGCGACCGAGGCCTTCGTCGCCCACCGCAACCTGCTGTTCACCGTCGCCTACGAGATGCTCGGATCGGCGGCGGACGCCGAGGACGTCCTCCAGGAGGCCTGGCTGCGGTGGGTCAAGGTCGACCTGGAGCAGGTGCAGGACCAGCGCGCCTACCTGGTACGGATCACGACCCGCCAAGCACTCAACCGGCTGCGCACCCTCAAACGGCGCAAGGAGGCCTACGTCGGCCCCTGGCTGCCCGAGCCCCTGCTCACCGCGCCGGACGTGGCCGAGGACGTCGAGCTGTCCGAGAACCTGTCGCTGGCACTCATGTTCATCCTCGAAACCCTCTCACCGACCGAACGCGCCGTCTTCGTGCTGCGCGAGGTCTTCGACATCGGCTACGAGGACATCGCGGCCGCAATCGACAAGAGCCCCGCCGCCACCCGCCAGATCGCCTACCGCGCCCGCCAACACGTCGACGCCCGCCGGCCGCGCACATCGGTTTCCCCGGAAGAAACCCGGGAAGCGTTGAATTCGTTCCAGTCCGCGCTCGAAACCGGGGACCTGCACGGGCTGCTCGACGTACTCGCCCCGGACGTTGTTTTCGTCAGCGACGGCGGCGGCTTCAAGCTGGCGGCCCTGCGGCCGGTCACCGGCGCCGACAAGGTGCTCCGTTACATGGCCGGCAGTGTCGAAAAGGCCGGCGGCACCTTCACCAGTGAGCCCACGACGGTCAACGGCAACCCCGGACTCATCCTGCGCGTGGACGGCGTGATCGACGGCGTGCTGGCCTTCCGCGTGGAGAACGCCCGCGTCACGGGTCTCTACTACGTCCGCAACCCCGAAAAGCTCACCCGCGTCGAGTCCGAAACCCCCCTCACCTCCCGCTGACCGTCTCCCCGCGACCCGGCCGACCGAGGTGCGCGGTAGCGCAGGCGTCGCGGAACAAGCCGCTGACTCGACGCGGCAGACGATCACCCCAGCACGATCAGCCGGACGACCAGCACGAGCACCCCACCTCCGGCTCACACCAGCCCCACTGACCAACACATTTCAAGACGGCAACGTCTCAATGGGCAAGCGTCGCCCGGACCTTCGGGTCCGGGTCGACCGTCGGCCGGGCGCGCAGCGCCGGTTCGGCGATCTCCCGCGGATACGCCTGATACACCGTGATCGGTGAATGCGGCCAGAAACGGTGGCGCCGCCTCGGCCGGTGGGCGCTGCCGTACGCGATCCAGTTCGGCGGCGATGCTCTCCTCGCTGTGGATCATTCGCCGATCCTCCCAGGCATCACTACTCGGCCGCCCGGTAGTCAGTGGTGGTTTCCGTGGTCAGCACGGAGGCGGTCCGTGCGCCGGGCGGGAGAGGCTGTGGTCGCAGTGATCGGGCCCGGTAGGACACGCCGGCCCGATCGTGACCCACGGCTACGGGAGTGACCATGAGCAGCACCGAAAGCAGCACGTACGAGGGGTTTACGGCCGAGGAGCGGGTCGCGATGAAGGAGCACGCCCAGGAGCAGAAGAAGGCAGCGCGCCGCGGCTCGCGTGCGGACAAGGCGGCGGAGGCGGAGCGGGACGTGCTCGCGAAGATCGCCGAGATGCAGGATTCGGACCGGATCCTGGCCGAGCGCGTCCATGCCGTCGTCACCGCCGGCGCCCCGGTTCTCGCGCCGAAGCTCTGGTATGGCATGCCTGCTTATGCGCGGGACGGCAAGGTCGTCTGCTTCTTCCAGAGCGCGGCGAAGTTCAAGTCCCGCTACGCGACACTCGGGTTCAGCGACCAGGCGAACCTGGACGAGGGCACGATGTGGGCGACCGGTTTCGCCCTGACCGAGGTGACGGCCGAGGCGGAGGCGCGGATCGCCGCACTCGTGAAGCAGGCGGTGAGCTGAGGGGCACGCCCGCTACCGGACGGCCTTGGGCGCGAGGCCGAGGCCGGCCAGTGCGGTCGTGCCGGCGGTGGCATGGTCGCCGCCGGCGAGCAGCAGCGTGCGCGCCGACTGGTAGGGGCAGCCGGCCGCGTCGAACGCCGCTGCGGCGGCGAGCTGGCGCGGCAGGTCGCCGTCCAGCAGCGCCTCCGCCCGGTCCACCTGGGCGGTGGCGACCGGGTTACCGGTGACCACGGCGCGCGCGGCGTCGATCCGGGCCCGGGCGTCCGGGTGCCCGGCGAGCGCCGCCGTCTCCGCCCGGAGCGACACGTACCAGTGATGCCAGATCCAGCACACCCACTTCCACACCTCATCCGGCTTCGGCGCGACCCGCTCCAGCGCGGCGTCGACCTCTCCGTGGTGGAGCAGGACCATGGCGTCGAAGACCGCACCGTAGCCGTGATGGTGCTCCGCCGCCGTGTCCGCCCGGTCGAGGACCGCGAGCCAGGCCGCCCGGGCGTCGTGGTCGCCGCGCAAGCCGTGGATCATGGCGACCGACGCGGCTGCGGCGCCGAGGGAGAGTGAGCGCTGCCGGCCGCTCTGCTCCCACGCGTCGAGGAACCTCACGCTGCGGGTGAGTACCTCGTCGGCATGGCCGGCGAACGCGTCCGCGGTCAGGATCCAGGATGTGGCGTGGTGACCCGCCTCGGCCAGCAGCGGGTGGTCCGCGAGCTGCCTGCCCCACCGACGGGCTTCCGGCAGCTTCCCCACACCGAGGGAGGTTCCGGCGGCCATGGCGAGGGCGTCCATCAACTCGTGCGTCCTGGCGGGAGTTGGCGGCACAGAGGCCAGGATGTCGATCCGGCGCCGGGCGATGCCCGCGACGGCGAAGGCATCACCGGCCCAGCTCCGGGCGCCGGAGAGCGCGTCGAGGGCGGCCGACTCCGCCACCGGGTCGCCGGTGCGCCGGGCGAGCCCGACGGCCTGTTCGGCTCGCTCGACCGTCTCCTCAACGGTGTTGTCCGCGGCTCCCTGAATCGCGCCGTACGCGTCCGTGAGCACCGCCGCCTCGGCCAGCGCGACAGCCGCCTCGGCGGCCGGGGTGTCACCGGACAGCTCTCGCGCCTCCGCGAGCATGGCGGTCACCTCGTCCACGGGGGGAATGCGCGTGAACGAGGTGGAGAAGCGGTACGCGACGGTGGCGGCGTCCGCCAGGTCACGGCCGGCACCGGCGTTGTCCCCGGCCCGGCGGGCGGCCTCCGCGGCGGCACGATGCAGTCGGAACATGTCGTCGCCGAGCCTGCGGCACCCGGCCACTGAGGCGGCATGCCGCAGCGCAGCGGCACCGGCACCGGCGTCGTCGTCAACGAGCCGGGCCGCCTGCTCGTACCGCTGCTGGGCTTCGCCGAGCAGGTTGCGGGTGAACGCCAACTCGGCCAGGGCCAAGGCGAGATGGCAGGCGTCCGCGCGCCGCTCGGGCTGTTCGGCGGCCCAGGTGAGAGCGGCCCTGAGGTCGTCCGCCAGAGCGTCGAACCGGGCGCGCCAGTCCGCGCCGCCGGCTCCCATGAGGGCGGTCGCGCCGGCCAGGCACCAATCCACGTGGCGGGATCGGACGTCGATCAGCTCACCGGCGTCGGCGAGCCGCTCCGTCCCGTACTGGCGGATGGTCTCCAGCGGCTGGTAACGGGTGCCGGCCGCGGACGGTGTCACGGCGAGCAGGCTCTGCTCGGCAAGCCTGCCAAGCCCATCCGTGACCGCGGCCGGATCCAGCGGGGCGAACCCGGCGACCGCAGTGGCCGCCTCGGCGGTGAACGGCACGGCGAACACCGACACCCGCCGCAGCAGCGCCTGATCCTGCGGCTGAAGCAGGTCATGGCTCCAGTCGAGCACCGCCCGCACCGACCGGTGCCGGTCGTCGGCGCGGGGCCCGCCGGTGAGGATCCTCAGCTGATCGGAGAGACCGGCCGTCAGGCCGTCCAGTCCGAGCGTGGGCCACCGTGCCGCCGCCAGCTCGATCGCCAGCGCCATGCCGTCGAGCCGTTCGCAGAGGGCCACGACCCCCTCGCTCACCGCCGGACCCGGCGGCAGGCCGACCGCCGCCGCCCGGTCCATGAAGAGGGCCACCGCCTCCGACGCGTCGCCGCCGGCCCGCGACAGCGGCGGGACCGGGAAGACCCGCTCGAACGGCACCATCAGCCGGGCCCGGCTCGTGGCGAGCACCCGCAACCGCGGGCACGCCGTCAAGAGCCGCTCCAGGAACGGCGCCACCCCGTCGCGTACCTGCTCGCAGTTGTCCAGCACCAGCAGCGCCCGGTGATCCGCCAGCGCGGCCGGCACCGCGTCGTCGATGTCGCGCCCGGGTTGCTCGCCCACACCCACGGCCGCCGCGACCGCAGCAGCCACCCGCCCCGGTTCGGTGACCGGGACCAGATCGACGAACCACACCCCGTCGGCGAAGTCGTCGGCCACCTCCGCCGCCACCGCCAGCGCCAGCCGCGTCTTTCCCACCCCGCCCGGACCGACCGCCGTCACCTGCCGGTGCGCCTTCACCGCCTCGGCCAGCTCCCTGCGCTCGCGCCCCCGGCCGACGAACGCCGTCAGCGGTGCCGGAAGGGCGGCTGCCGAGCGCGACTGTTCAGCGGGAGCGAGTTCCGCCGCGCGCCGGGACAGCGCCCGCCGGTCCGGCACCTGAAGCTTGCGCAGCAGCGAGGAGACATGCGACTCGACCGTGCGTACGGAGATGAACAACCGCGCGGCTATCTCCGCGTTGCTCAGGTGCTCCCCGAGCAGCGCGAGCACGTCGGCTTCCCGAGCCGAGATCACTGAACTGGACACCGGCTCATTATCCGTGGCGGTTCCGTGGCCGGCACGGAGGTGGACCGCACCCCGGCCGGGAGAGCCTGGTGACCACAGCGATCAAGCCCGACAGGACACACCGGGCCGATCGGGACCCACGACCAAGGGGAGTGACCATGACCCGTTCATCCACCGGGGGAATCAAGACGGTGCTGCAGGCCGAGGTGACCGCCGGACCCCGAACCCGTGCTCAGCGCCGCCGCGACACCGAGCACCGGCTCACCCACGATGTCGATGTCTGGGTGGCCAGTGCCTCGGCGGACGGCGCACCGTATTTGGTGCCGCTGTCCTTCGACTGGGACGGCGAGGCGATGCTGGTGGCCACCCCGACGGACAGCCCGACCGGCAGGAACCTGGCCGCCACCCGGGTCGTCCGGCTGGGGCTCGGCCACACCCGCGACGTAACCATGATCGACGGCGAGGTCGAGGCCCTCGAGATCGACGCGCTGCCGCAGCAGCGGGGAGACCGGTTCGCCGCGCGCACCGGCTTCGACCCGCGCACGCCGGCCACGCCATACCGCTGGTTCCGCATCACCCCGCGCCGCATCCAGGCCTGGCGCGAGGAGAACGAGTTGTCCTACCGCGAGTTGATGCGCGACGGCTGTTGGCTGGTGTGACGCTCAGGTCCCGTCAAGTTGCGTGTGCCGCAAGGGAGATGAAGTTCATCCAAGCGGCAGGGGTGACTGTGAGGTGGGGGCCCTGTTTGTTCTTGGAGTCGCGGATGTGGATGGTGGTGGGGGAGGGGGCGACTTCTACGCAGTCGCCGTCACCGCCGCTGCTGTAACTCGACTTGTGCCAGGAGAGGGCGACCTCGACGCAGTCGTCGCCGGAGCCGCTGCTGTAGCTGCTCTTGAACCAGACCAGTTCATTGGTGCTCATAAGGCTCCTCGCATCCGCTGCAACAGGCTCACGGAGTCTTTGATGGTGAGAGCCTGTGAGCGCATCCTGGCATATCGCATCTGGAGCACGCTGACCACCTTTGGGTCAGCGATGAGCTGGCCGCTTTCCTGCCCCTCGCAGTAGGCGAACCACTTGTTCTCCGGCGTCTCCAGCAACCGCATGGGGCCGTGCAGTCCCGCGTGGGTCTCCTGCACCTGTGGCATGACCTGAATCTCGATGTTCCGCAACTCCGCGATCTCCAGCACATGGTCGATCAGCTCGCGCGTGACCTCCACCCCACCCGTGCGCCGCAGGAACAGCCCCTCCTCCAGGATGAAGCCGAAGGCGGTGTTGGGTCGCTCCCGAAGTAACCGTTGCCGCTCCGCCCGAGCGATCCACTGCGCCTCGATCTGCTCGTCGTCGAGGGGCGGCAGCTGGTTGGTGAACAGTGTCCGGGCATAAGCCTCCGTCTGCAACAGTCCTGGAATCAACCGGCATTCGTACGTGTACAGCGTGATCGCGGTCGCCTCCAACCGCGCCCACCGCCGAAACCACGCCGCCAGTCCCGGTTGCCGAGCCAGATGCTGTGCCGCCCGTCGCAACGCCCCCGTATTCCCGAGCACTGCCTCCGATCGCTCCGCGAACGTCGGATCCGGCATCCGCCGCCCCAACTCCACTGAAGCCACCGTGTGTTTGGAGAGCTCCACCCGGTCCCCGAACTCCTCCCGGCTCAACCCGGCATGCTCCCGCAATGCCTGTACGACCGCCCCGAACGTCCGCAGACTGTCCGACGACTCCGGCTCGCCACCCGTACCCAGCACATCGACCACTGACGGTCACCTCCCGCACCCATGGTCACGGCTGGTGATGAGTACTGTCCACTCCGTAACCGCGTACGCTCGAGCAGCGTACGCGCCGCCGACCTGGTGAACTGCCCCGCACAACCGCCAGATTGGGTGCATGACCGCACCGCTCACTCCCCAACAGCCGGTTACCGTACGTATGTTCACCCAGCGCCTCAGCGCCACCCCGCGCGGAGCCCGCCTCGCCCGGCACCTGGCCCTGAACCAGCTGCACGCCTGGGGCATCCCGCACGGCTGTGACGCCTCCGACGCCATCGCCGTGATCGTCGCCGAACTGGCTGCGAACGCCGTGCTCCACGGCCGCGTTCCCGGGCGGGACTTCGAACTGCGGCTGTCCCTGGTCGCGGGAAGCGTACGCATCGAGGTCACCGACACCCGCACGGAGCCACGTCCGCCGGATCCGGATGCCGTACGGACGCCGGAGCCGCTCGAGGAATCCGGGCGCGGCCTCGCACTCGTCGCCGCGCTCGCCGCCCGTTGGGAGGTACTGGACCGTGAACCACCGCCAGGAAAGACCGTACGCGCCGAGATCGACGTGCCGCCTCTTTCCCGCTGCGACAGGCCCGCTTGAACGGATCAGCCGCGACGAACGCGGTGTGAGCTCGGTGGTTCGGGCCTCCGCCAATCAGTCCCTTCCATCCCGCCTCCCGCGGCCCGCGTCGATGAATGCGCCCACCGGCGCAAGGCCGCCGAGCAGACTCAGCGGTGCCCGGGCCGTGCTGACGGCGCCCTGCCGTGTCCGCAGGAGTGGTGCAGCGGCTGGGAATGCAACACATCCGCCAGATGTGTTGCACCTGCGGATTCCCCTACCGGTGGGCGACCGCCGTGCACCGCGTCAGTGGACGCGGCCTCCTGGGGCCGCGCAGCCGCCTGGCCGGTCGAGCGGCGCCATCCATCCGCCATCTGTCGGCAGGCAGTTGAGCAATACGCTCGACGGCCCCGAGCGGGTCTCCCCGGACCTGGTCGAGGGCACGGGACTCCAGGACGGTCGGCTGACCGCCGTCCTGGAGCCGTTGTCCTGGAACGTGATCCGGCTGGTGTGGTTCAGCGCTCGATCCGGACCTGGGCGGGCGGATAGGGGGAGGAGGACGTCGTACCGACTCCCCAGTAGCCGCCCGTACCAGGCACGGACACCAGGGAGTTGATCACCACAGGAGCCGACGAGGCGGCCCCGCGCTCACTCACCCAGGCCGCCCCGTCCCACCGCAGGTGATGCGCCCGGTTCTGGTCCCAGAAATCCCAGCCGGAAACACGGTCGGGCAGTCCCCGCTCGTCGCCCACGATCCCGGTGAGCATGCCGACGGTGAAGGGCGCGGTGACGCTCCGCCAGGTGCTGCCGTCCCCGTGGAGGAGGGTGACGCCGGGGGGTTTGCCGGGCGGGCCGCCGACTCCGTAGTCGTAGCCGGTGAGCCAGATGTCGTCGTCGGCGACCGGGAGCAGTCCGGTGACGGTGGCGCGGATGCCCTGGTAGGCGGGGAGCTCGGTCCACGCGGTGCCGTTCCAGCGGGCGACGATTCCGGTGCCGTAGACCCAGACGTTGCCGTCGGGGGTCACCCGGACGCCCGAGGGGGTGGCCGCGGCCCCGCTCGGCGGTGCCGCCACCCACGACCAGCCGCCTCGCCCGCCGCGCAGCAGCACCGAGCCGTCGCTGTTACGGCCGGAGCACCAGGCCTGCCCGTCGGGGTCCACCGCGACCCCGGTGAGGACAGTCCCGGCCTGCCCCCGCCCCGGGAAGTCGGCCTCCTGCCAGGTGCGCCCGTCCCAGGCGAGCAGGTGCGTCGCACCGGAGGCGTCGGTGCCGACCGCCCAGGCGGAGCGGGCGCAGGTGCCGGCGACGGAGTGCAGGGAGCCGCCGAAGCCGAGGTGGGCGAGGCCGACGCGGGTCCATGTCCCGCCGTCCCAGGCGAGGGCCAGCGGCGTGCCTCGGGTACTGCCGTTGCGCCCCTCCTCGCCCACGGCCCAGGCGAGGCCGGGCCCGGCGGCGGCCACGTCGATCAGGTGGGCGGCGGGAGTGCAGTCGGGCGCGGTGACCGCCTGCCAGTCATGGGGCTCCGCGGCGTCCAGGTCCGCCGCACTCGCCGTACCGCTGCTGGTGGAGGCGAGCCCGAGCCCGACCGCCCCCGCACCGAGCACGCTCCCTAATCCGCTCAGAAAGCTCCGTCTTCGCACGGCCTTCCCCCTCATCCTCGGCGTTCGTCACGGGCCAACACCGTGGACCGGCCCGCCGCAAAAGGCAATGCAGAAGCGGGTGCCGACTCGCGGTGGGCGCAGTCGGAGGCGTGATCCGTGGCGAGACAGCCGTCGCCCACCTCAACCGGCCTTCGTCACCTCCACGGAGAGGTCGTTGTCGACGGTGTAGTAGGGACGCAGGACGGCACCGCCGAGCGTGACCGCCGGGTGGACGAAGACCTCCTTGCGGTCTGCCAGGTCGTCGAGCAGACGGGCGACCCGGATGAGAGGCGCCTGCGCCGCAGGCCGCACGAAGACGTCCCAGACGCCGCTTCCGGCGTCCGTCCCGGCGGTCAACTCCCCGTGGTCGACCGTGAAGGAGAAGCTTCGGCCGTCAGGTGCGGGCCGTGGCTCCAGGGGGTGCACGGTGCCGCTGCCGCCCCGCAGGCGCAGGTGCACGGCGGCTCCCTCCTGGAACGAGGCGCCGTGCAGGCGGGCGCCGACCGTCATCGAGCGGTCCGTGATGTCGATGCCGTCGACCTCCGCGTGGGCGGGGCGCAGCCAGGTCCGTACTGCGAGGTACCCGTCCTTGGTGACGTAGGGAACCCGGACGGCCAGCGGTGACTGCCGGTCGCGGAGGTGTCCGTCGACCAGGGCCCGCAGGTCACGCAGGCCCGGCCGCAGACGCTGCCGCTCGGATCCCGGTTCCCGGAGCAGGTACACGTCCCACCGGCCCTCCTCGAGAACGGGCTGCGGGCCCAGGACGGCGCGCAGGCGACCGTCGGCGGCGGGTGCCAGGCCGAGGGTGTGCAGCGTCTTCTCGGGCCGGCCCTTCTTCGGACGCAGCCGGAGCAACACCTGCGGCCCTTCGGCCGGCAGCGGCGGCAGATCGAACGTGATCCGGCCGTCCGGCTCGACCACGCAGCCGACGCGCGGATCCACACTCTGTGCCGCATTCTGTTCCGTGCTCATCGCTGTCCCTTCCGGACCATGCGCAGCGCGCTGCTCGCCGAGGCGAACGCGGCGTCGCGGGCGGCGAAGCCCTGGCTGACCAGGGCGCGGTGCATACGGGCGCGTTCCGGTACGACGGGCCGTCCCGCCCTTCTCGCCGAGACCGCCTCCGTGAACAGTCGCTCGGCCTGCTCGACCACGGGGCCGGGAGCGAACCGCCGCGCGTTCTCCAACGCCGCACGGCCCATACGGCGGCGCCCCTCGTCGTCACGGACCAGTTCGAGCAGGGCCGCGCCGAGCGCGGCACGGTCCCCGACCGGCACCAGTCGGCCGTCGACCCCGTCCTCGATGATTTCGCCGGGTCCGTAGGGGCAGTCGGTGCTCACCACCGGCAGGCCGCAGCGCATCGCCTCGACGATCGTCATGCCGAACGGCTCGAAGTTGGACGCGGCCGCACCGATCGAGCCCTTGACCCACTCTCCCTCCATGGGGGCCGCCGCACCCATCAGGAAGACGTTGTTCCACAGGCGGAGGTCCATGATGAGCTGCCGCAGCCGATCGTGCTCCTCACCCTTGCCGTAGATGCGCAGCTGCCAGTCCGGGTGTTCGGCGGCAACCATGGCGAAGGCCTCGATGAGCAGGTCGTAACGTTTCACCGGGACCAGTCGGCCGGCCGCGACGACCACCTTCGCCGAGCCGTCGACGGCCGGCAGCACGGGATCCGGCACGCTGTTCGGGAGGGCCTCCACCCGGACCCCGGGCAGCCACATCTTGCGCCGGTAGGCGGCGGCGTCCGCCTCGGTCACCGTGGTCAGCGCGTCGAGCCGGCGGTAGGCCCGGCGCAGCGTGGTGCGCAGCCGGGGCGGATGGTTGTCCAGGGTGAGGTGCTCCTGTCCGATGCGGACGACATGCTCCGGAGCCTGGAGGGCGAGGTGGACGTTCAGCCCCGGCCGGGTGCCGATCACCACGTCGGCGTCGATCGTGGCGAGACACTCGGCGATCCGCTGGTCGGTCAGCTCGCTGTACTGCCCGTAACGGTACTCGGCGCGGGGGAACACCCCCGCCGGTCTCAGATGCAGCGGATGGTTCTTCTCCTGCCGCAAGTCCACGAGCGGCCTGAGCGACACTCTCGGGTCCAGGGTGAAGTTCGGGTGCTCCCGGTGCCGTAGCACGGAGACGATCTCCACCTCGTGCCGCTCGGCCAGTGCGTGGGCCAGGTTGAAGGTGGTGGTGATCGTGCCTCCGATTCCGTAGGCGTTGTGGAGCAGGAAAGAGATCTTCATGGCGGGCTAGACCATGGCAGCTCATCGGCAGTTGCCGCCCGTTACCACTTCGTAGTGCGCCCGCTGTGACTGCGCGGACCATTGACGCGCAAGTGGTTCGATTCTACGGTCCCGTCCGAGCTTGCGATCGCTGTTCGAAATCACGGACATGCGGGCGCTTCCTTTCCAACGCCCCCCACCCGCAAGGAGGATCCGCGTGAGCCGCACCTCCCGAACGACCAGAACCGCACTCCTCGCCCTCCCCGCCGCAGCCCTGCTCGCCCTCATCCCGAGCACGGCGAGCGCCTACCCCAACCCCGGACGGGTCACCGGCTCCGTCGTCACCCACGACCCGACGATGATCCGCACCTCGTCCGGCCAGTACCTGCTCTACGCCACCGGCGGAGGCATCGCCAACAAGACGTCGAGCGACCGCATCGCCTTCAGCGCGGGCGCCGACGCCTTCGGCAGCCGTCCCAGCTGGTGGTCGAACTACTCCTCCGTGCCGGAGGCCTGGGCACCGGACATCTCGTACCACGGCGGCAAGTACCTGATGTACTACTCCGTCTCGAAGTTCGGCTCGAACACCTCCGCCATCGGGCTCGCCGGCTCCACTACCGGCCAGCCGGGCAGCTGGACCGACTACGGCATCGTCTACACCTCCAGCTCCTCCAGCGACTACAACGCCATCGACCCCAACCTCTTCGTCGACGGCGACGGCAAGTGGTGGCTGTCCTTCGGCAGTTGGTGGACCGGCATCAAGATGATCCAGATCAATCCGTCCACCGGGAAGCAGCTCTCCTCCAACACCACCCGGTACTCCCTCGCCTCCCGCCCGACCGGGACGAAGGCCGTCGAGGCGCCGTTCATCGTCAAGCGGGGCGGCTACTACTACCTCTTCGCCTCGTACGACACCTGCTGCGCCGGCACCAGCTCCACGTACAAGGTCAAGGTCGGCCGCGCCACCAGCATCACCGGGCCGTACCACGACAAGAACGGCGTCTCGATGATGAACAACGGCGGGACACCCGTCCTCGAGTCGCACGGCAGCATCATCGGGCCCGGCGGGCAGTCGATCATGAACGACGTGGACGGCGACCTGATCGTCTACCACTACTACGACGGCAACGACAACGGCACCCCCAAGCTCGGCATCAACCTCCTGAACTGGAGCAGCGGATGGCCCGTCGCTTACTGACCCTGCTGGCGGCCCTCCTGCTCGCGCTCGGCCTCGGCCAGTCCTCCGCGAGCGCCGCCTCGTTCACCAACCCGGTCAAGTCCGTCAAGGGCGCCGACCCCTGGATCTCGTACCACAACGGCAACTACTACCTGGTCACGACCAGTTGGACCAGCGCCATCACCATCCGCAAGTCCACCACCCTCGCGGGTCTCTCCACCGCTCCCGGCGTGCAGGTGTGGACCGGCGACGCCGCCTCCCGGTGCTGCAACATCTGGGCGCCGGAGCTGCACTTCCTGAACGGCCGCTGGTACCTGTACTACGTCGCCGGGCAGAACGTGTCCGACTACATTCCGACGCAGCGCACCCATGTGCTGGAGAGCGCCGGGTCCGATCCCATGGGGCCGTACACCTACAAGGCGCAGCTCAACTCCGCCTGGATGCTGGATCCGACCGTCGCCACCATCAACGGCTCTCTTTATCTGTTCGGGAGTGCCAGTGGCGGGACGCAGAACCTCGTCGCCGCTCGGATGTCGAATCCGTACACCGTCAGCGGGGCCTTCTCGACGGTCTCGACGCCGACGTACGACTGGGAGCGGCAGGGCGGCACGGTCAACGAGGGCCCGGAGATCCTCCAACGCAACGGGCGGACCTTCCTCATCTACTCCGCGAGCGGCTGCTGGACCCCCGACTACAAGCTCGGCCAGCTCGAACTCACCGGGTCCCACCCGCTCTCCGCCTCCTCCTGGACGAAGAAGTCCACGCCCGTCTTCCAGCGCAGTGACGCAGGCGGCGTCTACGGGCCCGGCCACAACGGGTTCTTCACCTCGCCGGACGGCAGTGAGAGCTGGATCGTCTACCACGCCAACGACAGCGCGAGCGAGGGCTGCGACAACGGGCGGACCACCCGGGCGCAGAAGTTCACCTGGAACTCCGACGGCACGCCGAACTTCGGTACGCCGGTGCGGCTGGGGGCCTCGCTCGCCGGGCCGTCCGGTGAGCCGGCCTCGGCCTCCACGACGTACACCATCACCAACCGCAACAGTGGCAAGTGCCTTGATGTGGCGGGAGGTTCGAGTGCCGACGGGGCCAATGTCCAGCAGTACGGCTGCAGTGGCGGCAACAACCAGCGATGGCGGCTCGAGGATCTCGGTGACGACACCCACCGGCTGGTGAACGTGGCCACCGGCAAGGTGCTCGACACCGCGAACTGTTCCGCCGACGACGGGGCCGATCTGCGGCAGTGGTCCTGGCTGAACAACACCTGCCAGCGGTTCCGGTTCGTCGCCACCGACGGCGGCCACGTACGGATCGTCAACCAGGCCACCGGCAAGGTCGCCGACGTCGCCGACTGCTCGACGGCGGACGGGGCCGACGTACGCCAGTGGACGTGGCTGAACAACGCCTGCCAGCAGTGGCGGCTGACTCCGGCCTGACCAGGCGGGCGCCTGTCCCGCCTGACCCGGCGGGCCGCCTACCCCGCCTGGCCCATCCCGGCCGCGTTCGGCCAGCTGGTCGCGCCCGGCCAGCCGGTCGCCGGCGCCGTCGCCAGACCGGCTGGGGCGACGGGGCCCGTCGTGCCCCGGACCTGGGCGGCAGTGAGGCCACCGCGGGCCGGGACGCCGGGCGGGGTGAGGCCGGACGGCTGCTGGGGCATCGCCTGGGCCACCGCGGGCTGCGGGATCGCCTGCGGTGGCGCCGGCTGCGGAATCACGGGCTGAGGGATGGGCTGAGGGACGGGCTGAGGCACGGGCTGCGGTGCCGTCGGCTGCGGGAACGTCTGCGCCGCCGCCGGCATCGGCGCCCCCGCCCCGCCGGTCTGTGCCGCGGCCGGCATCGGCATGCCGGTGCCGGCGGGCGGGGCGGCTGCCAGGCCCGGCCCACCGGCACCGACCGCACCGACGGCGCCGACGGCCTGAGCGGCAAGGCCTTGCACACCGGCGCCATTGGTGGCACTGACGAGCCGGTCCACCGCCGCCGTACCCGAGCTGTAGCTGGTCCCGGTGCCCAGCTCGGGCACGGCGGCTCCCCTCCTGGTCCCGTAGAGCACCTGTTCCAGGCCGGACACCAGGCGACGCACATCCACCTGGGGGCGCACCACGAGCCGCAGGAAGCGGCTGGAGGATCCGATCTTGTTGCCGCACTCACGGACCAGGATCCGGTGCTCGGTCAGCATCCGGTCCCGGACCACGGTGCCTTCGGCGCCCACCGGGAGGCGCACGAAGAGGAAATTGCCCTGGGACGGGTAAACCGTCAGGCCGGGCAGCGCGGCCAGCTGGCCGGCCATGTCCAGCCGGTCCCGTCGCACCTGCTGGAGGCTCTGCGCGTACTCCTGGCCGTGCTCCTTCAGCATGAACACCACGTGCTCGGCGAAGGAGTTGAGGTTCCACTTGGGGAGCATGGAGCGGACCCGGCCCGCGAGCGCCGGGTTGGCGACGAGGTAGCCGAAGCGGATGCCGTGCAGGCCGAAGTTCTTGCCGAGGCTGCGCAGCACGATGACGTTGGGCCGGATCATCGCCTCCTGCACGACGCTGGGTTCGGTCTCGGCGTCGGCGAACTCCAGGAACGACTCGTCGATCACGACCAGGTCCCGGTCCGCCATCGCGTCCATGAACTGCACGACCGCGTGCTTGTGCAGGTAGCCGCCGTCGGGGTTGTTGGGGTTGCACAGGACGGCGACCCGGGTGCCGCGGGCCCGGATGAACTCGGCGTACTGCGCCAGGTCCAGGGCGAAGCCGCTGGACTCCTGGAGCGGGAACATGTCGACCCGCTTGCCGGTCTCCATCGGCTGGTCGGTCCAGCGGCCGAAGGTGGGGACGGGGATGGCGAGGGACTCGCGGACGAGGAGGTGGTCGATCCAGGTGATCAGCTCGGTCGAGCCGTTGCCCATCGCCACGCACTGCGGCGGAAGCTGGAGCAGGCTGCACAGTTCGGCGGTGATGGTGTCGGCGCTGCTCGGGTAGTACGTGATGATGTCCCGCAGCCTGCTCGCCATCTCGTCGAACATGGCCGGGGTGGGGAAGTAGGGGTTGCAGGGGATGCAGAAGTCCACCGGGCCGGCCTCGTCGCCGCCCTCCCGCGTCAGCGCCGCCATGGAGGGGCTGTGCGCCGCAGTGCTGCGGAACAGCGATGTGACGTTGTCGGCCATGGAACCTCCGCGTGAGGCGGGCCCGGTGGGGAGGCGACCGGGTCCGTCGTCTGGGTGGCCCGCGCGGGGGAGCGCGGGCCACCCATTCATACGGATGCGGCTGTGACGCCGTTCAACTCGCGTGAAGGAAATGTGCGTTCACGGACGGGCGGGCGCGCCCTGGTGTTCAGGCGCTGAACGAGTGCACCGTCGTCGACCGGTACGTCTGCCCCGGCCGCAGCACCGTCGACGGGAACGACGGGTGGTTCGGCGAGTCCGGGTAGTGCTGGGTCTCCAGGCACAGCCCGTCGCCCTGCCGGTAGACGGTCCCGCCGGTGCCGACGAGGGAGCCGTCCAGGAAGTTGCCGGAGTAGAACTGCAGGCCCGGCTCGGTGGTCGCGATCTTCAGGGTGCGGCCGGAGGACGGGTCCCGGAGCGTGGCGATGTGCTCGGGGCGGGCCGTGATGCCCTTGTCCAGGGCCCAGTTGTGGTCCAGGCCCTTGCCGTACAGCAGCTGCTGGTGCGCGACACGGATGTCCTCGCCGACGGTCTTGGTACGGCGGAAGTCGAAGGGGGTGCCCGCGACCTTCGCCAGTTCGCCCGTGGGGATCAGCCCCGAGTCGACCGGCGTGTAGCGGGCGGCGGCGATGGACAGCTCGTGGTCGTAGATCGTGCCGCTCGACTCGCCGGCCAGGTTCCAGTAGACGTGGCTGGTGAGGTTGACGACGGTGGCCTTGTCGGTGGTGGCCTCGTAGTCGATGCGCCAGTCGCCGTGCCGGGTGAGGGTGTATGTGACCTTCGACCTGAGCGTGCCCGGGTAGCCCATCTCGCCGTCGACGCTCGTGTAGTACAGGTACAGGCCGACGTCGGAGCCCTTGGTGAACGGCTCGATGTCCCACACCCGCTTGTCGAAGCCCTGCGCTCCGCCGTGCAGGCTGTTGTCGCCGTCGTTGACGGACAGCTGGTAGGCCTTGCCGTCCAGGGTGAACCTGCCCTTGGCGATGCGGTTGCCGTAGCGGCCGATCAGCGCGCCGAAGTACGGGCTTGAGGAGACGTAGTCCTCGATGTTGTCGAAGCCCAGCGAGACGTTGGTGTAGCGGCCGCGCCGGTCGGGGATCTCCAGGGACTGGACGATGCCGCCGTAGGAGAGGACCTTCAGGCGGGTGCCGCCGTTCTCCAGCGACCAGCTGTAGATCTTCGTGTCGTCGGCGAGCTTGCCGAAGAGCGACTTCACCGGCGTCCTGCCTCCCGTGGCGTGTGCCGTGCCGCCGAGCGTGGTGGCGGCCATGCCCGCCGCCGCGGCTCCCGCGATGACCGTGCGTCTGTTCAGTTCCATGTGCGGCTCCTGCATAAGGAGGGGGCCCCGCCTTCCGGCGGGGCCCTGCTGACTTACGAACCGACCTTGCGCTTGTTCCACACGTCGAACCCGACCGCCGCGAGCAGTACCAGGCCCTTGATGACCTGCTGCCAGTCCGTGCCGATGCCGACGAGGTTCATGCCGTTGTTCAGCACGCCCAGTACCAGACCGCCGATGATCGCGCCGAGCACGGTGCCGACACCGCCGCTCATCGACGCGCCGCCGATGAACGAGGCCGCGATCGCCTCCAGCTCGAAGTTCAGGCCGGCCTTGGGCGAGGCCGCGTTGAAGCGGGCGGCGAAGACCAGACCCGCGAGGGCCGCGAGCATGCCCATGTTCACGAAGATCAGGAAGGTGACCTTCTTGTCCTTCACACCCGACAGCTTGGCCGCGGGCAGGTTGCCGCCGATCGCGTAGATGTGGCGGCCGATGATCGCGTTGCGCATGACGTAGCCGAAGCCGACGAGCAGCACGCCCAGGATGAGCAGCACGATCGGGGCGCCCTTGTAGCTGGCCAGCAGCAGCGTCAGCGTGAGGATGGCGGCGCCGAGCGCGACCAGCTTCAGCAGGAACAGGTTGAAGGGCGGGACGTCCAGGGAGAACTCCTGCTGCCGGCGGCGGTCGCGGAACTCCTGGAAGACCACGAACGCGATCATCCCGAAGCCCAGCAGCAGAGTGAGGTTGTGGTAGTTGGTGTTCGGTCCGACCTCGGGCAGGAAGCCGTTGGCGACCTTCTGCAGACCCTCCGGGAACGGCCCGAGCGTCTGGCCCTCGAGGAAGATCTCGGTCAGACCGCGGAAGATCAGCATGCCCGCGAGGGTCACGATGAACGACGGTATGCCGCCGTAGGCGATGAAGAACCCTTGTGCCGCGCCCGCGACCGCGCCCATGGCGAGGCAGAGGATGACGGCGACCGGCCATGGCAGATCGTTCTTGACCATGAACACGGCGGCCATCGAGCCGATGAAGGCGGTCAACGAGCCGACCGACAGGTCGATGTGGCCCGCGATGATGACCAGCATCATGCCGATCGCGAGGATCAGGATGTAGCTGTTCTGCAGCACCAGGTTGGAGACGTTGCGCGGCAGCAGCAGGTCGCCGTCGGTCCACACGGCGAACAACGCCACGATCAGGCCGAGGGCGATCAGCATGCCGTACTGCCGCATGTTGCGGCGCATGCCGTCCAGAACCAGCTGGAGCAGGCCGTCGCCCGCGGCCCCTCCGCTCTTGCCCGGCGGCGCGGGGGCCGGGGTCTTGGCGGTCACATCCGTGCTCATCGGGTTACCTCTTTGTCCTTAGTCATCTGACGCATCAGCGATTCCTGCGAGGCCTCGGCCCGCGAGAACTCACCGGTCAGCCGCCCCGCGGCCATCGTGTAGATGCGGTCACACATGCCGAGCAGCTCCGGCAGCTCGGAGGAGATGAAGACGACCGCCTTGCCCTGGGCGGCCAGCTGGTCGATGACCGTGTAGATCTCGTACTTGGCACCGACGTCGATGCCGCGCGTCGGCTCGTCCAGGATCAGCACGTCCGGACCCGCGAAGATCCACTTGCTGAGGACGACCTTCTGCTGGTTGCCGCCGGACAGCTTGCCCACCGGCTCGAAGACGGTCGGCGCCTTGATGTTCATGGACTTGCGGAAGCCCTCGGCGACCTGCCGCTCCTCGTGCTCGTCGACCACGCCCCGCTTGGCGACCTTGCCCAGCGCGCTGAGCGAGATGTTGCGGTTGATGGTGTCGATGAGATTGAGGCCGTAGTGCTTGCGGTCCTCGGTGACGTACGCGATGCCGTTCTTGACCGCCTCGGGGACGGTCTTCGTACGGATCTCCCTGCCGTCCTTGAGGACCGTGCCGTCGGCGTACCGGCCGTAGGTGCGGCCGAAGACGCTCATCGCGAGCTCGGTGCGCCCGGCGCCCATCAGGCCCGCGATACCGACGATCTCCCCGCGCCGCACGGACAGTGACACATCGTCGACCACCTTGCGCTGCTGGTCGATCGGGTGGTGCACGGTCCAGTTGCGGATCTCCAGCGCGGGGGCCGCGCCCTCCTCCGGCTCGTGCGGGGTGCGCTCCGGGAAGCGGTGTTCCAGGTCGCGGCCGACCATCCCGCTGATGATCCGGTCCTCGGTGGTCTCCGGGGCCTTCACGTCGAGCGTCTCGATGGTCTGGCCGTCGCGGATGATCGTCACCGAGTCGGCGACCTTGCGGATCTCGTTGAGCTTGTGGGAGATGATGATCGAGGTGATGCCCTGCTTCTTCAACTCCAGGATCAGATCCAGGAGTTTGCCGCTGTCCTCGTCGTTCAGGGCCGCGGTCGGCTCATCGAGGATGAGCAGCTTCACCTTCTTCGACAGGGCCTTCGCGATCTCGACGAGCTGCTGCTTGCCCACGCCGATGTCGGCGACGCGGGTCTCCGGGTGGTCGGTCAGACCGACCCGGCGCAGCAGCTCGGTGGCGTGCCGCAGGGTCTCCCGCCAGTTGATGAAGCCGCCCTTGGCATGCTCGTTGCCGAGGAAGATGTTCTCCGCGAGGGAGAGGTACGGCGACAGCGCCAGCTCCTGGTGGATGATGACGATGCCGCGGTGCTCGCTCGCCCGGATGTCCTTGAACTCGCAGACCTCCCCCTCGAAGAGGATGTCCCCCTCGTACGTTCCGTGCGGGTGGACGCCGGAGAGGACCTTCATCAGGGTCGACTTGCCGGCGCCGTTCTCCCCGCAGATGGCGTGGACCTCGCCCTGCTGGACGGTCAGTGTGACGTCCGACAGCGCCTTGACGCCGGGAAAGGTCTTGACGATCGAGCGCATTTCCAGGACGGGTCCCGCCATGGTCGTGCCTTCCAATCCCTAGGTGCTGGCGGTTACTTGAGGTCGCTTTCCTTGATGTAGCCGGAGTCGACGACGGTCTCCTGGTAGTTGGCCTTGTCGACCGCCACCGGCTCCAGCAGGTAGGCCGGGACGACCTTGGAGCCGTTGTCGTACGTCTTGGTATCGTTGACCTCGGGCTTCTTGTCGTTGAGCACCGCGTCGACCATGTTCGAGGCCACCTTGGCGAGTTCGCGGGTGTCCTTGTAGACGGTCATCGACTGCTGGTCGGCGATGATCGACTTCACCGAGGCGACCTCGGCGTCCTGACCGGTGACGATCGGCAGCGGCTTGCTCTTGGAGCCGTAGTCGTCCGACTTCAGCGCCGAGAGGATGCCGATGGAGATGCCGTCGTACGGCGAGAGCACCGCGTCGACCCGCTCGGTCTTGTAGGCCGAGGTCAGGATGTCGTCCATGCGCTTCTGGGCGGTGCCGCCGTCCCAGCGCAGGGTGGTGACCTGGTTCAGCTCGGTCTGCTTGGACCGGACGACCAGCTGCTTCTTGTCGATGTAGGGCTGCAGGACGTTCATCGCGCCCTGGAAGAAGTAGCGGGTGTTGTTGTCGTCGTTGGAGCCGGCGAACAGCTCGATGTTGAACGGGCCCTTTTCGGAGCCGTCCTTCAGACCGAGCTTCTCGACGATGTAGTTGCCCTGGAGCTCGCCGACCTTCTCGTTGTCGAAGGAGGCGTAGTAGTCGACGTTCTCCGTGCCGAGGATGAGTCGGTCGTAGGAGATCACCGGGATGTCGGCGTCCTTGGCCTGCTGGAGGACGTTGTTCATCGACTTGTTGTCGATGGCCGCGACGATCAGGGCGCGCACGCCCTGCGTGATCAGGTTCTCGATCTGCGAGACCTGCTGGTCGGGGTCGTCCTCGCCGTAGACCAGCTGGGTCTTGTAGCCCTTGGACTCCAGGTCCTTCTTGACGTTGTTGCCGTCGGCGATCCAGCGCTCGGAGGACTTGGTCGGCATCGCGATGCCGATGGTGGCGCCCTCGGCGCTGCCCTTGTCCTCCTCGCTGCCGCCCTCGCTGCTCTGGCCGCAGGCGGTCAGAGTGAGGGCGAGGGAGGCCGCTGCGGCTATGGCGGAAAGTGCGGCTCGGCGATTGCGCATGGTCATCTTCCTTGATGTCTCAGCCCGGCTGGGAATGGGGTGTGCGGCAACGCTGGGATGGTTCGTGAAAACCGGTGAACGGTGTGTGGGATTCTGTTTGGCTGCGTCGTCTTCTGTGAAGAGGGCGCGTCGAAACCTTTATGAATATGTTTCGAACCGCTTGAGCTCGCCGGGCAGCCGCGAGCCCAGCGGGGCCATGTCCCCGTCGGCCCCGTGCCGGGCGAGCAGGTCCAGGGCCAGCCGGCCACGCCGCACCCGCTCCCTGGCGGTGGCCAGGGTGACGTCCCGCAGGTGGTGGCCGTACGGGTAGATCGCGGGTGCCTTGGACAGGCCGAACTTCAGGTACAGCGGCGCGCCGCGCCGGATCAGCTCGGCGACCTCGTACATCCGTACATAGCCGCCGAGATCGTCGGGGGCCTCGATGTACATGTCCATGGGGGCGCCGGACACCCGGCGGATCTCGGTGAGGTGATCCAGCGTCAGATCGCTGGGCACGTTGATGGAGTCGGCGCCGAGCCGCTCGTACACGGAGAACGAGGCCGGGTTGACCGGTCCGACCAGCGCCGACAGCTTCAGTGTGGTGTCCGCCGGGATGATCCCGGCCGTGCGCGCCCGGTGCAGCGTCCACAGCACGCCCTCGTCGGCGACGAGGAGGCACTTCACGCCCAGCTCCGTGGCCCGTACGGCGTCCTCGACGCACCCGGCGACGGCGTCGTGCCCGCGGGCCCTGAGGCCGCCGCCGCGGGAGTCGGTGCGGGTCGAGCCGCCGATGTCCCAGGTGCCGCGCGGGCCGGTGAACAGGCAGAGCTCGATGTCACGTTCGCCGGTGGCCTCGACCATCTCGGTGATCTCGGCGTCGGTCAGCATCCACACGCCGCTGCCCTGGCTGATCCGGTGGATCGGTACGTCGAGCCGTGAGGACTCCTTGAGTACGACCGCCAGCGCCTCGGGACCCTCGCACGAGGGGATCTCGGTGCGCCAGCGGCCACCGCCCGGAAAGCTGTGCGGCGATGCGTCGGCGGGGTCGAGGGCGGGCGCGCCCAGGCCGAGCGCGGTGAGTGCCTGCTCACCGGGCCTGCGGGCTGCCGTGGCGGAAGCGTCGGTCACAAGCTGTCCTTCGTGTTCGAAATATCGGACGTGGTCCGGGGCTCTGGGTAGGGGAAGCTCTGAGGTACGCCGGTACGGCGGCCGTCAGGTCGCCGCCGTACCGGCGTACGACTAGGGGCGGAGCAGCACCTTGCCGACCTTCGGATCGCCGGCTCCCACCAGCTCGATGGCCTGCGGGAACTCGGTGAGCGGCAGCTCGTGGGTGACCAGCGGCACCGGGTCGAGCAGTCCGGCGCCGAACACCCGCACCGTGTGCGCCCAGGCGTCCGGCGGCGCACCGAAGACGGTGTGCACCTCCAGCTGCCGTACGACCAGATCCGTCGGGTCCAGGCCGTCGGCGCCCGGCGCCGGGATCCCCGTCAGGACCAGCCGTCCGCCGCGCCGCAGCAGGGCGGCCGCGGTGCGGGCGGCGTCGGCGGAGCCGGCCGTCTCGATCACCACGTCGAAGTCGCCGGGGAGTTCCTCGTCCTTGGTACGGAACTCGGTCGCGCCGAACTCCCTGGACAGGGCCGCACGGTCCGGACGGGTGCCGACGACCAGCAGCTCGGCCGGGGAGGCGGCGCGCAGGAACTGCACCGCGAACATCCCGAGCGTGCCGGTACCGACCACGGCCACCTTCTCGCCCGGCAGGGCATTGGCCTTCAGGGCCGCCGCCGCGATACAGGCGGCCGGCTCCAGCAGCGCCGCCGCCGTCAGGTCGGCGTCGTCCGGCAGGACGTGCAGCAGGCGCGCCGGGAGCGTGAGGGTGGTGGCCATCGCCCCCGGCTGGGTGAACCCGGTCTCCTCGTAGCCGTCCGTGCACAGCGTGGTCTCACCGGCGTGGCAGCGGTCGCACACCTGGCAGTTGCGGAAGCCCTCGCCGACGACCTTGCGGCCGACGAGCGAGGCGGGGACTCCGGCGCCGACCTGCTGCACCGTCCCCGACCACTCGTGGCCGGGGGTGAGCGGGTAACGGACGTATCCCTCGGGCCGGTTGCCCTGGTAGACCTCGCGGTCGCTGCCGCAGATGCCGACGGCGTGGACGCGGACGAGGGCTTCGCCGGGCTCGGGCGGGCGGGGCGTGTGCTCGACGAGCCGGTGCTCGCCGGGCGCCTCGACGACGACGGCGGTGGCGGTCACTTGGATTCCTTCGGCTTGCGCTGCTCCCAGCCCTCGGCCCACAGGTCGAACCGGGCCTGCTGCTGCGGGAACTCGGCGGCGGCGTCGACGTCGAGCTCCACACCGAGGCCGGGGGCGTCGGAGAGGTGGAAGTACCCGTCGATCACCTGGGGCGCGCCCTTGACGACCTTCTTGATCTCCGCGTCGGCGAAATCGTTGAAGTGCTCCAGGATCTTGAAGTTCGGGGTGGTGAAGCCGACCTGGAGGGACGCGGCGGTGAGGACGGACCCGCCGACGTTGTGCGGGGCGACGAGCATGTAGTGGGTCTCGGCGGTGGCGGCCAGCTTCCGCGTCTCCCAGATGCCGCCGATGTGACCGACGTCGGGCTGGATGATGTCGACGGCCTGGCTCTCGAAGAGCTCGCGGAACTCGATGCGGTCGTGGATGCGCTCACCGGTCGCGACCGGGATGTCCACCTTGGCGGCGACCTTCTCCAGCGCCTTCAGGTTCTCCGGCGGGCAGGGCTCCTCCAGCCAGGCCGGCTTGAAGGGGGCGAGCTCCTTGGCCAGCCGGACGGCGGTGGCGGGGGAGAAGCGGCCGTGCATCTCGAGCATCAGCTCGGCCTCGGGGCCGATGGCGTCCCGGACGGCCTCGATCAGCGACACGGCGTACCGGGTCTGCTCGTGGTCGAGCTCGAAGTGCCCGGTGCCGAAGGGGTCGATCTTGAGCGCCTTGTACCCGCGCTCCATGACGCCCTGGGCGGCCTTGTGGTACGCCTCCGGGGTCCGCTCGGTGGTGTACCAGCCGTTGGCGTACGCCTTGACCTTGTCGGTGACCTTGCCGCCCAGGAGCTGCCAGACGGGCACCCCGAGGGCCTTGCCCTTGATGTCCCAGCAGGCCATCTCGATGACGGCGATACCGGACATGACGATCTCGCCGGCCCGCCCGTAGTCGCCGTACTTCATCCTGCGGACGAGGTCCTCGACAGCGAACGGGTCGGAACCGAGAATGTGGTTGGCCTCGGCCTCCCGCAGATAGCCGATCAACGCGTCGGTGTGGCCCAGCATCCGGGTCTCGCCGACTCCGGTGATGCCCTCGTCGGTGTGCACCTGTACGTACGTCAGGTTGCGCCACGGCGTCCCGACCACGTGTGTGCTGATTCCGGTGATGCGCACGGCAGTTGCCCCTCGTGAACGTCGGCTCTGTTCGATATTTCGTCACACGTTCGAAATGTTGGCGTGACAGTAAGGACGGGGTGGTCGGGGTGTCAATGGGTCGAACGCATAACAGTTTCGGCACTTTCGAAAGTCGTTTCGGGGTGATGCGGGCAGGTTGCCCTCAACTCGCCACGCCGGAAGGGATCGTTCACCACAGAACATTCACAGCGGAGCCTATGAACGTTACCGATGCGGAACTTAATCTTCCCGCGTCATGGACTACTGCCACCCGTGCCGACGGCACCTGAATGGCGCCCTCGCCTGTCCGGGGTGCGGCACGCCAGCGGAACAGCTTCGCGCGTACGCGGAGGAGACGGTCGTGCACACCGTCGTACGGACGGACGTGCGGACGGACGTCGTCACGGTGGTACGGCCGGCGGAGCCCGACGAGCCGTACGACGAGGACGACGACGTCGACGATGCCGACGACGACCGCCCCGGACGCGGCTCCGGGCGACGCCGTCAGCCGGGCGTGAGCCGACGCGACCGCAAGGCCGCGGCCCACCGCCGACGCCGCCGCCGCACCCTGCTCATCGCGGCGGGCTTCGTCCTGGCCGCCGGCGCCCTGAGCCTCGCCGAACTCGGCCTGGACGCCCCCGGGTCGTCCCCGAAGCCGGCAGCGGCCGGGGATGCCTCGCCGGACGGCGGTGCATCGGACGGGTCCGACGAGTCACCGGACCCCCTGACCGACGGCTCCACGGGCGCCACCCCGGGCACGGGCACGGCCTCCGCGGACGCCTCGAAGTCCCCTTCCCCGTCGAAGTCCGACAAGGACAAGGACGAGAAGGACGACAAGGAGTCCGCGACCCCGACGGAGAACGACCAGTCGTCCCCGACGGACCCGGCCCCCGACCCGTCGAACCCCAACCCCGCGCCCCCACCCGCCGACCCGGACCCGACCCCGACTCCGCCCTCACAGCCGACGACCTCGGTACCGGACCCGGACCCGTCGCCGACGGAGACGTGCGAGCGGTTCTTGTGGTGGTGCACCTAGCCGGTCACTCTCTTGTGGTTACTCGGAAACCGTAGGAGGCTGGCCGTCGGCCTGGAAGAACGCACTTTGTCGGCGACTGGGGAACTTCATGGGGACCAAGCAGTTCACGGGCTCACCCGAGGAAGCGGACCTCAGGCGCGCGGACTCCCTGGCGCGGGAGATCTTCTCGGACGTCGCCAACAAGTGGGCGTTCCTGATCATCGAGGCTCTCGGTGAGCGCACCCTGCGCTTCAGCGAGTTGCGGAACGAGGTCGAGGGCATCAGCCACAAGATGCTCACCCAGAACCTGCGCATGCTGGAGCGCTACGGCCTGGTCGAGCGGCAGGTGCACCCCACCGTGCCGCCGCGCGTCGAGTACACCCTCACCGAGCCGGGCCAGGCCCTGCGCGCCACGGTCGACGGAATGTGCGGCTGGACCCACCAGTACCTCGGCCACATCGAGGCTGCCCGTCGCCGCTTCGACGCCTGACGGGTACGCGGCACTCGCGTGCGGCCATACCGCCGCTCAGATCTGTCGGCTGCGGCAGGCCGGTTGGGTCAGCCTTCGTAGGAGCCCGCCCCCAGCATCCGCCGCAGCAGATCCCGCAAGGTAAGCCGCTCCTCCTCGCTCAACCCCGCCAGCGGCTCCCGAGCAAACCGCAGTGACTCCCGCAGGCTCCGCGCCACCCGCCGCCCCTCGTCCGTCGCCACCGCCAGCTTCACGCGGCGGTCGGCCGGGTCCGGGCGGCGTTCCACCAGGCCCCGGGCCTCCAGGCGGTCCACGATGCCCGTGACGTTGGAGGGCTCGCACTTCAGCTTGTGGGCGAGCTTGCGCATCGGCAGCGGCTCGAGCGACAGCAGGCTCAGCAGCTTGGCCTGTGCGCCGGTCAGCGCGTGCTCGCCGGCGGCCTCCTCGTACTCCTCGTGGTAGAGGGCCACGACCGAGCCGATCAGGTCGACGACCTCCATGGTCAGTTCATCGGGGCGGGTGGTCTGTGGTACGGCCATGCTCACCAGGGTACTCGGTTACTTGACATCCTGAAATATTCCAGAGCATTGTTGTTTCAGGTTCTGAAGTATTTGCTCCGCCCGCCGCGCCCCTACGCGGCCCGCAGGAAAGGCGCCCTCATGGCCGACACCCCCGCACTCCCCGCCGTCAACCGCGAATGGCACCTGCTCAGCCGCCCGGTCGGCTGGCCCAAGCCCGAGGACTTCGCCCTGGTCGAGGCGCCCATGCCCACGCCGGGTGAGGGCCAGGTGCTGGTCAGGAACCTGTACCTCTCCGTGGACCCGTACATGCGCGGCCGTATGAGTGCCGCCAAGTCGTACGTCGCCCCCTTCGAGCTCGGCAAGGTCATGCAGGGCGGCGCGGTCGGCGAGGTCGTCGCCTCGAACGCCGAGGGCATCGCCGTCGGCGACCATGTGCTGCACTTCTTCGGCTGGCGCGAGTACGCCGTCGTGGACGCCAAGAACGCCGTCAAGGTGGACCCGGACGCCGCGCCGCTGTCGACGTACCTCGGGGTGCTCGGTATGACCGGCCTGACCGCCTACGCCGGTCTGCTGCGCACCGCCGCCTTCAAGGAGGGCGACGTCGTGTTCGTCTCCGGCGCGGCGGGAGCTGTCGGCAGCCAGGTCGGGCAGATCGCCAAGCTGAAGGGGGCGTCCAAGGTCATCGGGTCCGCCGGGTCCGACGAGAAGGTCAAGCTCCTCGTGGAGGAGTACGGCTTCGACGCCGCCTTCAACTACAAGAACGGGCCGGTGAGCGAGCAGCTCCGCGCCGCCGCGCCCGACGGTATCGACGTCTACTTCGACAACGTCGGTGGCGATCACCTGGAGGCCGCCATCGGGTCCCTGAACCAGGGTGGCCGGATCGCCGTCTGCGGCATGATCTCCGTCTACAACAACACCGAGCCCGCCCCCGGCCCGCGCAACCTCACCCGCCTCATCCAGACCCGCGGCCGCATCGAGGGCTTCCTGGTCGGCGACCACTACGACCTCCAGCCGCAGTTCGTGCAGGAGGTCGGCCCCTGGGTCGCCTCGGGAGCCCTGAAGTACCGCGAGACCGTCGTCGAGGGCATCGAGAACAACCTGGAGGCCTTCCTCGGTGTCCTGCGCGGCGACAACACCGGCAAGATGATCGTCAAGCTCTGATCACACGATCAGCCGTCACCGTGACGCTCGTCCGACGGCGCTCGTTGCGTACGGCGAAGGCCGCACCCTTGGACGTGGGGTGCGGCCTTCGCCCACTCGCGTCGCCGACTCACAGAGCAGCGCTGTGCACCGCCCGCACGAACCCCACGTTCTCCGGCGCCGCCCCGCCCGGGAAGGCACACCGGCGCCGCGTGTAGCCGTACGCCAGCCCGCTGCGCGGGTCGGCGAAGGCCTGCGAGCCGCCCGCGCCGCTGTGCCCGAAGGCCCCGGCGCCCAGGAACGGGTACCAGTTCTCCGCCGTCGCCTGGAAGCCCAGCCCGTACGCCTTGTGGGCGCGGGCCACCAGGTCGTAGCCGACCGAGTGGATCTGCCCGACCTCGGCGACGGTGTCCGGCTTCAGCAGCGGCGGCCGGCCGTCCACCTCGCTGATCGCCGCCGCGTACATCCCGGCGAGCCCGCGCGCGGACGCCACACCGCCCGCCGACGCCGGGCCCTTGGCCCGTACGGTGCGGGAGTTGGCGTGGTCCTCCAGCGCACCCGTGCCGGGCACGTGCGTGTTGAACGCGATCGAGGAGAGCGTGTGCGGACCGGTCGGCTGGGCGTCCAGCACGGCCTGCTGCTCGGCCGTCGGGACCATCGGCTGCACCGTCCGGAAACGGGGCTCCTCGGCGGCGGGCAGGCCCAGGTGGAAGGCCAGCCCGTAGGGGGCCCGCACCCGCTCCTCGTACACCTCCTGGAGCGTACGGCCGGTCGCGCGCCGTACCACCTCACCGGCGAGCGCCCCGATGACCAGCGCGTGGTAGCCGAAGGCCGTGCCGGGCCGCCAGAACGGCCGCTGGTCCGCGAGCCGTTCGGAGATCAGCCGGTCGTCCGCGAGCTCCTCCGGGGTGAACCCGGCGTCCAGTCCGATCAGGCCCGCCCGGTGCGTGACCAGTTCGCGCAGGGTCAGCGCGCCCTTGCCCTCGGCGGCGAACTCCGGCCAGTAGTACGTCACCTTGCGGTCCAGCTCGAGCGTGCCGTCCTGGACGAGGAGCGCGACGACGAGGTGCGCCGCGCCCTTGGTGGAGGAGAAGACGCCGTAGAGCGAGTCGGCCGAGACGTCGTCCGGCCCCGCCCACAGGTCGACGACCCGCCGCCCATGGACGTAGGCGCACAACTGCCCCTCGTAGTCCGGCCGTTCCGCCGCCACGAACGCCGCGAACTCCTCGCGCACCTCCTCGAAGCCCTCGGCGACGGTCCCGTGGATCTGCTGCGTCATCCGATCTCCTCTGCCTCCTCGGCCGTAGCGCTGCTCGCGTGTGCCGTGGTCTACATGGTCGCCATGGTGAACAATGCCCGTCCGACCTGAGGGAATTCTCCCCTGGGGTGTGCCCGGAACAGCGGTTCGGCGCCGAAGAGCACCGCATGCGGGCCGCTCACCACCGAGGGCCGCCCCGCTGCCGCGGCGGAACCGCCGGTTCCGTCCGCCAGCGGCCGCCAGTGGCCGGACACGAGCGGGTTCCCGGTCGCATACGACTGCTCCACCCGCACGCCGGGTCCGAGGTCGGTGAACCAGACCGGCGCGTAGACGAAGCCGTGGTCCGGTGCGCCCGCGGTGACCTTCCCGCCGGAATTCACCACGCGCACCACACCGTTGGCGTTCCCGTTGCCCTCGACGGCCTTGACCGGCAGCAGCCCGGCGGCGGCGTTGAGGGCGGCTCCGTCCGCGCCGCGCCCGACGAGACCGTGGTTGTCGAGGAAGGCATCGAGGGCGGTACGGGCCGCGGCGTTCAGGTCGTCGTGATCCAGCCCCGCCGACACGAACAGCACATCCACCGTCGACCAGTCGAACCCCGCGTTGAGCACGGCCGTCGATATCGGCGTGACCTCGAAGTTCATCTCCCGCAGCGCGAACAGCTCACCCGGCGTGACCGCGGCGGCCACCCGGACGCGGGTCAGGGGGGTGCCTCCGGTGATGCGGGTGGCGTCGAAGGCGACGTCGTACGCCCGTGCCGCCGCGGCCGCCTGCCGGCGCGCCGAGCCCGGCACGACGGCGCTGCCGTCCGCCGCCTGCTGTACCCGGACGCCCTGCTGGAGAAGGGAGTTGAGTGCGGCTACCTCGCGCGGATCGTCGAGGTGCAGCCGCAGGTCGCCGCGCGGGGCGACGTACCCGACGGGTGTGGCCGCGCGCACCGGGCGCAGGGTGACGTGGGACAGGCCCTGCGTCGACTCGACCGTGGCGCCCCACAGCCGGCCGAGACTCCAGCCCGAGATGTCGTACATCACCGACACCTTGTCACTGATGTCCTGCCCGTCCGCCAGCAGCGCGTTCACGAGTCCTCGCTTGGGCTGGTGCATGTCGACGACGTAGGAGCCCTTGGCGTACCACCGTCCGTCCAGCCGGAAGGAGTGGGCGGCGCGGCTGACGCGGACATCGTTGGCGATCAGATGGTCGACGAGCCGGACGGCTGCGGTGGGGGAGCGCTGGGCGCCGTCGGCCGGGATGACGTAGGCGCGGGGGAACGTGGTGGTGTAGACGTCCTCGGGTCCGATGCCGGGAACGCCGGGGACGGTCCCCTCGGAGACGGGAACCTGTGCGGCGCTGGCCGCACCGCGCCGGAACACCTGGTCGGTGATGAGGGAAGTGAGCCTGGACTGTACGAAGTCGAGGGCGTCGGCAATATGCCAATTCGGGCCCTTCGCGATGATCGGCGGTGGTAACTTCGGAGTCCCGGCGCAGGAGTCCGTGGAGGCACAACGCCGGCGCTGCCGGTGGACCCGGTTATGTGCGGACGTCGAGGGCGTCAGGTGCGGGGCACAGTCAACTGCCTCTGCCACCCGCAGGGTGGCTGGACGCGTACGCCGCATCGCAGCCAGCGATGACCGTAGCGCAAGCCTGCCGTGCCCAAGCGGTGGGCAGTTGACGAAGAGGTCGTACTCCTCTTCACAGGGTGCGGGTACGTTGGCGGGCACATTCACGGTGCCGTTGACGTACCCGCACTGGTCGAACATCACGAGGGCCCCCTCTCGACCACGATCTGCCGCATCGCGCGCGCCTCGGGCTGGGAGGCGGTGACGAAGTCGCGGTTGAGGTCGAAGCCGTTGGCGTTGGCGTGGGTACCGGCGATCCGGCCGTCGGGATTGGCGGTGATGTTGAAGTAGAGGCGGGAGTGGGCGAGAAGGCTCTTGGTGCTCGCGTCATTCGCTGTGGCGAGCCGCTCGATCAGCTTCAGGGAGGCGTCGGTGCCCTCCCACTCGTTGCCGTGGATGTTGTTGTTGAGGAAGACGGGGGTCTTGTAACCGGCTTTGATATCAGGGGACTTGGCGGCGGTGGCGGGCGCGTTCTCGATGAGTGCCCGCATCCGCTCCTGGGCGCGAGTCCGGCGGGCGGTCTCCGGGGCGGTCACGGTGACGAGATAGAGCCGGTGGCCGCCGGCGGAGCGGCCCGCGATCTCCACGCTCACGCGGTCGCCGAGGCGTTGCAGGGCGTTCAGCTTGGGGGCGATGGCGTGGTAGGGGGTGAGGCCCAGCCTCAGGGACTTGTCGGCGGGGTTCTCGGGGTCGGGGGAGAGGATCTGCTCGCGCGGATAGCCACGGACTTGATCGGTGGCCGGGGCTTCCTCGGCGAGGGCCCGCAGCGCGGCGCTCTCGGGGGCGCGGGCGGCCCGGTCGTGGGGGTCGGCGGACTCACGGGTGGGCGTGGAGCGGTCGGCGACGGCGCTGTGCGGGGTGAGGAACAGGGATCCGGCGGTCACAAGGGCGAGGACGGGGACGGTTCTTGTGGTGCGCACGCGTACCTCCTCCGGGGCTTCCTGAGATCGGTACGGCGAGGTGTACCTGTTCGACTCAACTACAAAAAGAGGGAGTTGGTGTCGCCGATGCCCCGGATGGCCCACTCGGCGACGGGGGAGAGGGCATCCTGAGGGCGACGGTGCCCGAGCCGAGGAGAGCACATGGCGACGATCCCGCCGCTGCCCAGCAGGGACGACGTACTGCGCATGGCGCGCAACACCACCGACATCACGGGCCAGTTGCTGGACACGGCCGGGAACATCACGAGGATCGCACTCAACACCTTTGACCCCCGGGACGGTTCGGGCCAGGAGATGCTGCGCGTCCTGCGCCAGACCACCGCCGAACTCGCCGAGGCCAGCGCCTCTCCGCAAGCGCAGGAGGCCTTCTACCGCATAGTCGGCACCCTCACCCGCCTCGGCACGACCGGCGGCCCGCTCGCGGTGCACCCGGTAAGCGAACCGGCCCAGGCCCTGCTCGCCGCGCTGGGCGACAGCCTGCTGCCGGTACTGGACGCGGTGGAACCGGCGGTGGAGGAGTCCGCGACGGCACTGGGCGACTTGGTGGAGGCGATGTCCCCCCTGCTCCCGGCAGGCGCGGGCCTGGTCGCGGGCGTCCTGCTGGCCCTGACCCCGGTACTGCGAGAGGCGGCGGAGGTCCTCCGCGACAGCACCCCAGAACTACGCCGTATCACAGACGCGTTGACCGCAGCAGTAGCCCCCCTGATCCCGCTCCAGGTGGCCCTGGCCGAACGAGCGGCAACAGCCGGCGCCAACGTCGTACGCGCCGCCCTCCCCCCACTGGCCGACCTCACGGAGGCAGCGGCGGCCACCACGAAGGCGGCCCGCCCGGTACTGATCGCGGGAGAGGAGCTACTGGCGGCGGGCCTGGAACAACTCCAGCCTCTGCTCCTGTCCAGCGCGGCCCGGGCGGGGCGAGTGGCCCGCGCGGCGGCGGTACGGGTATCGGCGGCGGTGTCTCCGACGGCGGAGCGGGGGGTGGTCGTGGCGGTGGCGGCGGGGTGATCAGAAGGGGGGCTCGGTGGACCAGGGGTCGTCGGCGAGCGGTGCGGGCACGTACTGCTCGAGCAGCGTGACGGCCTCCTTCACTCGCCCCTGACGGATCATCAACTCTGCTGCACTGTGAGGATGTCGGGTATGCGGCCGCAGGAGCGTGAGGGCTTCGTCGAGGCGGCCGGCGTCGGTCAGCAGGTGGGCCAGGTGGTGGGCGAGGTAGTCGGCTCCGGCCTCGTGAAGGGCTCGTAGCTCGGCGATCGCCTGCTCGGTGCGGCCGCAGTGGTCCAGCAGCCAGATGCGCTGGAGGAGCAGCTCCTCCTCGTCGCCGGAACCGGCGATGATCTCGTCGAGGACCGCGACCGCCTCGTCGGCCCGCCCGTGGTCGGCCATCAGCGTCCACAGCTCCCGGACGATCCAGTCGTCGGCGCCCGTCCCCGGCTCGGGCCGCAGCGCCTCGATCGCCTCATCGACGCGGCCGTTCCGCTTCAGCAGGTCGGCCAGCTTCCACCGGGCGTTGGGCGAGCCGCCGTCGGCGAACGGCCGCAGTACGTCGGCGGCCTCGTCGACGAGTCCCCGCTCGGACAGCCACTCGGCCAGCCGGTACGCTGCGTGGTCCGTCCCGTCCCCGGCGACGAACTCGCGCAGCTCCGCCTCCCGCCCGCGCCGGGCCAGCAGATCGGCGAGTTGCTCAGCGACATTGACGTATCGGACGTTGTCGCGCAGCACGAACCCGTGCAGCAGCTCCACCGCCTCGTCCACCCGCCCCATCCGCTCCAGCAGCTTCGCCCGACGGCCCGCGTCGCCCGCGTCGTCGTGGCAGCGCCCGCGGCACTCGCGCCCGGGATCGGGCATGAGCGCCAGCACCTCGTCGTCCCGCCCGCACCCCTCGGTCAGCTCGACGAGCGCATCGGCGAGATACCAGTCCTCGATGCCCGGGCCCAGCAGCGCGATCACCTCACCGGTCCGTCCCTGCCGGGCCAGCAGCTCCGCCAGCCGCCGCACCGCGAGCCGCTCACCGCCCTCCGCGTGCGGTCGTACGAGCGCCACGGCCTCATCCGTACGCCCGCATGCCTCCAGGAGTTCGGACACCGCGTCCGCCGCGGCCCACCAGCCGCTGTCCGCATACGGCCTCAGCAGTACCAGGGCGTCCTCCAGGGGCACCTCCCCAGCCAGCGCCCGCGCGCAGTACCAGTCGAACCCGGCCCGCTCCCGGACCACGTCCAGATGTCCATGCTCGACGAGCAACGACACCAGCCACGGCGGTGTCCAGCCCTCATGGGTCCGGGCCCGACGATCAAGTTCCGCAGCGTCCATGGCCGCGAACCCTACCCCCCGCCCCGACCGATAGAGTTCGGCCATGCGCGATCTTGGGGTGGGTTTCCGCTATCTCCTGAAGGGCCAGCGTTGGGTGGCCCGGCACGGCAAGCAGTACGGGTTCGGGCTGATCCCCGGACTGATCACGCTCGTCCTCTACGCGGGCGCGCTCGTCTCCCTCGTGCTCTGGGGCGACGACCTCGTCGACTGGTTCACGCCGTTCGCCGACGACTGGTCGAGCCCCTGGCTCGGTCTGTTCCGCGGTTTCCTGACCGCCCTGCTGTTCGTCCTCGCCCTCCTCCTCGCCGCCGTCACCTTCACCGCCGTCACCCTGCTGATCGGCCAGCCCTTCTACGAGAACCTCTCCGAGAAGGTCGACCGGGACGTCTCCCCGGACGGCACCGCCCCCGAGTCGGGGCTGCCGCTCTGGCGCGAGCTGTGGATCTCGGGCCGCGACAGCCTCCGGATCGTCGTACGGGCCGCGCTGTGGGGCGTCCTGCTCTTCGCGCTGGGCCTCATCCCGGTCGCCGGGCAGACGGTCGTTCCGGTGATCGGTTTCATGGTCACCGGCTTCTTCCTCACCGAGGAGCTCACCGCGGTCGCCATGCAGCGCCGTAACGTCGAACTCCGCGACCGCCTCCGCCTCCTGCGCTCCCGCAAGACCCTGGTGTGGGGCTTCGGCACCCCCCTCGGCGTGGCCTTCCTGGTGCCGTTCGTCGCGGTCTTCCTGATGCCCGGCGCGGTGGCCGGAGCCACCCTCATGGCCCGCGAACTCCTCGGCGAGGAAACGCTGGAGGAGAACGGCGAGGTGGAGAACGAGGACGTCAGCGCGTGACCGCGACCGTGATGATCGCCCGCACCTGCGCGATGATGTCCAGCCGGTTCCGCACGAACTCCGGATCGGTCACCTCGGAAGTGTTCCCAGTCCCGAACTGCAGCACGGGCGTGTGCACATGCCCGGCGGGCAGCGAGTCGTGCAGCCCCAGCCGGTCCCTCAGCAGCGTCGCGCGGTAAGCGATCTCGTTCGACAGGTAGTTGCCTCCGCCCCCGGCCCGCGCGGTCGAACCCGCCGTCGGCCCGTCCGGCCGCACCACAGGCTCCGTTCCGCCCGCCGGGATCTCGGTCACGCTGGTGTTGTCGTAGACCGGGAACCGGCCCGTCGAGGCCGCCACGATCTTCTCGTACGGCAAGGTCGTCGTCGTCCACTGAGGCTGCGAGGCCGGATCGCTGACCGGCACGGTCTCCGTGCGGCCGATGGTGTCGTTGTCCGGGAAGCCGCCCCGCCAGGCCCCGTTGGTCCGCTCGATGTCGAACCGGCCGACCCGTCCCTGGCTGACCGTGGTGAGCAGGTCGACGCCCTTGAGATACGGCCGTAGCGTCCGCTCCACGGTCTGGTCCGTGAAGTCCTGCCAGCGCACCGGGAACACCACGGTCTCGATCCGGGCGGGGCCGTCCGCGGTCTCGATCACCGTGCCGTCGAGCGCGAGCGCGGTCGCCCCGGAGGGGTTGGAGATCCGGATGTCCCGGTCCAGCGTGAACGGATCGAACCCGGTCACCAGGATCCGCTTCAGCCCCTTGCCGTGCGGATAGCGGATCGCGGTCTGCCCCCGCGAGGTCCGCTCCAACTGCCCGATCAGCGCGGCCCGCTGTTCGTCCGAGAGCCCGAACTCCGGTTCCCAGGCCCGCACTTCCCGCGTCATCCCCAACCGCGCCCAGTACAGCGGCCGGTCGTCGTCCCGGCTCAGATCCCCGACCGCGGGCCCGCGCCCCTGCGCCCGCTCGACGGCCCGCCGCCACAGCGCGCTTCCTTCGCGTACGACGACGGCGCGGGCCTCGGCGTAGGACCGGGCCTTCTCCAGCGCCCGCGCGAACTCCGTTGCCACGGTGTCGAATCCGGACCGGCGCAGGATCTCCAGGGGCACCGCCCGGTCGAGCCGCTGCTCCTCGACCGTGGGTCCCGTGGCGGCGGTCGCGGTCGTGGGGGCCGTCAGGGTCGTGGCCAGCACGAGACCCAGGGCGCAGATCCCAACACGTATGAGATTCAAGGGGAATCCGGTCCTTCCGTTGCGGTCGAGGAGCGTGGTGATAGCCCGCTTCCCCGCTTCAGGGTGCCGGAACCCCCTCCGTCGCCTCCCGCAACGCCACCAGGAACGCTTCCCCGGCCGGCGTGAGCGAACGCCCGCGCGCCGTCGCCGCGTACACCGCCCGCGCGGGCGCGTCTTCGTCGAGCACCGGAAGCAGGGCGATGTCCGGGCGTACGGACGCCGCCGCCAGCGCCGGGACCAGAGTCACGCCGAGGCCCGCGGCGACGTAACCCTGCTTGGCGGTCCACTCGCCGACCACGTGCGCCACGCGCGGCCGGAAGCCCTGGCGCAGGGCCGCGTCCAGCAGGGTGCCCTCGGGGCGTGGGCTGCCGGAGATCCGGCCGAGGCGGTCCGGGACGCGGACGTCGTCATCACGATGCTCGCCGGTCCGGACACCCTCGCCGCGGTCGCGGAGGCCGCCGTACCCGCGCTGCGTCCCGGCACCAACTGGATCGACATGTCGACCGTGGGACCCGACGCGATACGGGACCTCGCCGCCCGTCTCGGCGGCACGGCGGCCCTCATCGACGCGCCCGTGGTGGGCAGCACTGACAAGGCGGCCTCCGGTGAGCTGCGGATTCTCGCGGGCGGCGCGGTGGAAGGTGTCGCCGACGTACTCGGAGTGCTCGGCGAGGTCACCCGTACCGGCCCCCTCGGCACCGGAGCCGCCCTCAAGCTCGTCGTGAACTCGGCCGTGCTCGGCGGGGTCGCCCTGGTCGCCGAGTGCCTGCGGCTCGCGGACGCGCTTGGTGTCGAGGACGCCGTCGCCCGTACAGCCCTCGTTTCCGGACCGCTCGGCGGTGCGGCTGCCCGCGCCTTCGCCGAGGGCGTGCACTTCGGTACCGAACTCGCTGTGAAGGACCTCGACTTGGCCGCCGCTCAGGCACAACTCCCCACCCTGGAAGCCGTACTGGAGCACTACCGCAAAGCCGACGTCCCCGACGCCGACATCTCCGCAGCCGCCGACCGCATCCGCACCGGGAGCACCGTGTGAAGGTCACGCTCGACAACCCCGCCACCGCGCCCCAGCCTCACAGCCCCGCCTATTCGCAGGTCGCCCGGGTCGAACACGCCGACGGCAGCGCGCTGTTGTTCGTCTCGGGTCAGATCGCCGAGGGGGAGACGCTGGAGGAGCAGAGCCGGGGTGTCTTCGCGATCCTGGAGGCTCTGCTCGCCGCGCACGGCGCGACCCTGGCCGACATCATCAACATCCGTACCTACCTGACCGACATCTCCCAGCTGGCCGAATACGCCGCCGTGCGCCGGGAGTTGATCACCGGCACCCCGCCGACCAGCATGACCTTCGAGGTGCCGAAGCTGTTCCGGCCGGAGGCGCAGATCGAGATCGAGGTCGTGGCCGCGGTCACTCCTCGCCCAGCAACGTGAGGAAGTCCCGGAACGCACCCGGCATGTCCACCGACTCCGGGTCCAGCAGCCACTGGTACTGCAGACCGTCCATCACCGCGACCAGCAGGGGAGCGGTGCGTTCGGGGGTGAGGCCGTTCGGCAGGCGGTCGCCGTACTCGGTGCGCAGAATGCACGCCATGGACTCGCGTACCCGCCTGTAGCGCTCGGTGAAGTAGGCGCGCGCCGGATGCCCCTCCGTGACGCTCTCGCCGAGCAGCGCCGAGAAGGTCTGGACGATGCCGGGCCGCATCGCGTTGTACTCGACGAGCGAGGCCAGCAGGTCGGCCCGCCAGGTGGTGTCCGGGACGGCGTCCCACTGGTCCCGCTCCTCGAGCACGGCGACCAGCAGGGCGTTCTTGGTCGGGAAGTAGTGCAGCAGCCCCTGCTGGGTCAGGCCCACCCGCTCCGCCACCGCGGCCAGGCTCGCGCCCCGGTAACCGCGCTCGGCGATCACCTCCAGGGCGGCCCGCACGATCTCGGCCCGCCGTTCCTCGCTCCTGACCCTCGCGCTCATGGCGTCACCGTACGACATCGCCACCCACTTTATATAACGGAAAGATAACAAAACCTACTGGTCTACAGGTGGCCGATGCAGGATGGAGAAGCCGCACGGACCCAACGCGAGGAGGCACCGCCATGGCGGAGACCCCGGCCCACCGCACGCTCGCCGACCAGGCCCGCGAGGCCGCCGTCGAAGCGGCCCTCGGTGCACTCGACCTGGACGACAAGACCCGGCTGCTGTCCGGGCAGGACGCCTGGACCCTGCCCGCCCTGCCCGCCATCGGCCTGAAGTCCCTCGTCATGTCCGACGGGCCGATCGGCGTACGCGGGGTGCGCTGGAGTGCCGACGACCCCTCCGTCGCCCTGCCCTCACCCACCGCCCTGGCCGCCACCTGGGACCTCGACCTCGCCCGCCGCGCCGGCACCCTCCTCGCCCAGGAGGCCCGCCGCAAGGGCGTCCACGTCCTGCTCGCCCCCACGGTGAACATGCACCGCTCCCCGCTCGGCGGCCGCCACTTCGAGGCCTACAGCGAGGACCCGTACCTGACCGGGCGGATCGGCGCCGGCTATGTGACCGGCGTCCAGTCCGGCGGCGTCGGCACCACCGTCAAGCACTTCGTCGCCAACGACGCCGAGACCGACCGCTTCACGGTGAACAACAAGGTCGGCGAACGCGCCCTGCGCGAGCTGTACCTCGCCCCCTTCGAGGCGATCGTCGAGAACGCCCACCCCTGGGGCATCATGACGGCCTACAACTCGGTCAACGGCACGACGATGACCGAGCACCACCACCTGGTCAACGAGGTCCTGCGCGGCGAATGGGGCTTCGACGGCTTCAATGTCTCCGACTGGACCGCCGCCCGCACCACCGCCGCCTGCATCGAGGGCGGCCTCGACGTCGCCATGCCCGGCCCGCAGACCGTGTACGGCGCCGCCCTCGCCCGGGCCGTACGCAGCGGCGAGGTCGCCGAGGCCAAGGTCGACGAGGCGGTCCGCAACGTCCTGCGCCTGGCCGCCCGCGTCGGCATCCTCGAGGGCGCCGAACCGGCCGTCACCGAGCTGCCGGAGCCCCTCGACGGCGAGGCACTGGCCCACGAGATCGCCCGCCGCTCCTTCGTCCTGGTGCGCAACGAGAACGACGCCCTTCCGCTCAGGCCGGGCAAGGTCGCGTTGATCGGCGCCGCCGCCCGCGACGCCCGCGTCCTCGGCGGCGGCTCCGCCACCGTCTTCCCGGCACACGTCGTCTCCCCGCTCGACGGCCTCACCGCCGCCCTCCCCGACGGCGCCCTCACCTACGCCGTCGGCGCCGACCCGAACACCGAACTGGCCGTCGCCGACCAGGGCTTCGAGCTGCGTGCCGTCTGCCGCGACGCCGACGGCAACGTCATCGGCACCGCCCCGGTGCCCAACGGCCAGATCCAATGGATCGGCGACGACCTCCCCGAGGGCGTCACCCACGACCGCCTGCACACCGTCGAACTGACCGGCACCTTCACCCCGCGCGAGACCGGCCCGCACACCTTCGGCGTCAAGGGCCTGGGCGCCTTCACCCTCACCGTCGACGGCACGACCCACTACGACGACGTCCAGCGCCCCGCCGGCGACGACCCCTTCCAGGCCTTCTTCGGCGCCCCGGTGCCCCGCGCCCGGCCCGAACTCACCGCGGGAGAACCGGTCGACGTCTCCCTCACCCACGTCATCGACCACCCCGAGGGCATCCCGATGAAGATGGTCACCTTCGCCCTCGCCCACCAGCAGCCGCAGCGCGACGCCGGCGAACTGATCGCCGAGGCCGTCGAGGCCGCCCGCGACGCCGACACGGCCGTCGTCGTGGTCGCCACCACCGAGCGCGTCGAGTCCGAGGGCTTCGACCGCACCGACCTCAGGCTCCCCGGCAGCCAGGACGACCTGGTCCGCGCCGTCGCCGCCGCCAACCCGCACACCGTCGTGGTCGTCAACGCCGGCTCGCCGGTGGAGCTGCCCTGGCGCGAGGAGGTCGCGGCCGTGCTGCTGACCTGGTTCCCGGGACAGGAGGGCGGTGCGGCACTGGCGGACGTGCTGACCGGCGCGTACGAGCCCGGCGGGCGCCTGCCGACCACATGGGGCTCCCTGGCGGACGCCCCGGTCACCCAGGTCGTCCCGACGGACGGCGAACTCCCGTACGCCGAGGACGTGTTCATCGGCCACCGCGCCTGGGACAAGCACGGCCGCACCCCGGCGTACCCCTTCGGCCACGGCCTCGGCTACACCGACTGGACCTACGAGTCCGTCGAGGTCGAGGGCAGCAGTGTCCGGGTCCGCCTGCGCAACTCCGGCGAGCGCCCGGGCCGCGAGGTCGTCCAGGTGTACCTGGCGCCGAGCGAGCCCGACCCCGAGCGCCCCGCGCGCCGGCTGGCCGGCTTCGCCGGGGTGGAGGCCGCGCCCGGCGAGCGCGTCGAGGTCACCGTGGAGCTCCCGCGCCGTGCGTTCGAGATCTGGGACGAGATGACCACGTCATGGTCGTTTGTGAAGGGTTCGTACGAAATCCAGGTCGGCCACTCGATCACGGACCGCCGCCTCACCGCGACGATTAACGTCTGAGGCGGGGCAACCCACGAACAGCCCCGGCCCGGGACCTGACACCCGGGCCGGGGCTCGTGGCGAGAAGCCCTAACGGTTCGAGAAGCCGTACACCGTCTCCGACCGGTACACCTCGCCCGGCCGCAGCACCGTGCTCGGGAACTCCGGCCGGTTCGGGGAGTCCGGGAAGGCCTGCGTCTCCAGGGCGATGCCGTCGCCGGGGGCGAAGGGCTCGCCCAGGTGGTCGGCGGTGTACAGCTGGAGGCCGGGCTCCGTGGTCGACACGGTCAGGACCCGCCCGGACGCCGGGTCGTACAGCTCGGCCACCTCCTCCGGCGTCCCGGTCACCCCCTTGTCGAGCACGAAGTTGTGGTCGTAGCCGGCGCCGGCCTTGCGCTGCGTGCGGAAGTCGAAGCGGGTGCCCTCGACGGAGGCGATGCCGGCCGGGATCAGGTCCGCGTCGACCGGCGTGTACCGCCCTGCGGCGATCCGCAGCGCATGGCCGCCCGCGGTGCCGGAACCGCTCAGGTTCCAGTACGAGTGGTTCGTCAGGTTCACCACGGTCGGCGCGTCCGTGACCGCCTCGTAGGAGATCCGCAGCGCGCCCGTCGCGTCGAGGCGGTACGTCGCCGACACCTCCAGCCGGCCCGGGAAGCCCTCCTCGCCGTGCGGGCTGACCCGGCTGAGCCGTACGCCGTGCTCGACCGGCGTCACCTCCCACACCCGCTTGTCGAAGCCGCACTCGCCGCCGTGCAGCGAGTTCGGCCCGTTGTTCCGCGCGAGCTCGTACGTCCGTCCGTCCAGCGGGAAGCGGCCGCCCGCGATCCGGTTGGCGTACCGGCCCACCAGGGCGCCGAAGTAGGGCCCCGGATGTTCGACGTACCCGTCCAGGTCCGCGAAGCCCAGCACCACGTCCGCGGCCTGCCCCTGCCGGTCCGGCATCTGCACCGACTGCACGATTCCGCCGTACGACAGGATCCGCACCCGCACGCCCGCCCGTTCCAGGGTCCAGCGCTCGATGGGGGTGCCGTCGGAAAGTGTGCCGAAGTGTTCGCTCATGAGCGAAACCCTAGGTCACGCCTCCTTGCCGGTGACCTTCCGGTACGCGATCTCCGCCAGCCGCGCCTGCCCGTTCTTGCTCGGATGGAACCAGTCCCAGTGGCTCAACTGCGCCGTGCCGAAGCGGTACTCGTACACCGCGCCGTCGTCGAAGCGGCACCGCTCGTCCTGCGCGCACACCTCCTCCAGCACGCCGTTGTAGTCCTCCACCCGCTGCTGCACCGTCTCGCGCCGCTGGTTCGCCGCCGCGTCCAGCGCGTCCGCGTCGCCCAGCATCGACGGGCAGATGCCCAGCTTCCACACCTGCTTGCCCAGCGGATTGGTACGCCCCTCGGACCACAGCCGCTTCAGGTCCGGCACGCTCGCCACATACACCTGCGCCTTGGGCAGGGCCTCGCGCAGGGTGTGCAGCGCGTCCTCGAAGTCGGCGCGGAAGTCGGCCACCGGCGTCATCTCCGCCGTCGAGGCCCGGCAGGCGTCGTTCGCCCCGGCCATCACCGTCACCAACTCCGGCTCACGGGTCACCGCCCGCGCCATCTGCCCGGGCAGGTCCGCCATCCGTGCCCCCGTCACGGCGTAGTTCCAGCTGTGCGTGGCGGCCCGCGCACCCCCCAGCAGCCGTACGGCGAGACTGTCGACGTCGGGGCTGCTGCCGGTCGCCCAGGAGGCCTCCGGACAGTCCGACAGGACCTCGCAGGCATCGAAACCGCGGGTGATCGAGTCGCCGATCGCGGCGATCGAACCCGGGCTGCGGTCCCAGGCCGGCGTCGGACTCGGCTTCGCCCGCTGCGCACCGGTACCCGCCGGGCCCGACGAGTCGCCCCCCACCGCATCGCATCCGGTGACACAGAGGAGGGCCGCGGTGAGCACGGCGAGCCAGGCCCGCGAGCGTTCTCCGGTCTTCCGCATCCGTTGCTGATCCCCTCGGTCCTCGTGCGCCGGTGTGCGACGGTCGTCCTCAAGACCGCGCGGCGGTCTCCCTCCATAACAACGCGCAAGAGTTCCCGGCCGCGCGGCGGGCAACGGCGCACGGCCGTACAAGCGTCCTGCCGGGTGAATGGCGGGAGTTTCCCGGCACCTGGACCGACGGTACGTCACACTCCTTGCGCCGCCGCACGGTAGCCTCGCCATCAACGTGGCTGACAGCCACCTCCCCGCCCGAACGCACCATGCCCGCTCTGCCCGGAGGTCCCGGTGACGACACGTGGAGTTCTGTACGTGCACTCCGCGCCGCGCGCGCTGTGCCCGCATGTCGAGTGGGCCGTCGCCGGGGTGCTCGGCACACGCGTCAACCTCGACTGGATCCGGCAGCCCGCCGCGCCCGGCACCTGGCGCTCGGAGTTCTCCTGGCAGGGCGAGGCCGGCACGGCCTCCAAACTCGCCTCCGCGCTACGGGGCTGGCATCTCCTCCGCTTCGAGGTCACCGCCGAGCCCTGCCCGACCGCCGAGGGCGAGCGCTACAGCTGCACCCCCGACCTCGGCATCTTCCACGCCGTCACCGGCATCCACGGCGACATCCTGATCCCCGAGGACCGCCTGCGCGCGGCGCTGCTCCGCAGTCAGCGAGGGGAGACGGATCTGGAGGCCGAGCTGTCCAAGCTCCTCGGAAAGCCGTGGGACGACGAGCTGGAGCCGTTCCGGTACGCGGGCGAGGGAGCGCCGGTCCGCTGGTTGCATCAGGTGGTGTGATTCCCTGCCCCACACGTACGAAGGGCCCCCACCGGCTGGTGGGGGCCCTTCACGCTCGTAGGACAGGCCGTCAGACCGTCCGGAACGCCAGTACCACGTTGTGCCCGCCGAACCCGAACGAGTCGTTCAGCGCGGCGATACGGCCCTCGACGGGCAGCTTGCGCGCCTCACCGCGGACCACGTCGGCGTTGGCCTCGGCCTCCGGGTCGATGTTCTCCACGTTGATGGTCGGCGGAGCAACCCGGTGGTACAGGGCGAGCACGGTCGCAACGGTCTCGACCCCGCCCGCACCACCCAGCAGATGCCCGGTCATCGACTTCGTCGCGGACACCGCGATGTGGTCGGCGTCGTCACCGAACACCTTCCGCAGCGCCTTCAGCTCGGCGACGTCACCGGCCGGCGTCGACGTCGCGTGCGCGTTGACGTGCATGATCTCGGCCGGGTCGAGGTCGGTCCTCTCGAGCAGGTTCTGCAGGGCGTGCGCGATACCGCGCCCCTCCGGCTCGGGCTGCACGATGTCGTGACTGTCGGCGGAGATGCCCTGCCCGACCGCCTCCGCGTAGACGCGCGCACCGCGCTTCGCGGCGTGCTCGGCGGACTCCAGGACGACCACGCCGGCGCCCTCACCGAGGACGAAGCCGTCACGGGCCACGTCGTACGGACGCGAGGCGCCCTGCGGGTTCTCGTTGTTCTTGGACATCGCCATCATGTTGCCGAAGGCGGCGATGGGCAGCGGGTGGATCGCCGCCTCCGTGCCACCCGCGACGACGATGTCGGCGCGGCCGGAGCGGATCATCTCGATGGCGTAGCCGATGGCCTCGGCGCCCGACGCGCACGCGGAGACCGGCGTGTGCACGCCCGCCCGGGCGCCCACGGCCAGACCCACGTTCGCGGACGGGCTGTTCGGCATCAGCATGGGGACGGTGTGCGGGGAGACGCGGCGGACGCCCTTCTCCTTGAGCACGTCGTACTGGTCGAGCAGGGTCGTGACACCGCCGATGCCGGACGCGATGACCGCACCGAGCCGGTCCGGGTCGACGGCCGTGTCCTCACCGGCCTTTGCGGTGAAACCGGCGTCGGCCCAGGCTTCCTGAGCGGCGATCAGCGCGAACTGCGCCGAGCGGTCCAGGCGGCGGGCCTGCGGCCGGGGGATGGTCTCGGTCGGTTCCACCGCGACCGGCGCGGCGATACGGACCGCCTGGTCGGCGGCCCAGTCCTGCTCCAGGGCCTTGACGCCGGAACGTCCGGCGACCAGGCCCTCCCAAGTAGAGGCTGCGTCGCCACCCAGCGGTGTGGTTGCGCCGATACCGGTGACGACCACAGTGCGATTGGTCGGGCTCACGGGAATTCTTTCTCCAACGGATACGAGGATTCAGCGGCGCCACCGCCGGGTGGCGGGGCCGGCAGCTCCCGGCCTAAGGGGTGTCTCAGGCCTGGTGCTTGAGGATGTAGTTGGTCGCGTCGCCCACGGTCTTGAGGTTCTTGACGTCGTCGTCCGGGATCTTGACGTCGAAGCGCTCTTCGGCGGCGACGACGACCTCGACCATGGACAGCGAGTCGACGTCCAGGTCGTCGGTGAAGGACTTGTCCAGCTGGACGTCCTCAACCGGGATGCCGGCGATCTCGTTCACGATCTCCGCGAGACCGGCGACGATCTCTTCCTGAGTGGCGGCCATGTCAGGCGCTCCTTCGTAGATGTTCCAGAGGGTGTGGCGCCCACCGCGTGAGCGGCAGGTGCTTGCAGTGCCCGCACCGGATCAGCACGATCCGGCACGGAGTGCCTAGGGGAGGGTAACGACCGTGGCGGCGTAAGCGAGACCCGCCCCGAATCCGATGACGAGCGCGGTGTCGCCGCTCTTCGCCTCGCCGGTCGCCAGGAGCCGCTCCATCGCGAGCGGAATCGAGGCGGCCGAGGTGTTGCCGGTGGTGCGCACGTCACGGGCGACCGTGACGCTCTCCGGCAGCTTCAGCGTCTTCACCATCGAGTCGATGATCCGCTCGTTGGCCTGGTGCGGGATGAAGACGTCCAGTTCGTCCGGCGAAAGTCCGGAGACTTCCAGGGCCTCCTTGGCGACCTTCGCCATCTCGAACACGGCCCAGCGGAACACCGCCTGGCCCTCCTGCGTGATCGCAGGAAACCGCTCGACCTCGCCCTCGCGGTAGTCGGTCCAGGGCACGGTCTGCTTGATGGTCTCGGACTTGTCGCCCTCCGAGCCCCAGACGGTCGGGCCGATCCCGGGCTCGGTGGCCGGGCCCACGACGACCGCGCCCGCACCGTCGCCGAACAGGAAGGCCGTCGCCCGGTCCTCCAGGTCGGTCAGGTCGCTCAGCCGCTCCACGCCGATGACGAGGACGTACTCGGCGGAGCCCTCGACGATCATGCCCTTGGCGAGGGTCAGGCCGTAGCCGAAGCCCGCGCAGCCGGCCGAGATGTCGAACGCGGCGGCCTTGGCCGTGCCGAGCTTGTCGGCGATCTCGGTGGCCACGGCCGGGGTCTGCTTGAAGTGGGTGACGGTCGAGACGATCACCGCGCCGATCTGCTCGGCGGAGACACCGGCGTCGGCGATCGCCTTGCCGGACGCCTCGACCGACATCGCGGCGACGGTCTCCTCGGCGTTCGCCCAGTGCCGCGTCTCGATGCCGGAGCGCGAACGGATCCACTCGTCGGAGGAGTCGATCTTCTCGAGGATCACCTCGTTCGGCACGACTCGGGTGGGCCGGTACCCGCCCACGCCGAGGATGCGCGCGTACGGGGCGCCCTTGCTGGGCTTGATCTTCGGCATTCGGTCGGGCTCCTTCAGGGGCTCAGGCGTGCTCTGCGACGAGCTCGCGGGCCGCGTCGAGGTCGTCGGGGGTCTTCAGGGTCAGCGTCTTGACGCCGGGCAGGGCCCGCTTGGCGAGACCGGTCAGCGTGCCGCCGGGGCACACCTCGAGCAGGGCGGTGACGCCGAGCTCCTGGAAGGTCTCCATGCACCGGTCCCAGCGCACCGGGTTGGCGACCTGGCCGACCAGCCGCTCGACGACCTCGGCGCCGGAGGCGACCGTCCGGCCGTCCTTGTTCGAGACGTATGTGACCTTCGGGTCGGCGGGCGTGAGCGCCTTGGCGGCCTCGGCCAGCGTGTCGACCGCGGGCGCCATGTGGTGGGTGTGGAACGCGCCGGCCACCTTCAGCGGGACCACCTTGCGGACACCCTCGGGCTTGTCCTCGTTCAGCGCGGCGAGCTGCTTCAGGGTGCCCGCGGCCACGATCTGCCCGGCGCCGTTGACGTTCGCCGGGGTCAGGCCCAGCTTCTCCAGGTGTGCGACGGACACCTCGGGGTCGCCGCCGAGCAGCGCCGACATCCCGGTCTCGGTGATCGCGGCGGCGTCGGCCATGGCCAGGCCCCGCTTGCGTACGAGCGTCAGGGCGGCGGTGTCGTCGAGGACGCCCGCGAACGCGGCGGCGGTGATCTCACCGACGCTGTGGCCGGCGACCGCGCCCGGGGTGACCGCCGCATCGGCGGCGAACGGGTAGGCACCCAGTGCCGTGGCCGAGAGAATTCCGGCGGCGACGAGCAGCGGCTGCGCCACGGCGGTGTCGCGGATCTCGTCCGCGTCGGCCTTCGTGCCGTAGTGGGCGAGGTCCAGTCCGATGGTGTCCGACCAGGCGGCCACGCGGTCGGCGGCACCGGGCAGTTCGAGCCAGGGAGTCAGGAAGCCGGGCGTCTGGGCGCCTTGGCCGGGAGCGACGAGTACGAGCACTCTCACACTCTCTCTTGGGGACGGCCATGGCCGCCCGTGGGGACAAGGACGAAGAACACGAAGGGGTTTTGTGGGCCCCCGACAAAAGGCTAGGGCTGGAGATCTCCATCCGCCAGACGCCCCAGGATCAGTGCGATGCGCAACGTGAACGCGGAACGTACATCGGATGGCGACCAACCGGTGACGTCAGTCACACGTCGAAGCCGGTAGCGCACGGTGTTGGGATGCACGAACAGCATCCGGGCCGCTCCTTCGAGGCTGCTCGCCTGCTCCAGATAGACGCTGAGGGTCTCCAGGAGCGCCGAGCCGGCTTCCTCCAGCGGTCTGTAGATCTCCTCCACCAGCTGCTCGCGCGCGCTCGGGTCACCGGCGATCGCGCGTTCCGGAAGCAGGTCGTCCGCCAGAACCGGCCGTGGCGCATCCTGCCAGGCCAAACACGCCTTGAGCCCCGCGGCGGCGGCCTGTGCGGACCTGGTCGCGGCCAGCAGATCGGTCACGATCGGCCCCGCGACGACGGGACCTGCGGCGAAGGGCCCGATGAGCGACTTCGCGACAGCGAGCGGATTGTCACTGCCGCCCGCGATCACGACCAGCCGGTCCCCGAGCACGCCCGTCAGCACCTGGAGCTTGGCGTGCCGTGCCGCCCGCCGGATCGCCTCCACCGTCAGCTCGGAGTCACCGTCGGGCGCGGTTCCCAGCACCACGCACACATGCTCGGGTGAGTTCCAGCCCAGCGCGGCCGCCCGCGACACGGCGCCCTCGTCGGCCTCGCCGCTCAGCACCGCGTTCACGACCAGTGACTCCAGCCGGGCGTCCCAGGCACCGCGTGCCTCGGCGGCCTGCGCGTACACCTGCGCAGTCGCGAACGCGATCTCACGCGCGTACACCAGCAGTGCCTCACGCAGGACCTGCTCGTCGCCGGGGGCGGCGACCTCGTCGATCGCGCTCTCCATCACCTCGATCGTGGTGCGCACCATCTCGACGGTCTGCCGCAGCGTGATGGCCCTGGTCAGCTCGCGTGGCGCGGTCCCGAAGACATCGGTGGAGATGGCCTGCGGGGCATCCGGGTGCCGGAACCACTCGGTGAACGCGGCGATACCGGCCTGCGCGACCAGCCCGATCCAGGAACGGTTCTCCGGGGGCATGGCCCGGTACCACGGCAGCGTCTCGTCCATCCGCGCGATGGCCTGGGCGGCGAGACTTCCGGAGGACATCTCCAGCCGCTTCAGGGTCGCGGCGTGCGCATGCACGCCGGGTACAGGGGCGTCGGGGTGACGGGCTTCGGGTTCGGGCACGGGGACAAGACTGCCTTATCGGTACGCGAGTGCGCTCCGCCGGGTCACAGCTGAGGCAGGGCCTGTCCGGCGGACCATGCCGCAGACGCGGGGTCTAGTGCGCCCATCTGCGGCGTTGTCGTCACTCGCCGACTCCCCCACGCTCGGCTTCGCTCGAGCGGGGGGACCCCCATCGCGTCGACTCCCTCCTCCGCCTTGCAGCTGGACGCACCAGACCCCGCTCACCTGCGCCGATCAGTCACCGCCGCTTCCCTGCGACCTGATCCGCCGGACAGGCCCTACGGTGGTGCTCGTGATGGACGTACGGCGCGCTGCAGAGCGCTATCCCGGCGGCGACCCGCAGACCGGCATCGTGTCCCGGCACGCCTTCTCCTTCGGCCCCCACTACGACCCCGACAACCTCCGCTTCGGCGCGCTGATCGCCTGCAACGAGGAGCGGCTCGCCCCCGGCGCCGGCTTCGACGAGCACCCGCACAGCCACACCGAGATCGTCACCTGGGTCGCCGAGGGCGAGCTGACCCACCGCGACTCCGCGGGCCACGAGACGGTCGTGCGCGCCGGGGACGTCCAGCGGCTCAGCTCGGCGTCCGGCGTCCGCCACGTCGAACGCAACGACGCCGACCACCCGCTGACCTTCGTCCAGATGTGGCTGGCCCCGCTGACCGCCGGCGGCGACCCGTCCTACGAGATCGTCCACGGCATCGCCGACGCCACGCCCTACGCGGTCCCGGAAGCCGGCGCAATACTCCACGTCCGCCGCCTGACCCCGGGCGAACGCACGGCGATCCCCGACGGCCGGCACGTGTACGTCCACGTGGTCCACGGCGAAGTAACCCTGAACGCCGAGCCGTTGGGCCCGGGCGACGCGGCCCGCATCACGGACGCCAAGGACGTGGAGGGGGTGGGGACGACGGAGGCGGAACTGCTGATCTGGGAGATGGCGTAGTCGTCACCGCCAAGCCGCGGGCATACCGACCTCAGCCCCGCAACTCCGCCAGCACCGCATCCGTGAACACCGGCCACGCCTCAACCGCCCAGGCCCCGAACGCCCGATCCGTCAGCGCGACGCAGGCCACCCCCGCCTCCGGGTCGATCCACAAAAACGTCCCCGACTGCCCGAAGTGCCCGAAGGTGCGCGGCGAGGACGAAGACCCCGTCCAGTGCGGGGACTTGCCGTCACGGATCTCGAAGCCGAGCCCCCAATCGTTGGGGTTCTGATGCCCGTACCCCGGCAGCACCCCCTTCGTCCCCGGATACTGCACAGTCATCGCCGCAGCGACCGTCCGCGGATCAAGCAGCCGCGGCGCCTGCACCTCAGCCGCAAACCGCACAAGATCGTCGACCGTCGAGACACCGTCCTTCGCCGGAGACCCTTCCAACGAGGTCGCCGTCATGCCCAGCGGCTCCAGCACCGCCTGTCGCGCATACTCCCCGAACGGAATGTCCGTCGCCTTGGCGACATGGTCCCCGAGCTGCTCGAACCCGGCGTTGGAGTACAGCCGCCGTGTCCCGGGCGCGGCCGTCACCCGGTGCTCGTCGTAGGCCAGCCCGGAGGTGTGCGCGAGCAGATGACGGACCGTCGAGCCGGGCGGCCCGGCCGGTTCGTCGAGCTCGATCGCCCCCTCCTCGTACGCGACGAGCACGGCGTACGCCGCGAGCGGCTTGGTGACCGAGGCCAGCGCAAACCGCTCCCCGACCGCCCCGTGCCGCCCCAGCACCGCGCCGTCCGCCCGTACGACACCCGCCGCAGCAGCAGAAACCGGCCAGTTGTCGATCAACGCCAAGCTCTTCAAGGACATGCCATCGAGCCTAAGCCTGCTCAGAGCTTCAGCCGCATCAAGGGGTCCCTCTGCCGCGCGAAGCCCAGCGAGACGTAGAGCGGCTCGGCCTCGGCGGAGGCGGTGAGGTCGACCTGGTCGGCGCCGCGTTCCCGGAACCAATGGAGCAGTTCCTCCATACACGCGCGCGCGTACCCGCGCCGCCGCGCATCCGGGTCGGTGGCGACGCTGAAGACGAAGCCGATCCTGCCGTGCGGATTGCCGGCCTTCCCGATCCGGTACTCCAGCGTCCCGGCCACCAGCGCCGCCAGTGCCCCCGGCCGCTCCGGGTGGTCGACCACGAACGCCGCGAAGTCCCCGTCCGGCTCGCCCAGCCGCGCGCGCAGCGTCGGCAGGGACTCCGTATGCCAGTCTCTGGACCCGTCCGCCGCGAAGACCGAATCGATCATCACCTGGCGCAGTCGCAGGACTTCCTCGGCATCTTCCGGCACGGCACGGCGTACAAGACTCATGCCCCGAACGCTAGCCAGCCGGCCTCAGGCGCGTCCTGCCGATTTCTTACCGTCTGCGCTTGCCTGGAGTGCACTCCAAGGTCATAGCGTGGAGCGCATGACGGTGATGCAGACCACGGCAGCAGCCACCGAAGAACGCACGGAAGAAGCCCTCACCCGCACGGACATCTGCTCCGCCCCACCCCGCCGGCATCCGCGGCCCGACGGCCAGGACCAGTACACGATCAGTGAGGTCGTCGCCTTCACCGGCCTGTCGGCCCACACCCTGCGCTGGTACGAGCGGATCGGCCTGATGTCCCACATCGACCGTTCCCACACCGGCCAGCGCCGCTACACCAACCGCGACCTGGACTGGCTCGACCTCGTCGGCAAGCTGCGGCTGACCGGCATGCCGGTCGCCGACATGGTGCGGTACGCGGAGCTGGTGCGTGCGGGCGACAGCACCTACGGCGAGCGGTGCACGTTGCTGGAGGAGACCCGCCGGGACGTACAGGCCCGGATCGCGGAACTTCAGGACACGCTGGCCGTGCTCGACCGGAAGATCAGTTTCTACACGGACGCCGGCCGCGTCCGCGAAGCGGAGACGACCCGATGAACGACAGCAGGATCCCGACGGTACGACTCGGCGACGGCGGCCCCGAGGTCGGTGTGCAGGGCCTCGGCTGCATGGGCATGAGCTTCGCCTACGGCCCCTCCGACGCGCAGGAGTCCCGGGCCACCCTGGAGCGGGCGCTGGAGCTGGGCGTCACGCTCTACGACACGGCGGACGCGTACGGCCAGGGAGAGAACGAGCGGTTCCTGTCGCCGTTCTTCAAGGCGCACCGGGACGACGTGGTCATCGCGACCAAGTTCGCCCTGGCGATCCCGCCGGACGACCCGACCCGGCGGATCATCCGCAACGACCCGCCGTACATCCGCCAGGCCGTCGAGGCGAGCCTCGGGCGCCTGGACGTCGACGTGATCGACCTCTACTACATGCACCGCCGCGATGTGACCGTGCCGATCGAGGAGACCGTCGGCGTGATGGCGGAGCTGGTCCGCGAGGGGAAGGTCAAGCACCTCGGGCTGAGCGAGGTCACCGGTGCCGAACTGCGGGCCGCGCAGGCCGTGCATCCGATCGCCGCCGTGCAGTCGGAGTGGTCGCTGTTCAGCCGGGACATCGAGGCGGGCGTGGTGCCGACGGCCCGCGAACTGGGCGTGGCCCTCGTGCCGTACTCGCCGCTGGGCCGGGGTTTCCTCACGGGCTCCTTCACCAGCGCCGAGAAGGACCTGACGGCCGACGACTTCCGCCGCCAGATGCCCCGCTTCACCGGCGACAACGCGACGGCCAACGCAAGCCTCCTGGAACCGATCCGCAAGGTGGCCGACGCCCACGGCGCCACCCTCGGCCAGATCGCCCTGGCCTGGGCCCAGCAGCAGTCGACGGTCCACGACCTCCCGGTCGTCCCCATCCCGGGCACCCGCGGGCCGACCCGGGTGGAGGAGAACACGGCGGCGACGCGGATCGTGCTCGGCGAGGAGGACATGGCTCTCCTGGACCCGATCGCCGAGAGGGTGTCAGGCAACCGCTACGCGGACATGACGTTCACTTCCGCCGGACGCGAGTAGAGACACCTGACACCCGCTAAAGCTCAGCCAACAACTCCGCCTTCTTGACGGAGAACTCCTCATCCGTCACCAGCCCAGCCTGATGCAACTCCCCAAGGTGCCGAATCCGCTCCGCGATATCCGCGGGATCCCGCCGCGGAGCGGCCACCACCGCTGCCGCCGGACCCGCGGTGCGAACCGCAGCCAGTACAGCCGCCGCGAACGGCAGTGACTCATGCACAGGCCCGTACCCCAGCCCGAACACCACCGTCGCGGGATCCTGATCGGCCTGCGCAGGCTGATCGTGCGCGTCGCGCCGCAGCAGCCGCAGATGGCCCTCGAAGACCTCGGGGGAGCGCCACTCGACCCCGCTGAGGTCGGCGACCGCGAACTTCTGGTCGCCGGCCTTCCACTTCGCCGACGACGCCCCCGTCCAGAACCACCGGAAGGACACGGACGTACCGTCGAAGGACGCCTTCGCGTCGTACGCCTTGAACTGCAACGGCGGCTCCGGCGCCGCCACGAGATGGCGTTCGGCCGGACCGGACTCGGTCAGCAGGCCCCGTAGTTCATCGGCGTAGTACTCGGCGAGCGTCTCCCGTTCGGCAGGCAGCACCAGACGATAGGGGTCGCTGCCTTCCTTGAGCTGGCCTGCGGCCGCGTCGATCAGCGGATCGGCGCCCGCCCGTGGCTCGGCACGCAGCACCACGGTCCCGCGCCGGCCGGGGGAGAGCGTCACCCCCTGCAGAGCCTCCAGTGGCACACGGCGCTCCCCGAGCGCCTGGAACAGCTTGGGTGTTCGAATCCCCCGTTCGTAACGGATGAGCACGGAGTCGGACTCGAACTCCCAGGCGGCATGAAATCCGGCCAGTACGTCACCCATGCGGCTCATCGTATGCGGCACGCGCTCTTTCGTCCCCTCCCTGCGCAGACCGCAGTTTCTTGCGCCTCTACGCGCGTCCGACCGCGGTGGTGCCGGACAAACCCGCCCGGCACGTGCCGGCATCGTCGGCGCAGTCCACCGCGCGGTACGCGCCAACCCCGATCTCGGCGAAGTTGGCGAGGCTCTGTGTGCCCGGTTCGAAGTAGCCAGCGTGTCCCTCGGCGCCGCGCGCCGACAGCACCCGCGCCCCGAACGCGGTGGACATCGGGTCGGCGCCGTGTCCGAGACCGCCGAACTCCATGTACGGCACGCCCTGGATCCAGTCGTCGGCGTCCCGCATCGCCCACACGTGCGCCGAGGTGCGCAGGTGCGAGGCCGTCGCCGCTCGCATGCCAGGACTGCCGGCCACCGCTATGTCGGCGACCCGGTGCGGCAGTGTGTGCGCGGCGACCCCGCACACCACGGAGCCGTAGCTGTGGCAGAACAGCGAAACGGGCGCCCGGCCGGGCAGCGCGCGCACCATCTCGTTCAGCCGGACCGCGCCGTCCTCGGCGCGCATCGCGGTGGCCGCGTCCATGCCGATGCCGCTGGGTGCGGTGTAGTCGGCCCAGGCGATCACGGCCGTGCGGGTCGAGGGGCTCGCCGCGCGCTCGGCCGCGTACAGGGACTTCGCCATGCCGACCGGTGCCGAGTATCTGCGGTGGGTGCGCTGGAAGGTGAGCAGGTCGGTGTCGACGCCGGGGACGACGACGGAGACCCGCTGGGCTTTCGTCAGATCGCCGAAGACCTCGGCGATCCGGCCCGAGCCGGCCGGGTCGAAGGCGAGGATGTGCCGGTCGGCCCCCATGAGCGACGCGAAGCGGTGCATACGCCGGCCCGCCTCCTGCTGCCCGGTGGGACTGAGCCGGTTGTCGTGCATGCGCTTGAGTTCGACCTTGCGGGCCTGGTCGAGCGCGATGCGGTTGGCGCGGTAACGCAGCCGGACGGGGGCGCCGTTCATGTTGCCGACCGCCAGTGGATAGCGGTGCGCGAGGTGGGCGCGCTGCCGGTCGGTGAGCGAGGCGAAGAAGCGGGCCAGCCGGGCGGGTGCGGCGTCCGGGTCCGGCAGCCGGTGTCCGTCGAGACGGCCGTGCTCCCAGTCGGAGAGCGAGGCCTGCAACGGTGACTGGGCTCGCCCGCTGCGCAGGGCGGTCCAGCCGGTGGTCGCCAGCATCACGAACACCACGGCCAGGGCGAGCAGTGCGCGCCAGACGCTGAGGGAGGGAGAGGTGTCGAAGGAAGTCACTGGGAGGACACACTAGGAGAACGAGAGGGTCTCGCGTGAACCGAGTGACGCGGATCACGTTTGGGTAAAGTCACGCTCCTTGAGGTGCACGCCAGTTGCCGGCCAGTGCCGGTCCCACCTGATCCAGGTGGGTGGCCGTCAGTTCGCGCATCGCCGCCAGACTGAAGTCCGGGCCCGTGCTCCACTGACGTTCCGTCACCCGCATCACCCCGCTGAAGACGGCCACCGCCACCCGCGGTCGTGGATCGGCGTCCACGTCGAGGCCCTCGCGCTCCGCGATCAGCAGCGCCATCTGCTCCTCCGTCTCCGCGAAGTGGCGCAGATGTGCGGCGAGCAGCACGGGCGTCGACTCGATCACCTGGTACATCCGCAGATACTGCTCGATCGGAGCGACGGACTCGACGACCGCGCTGAGCGTGTCCCACCCCTCCATGACGGCCCGGCGCATCGCCTCCATCGGCGGCTCGTGCGCGGGGCGGGCGCGCACCGCGTCGAGGAAGTGCGCCACCGTCATCGCCTCCAGGGCGAGGGCGGCGTCCTCCTTGCCGGAGAAGTAGCGGAAGAAGGTGCGGGGCGAGACGTCGACGGCCGCGGCGATGTCGTCGACGGTCGTGTGGTCGTACCCGCGCGTGGTGAACATCTCGACCGCGGTGCGCAGCAGTGCGTCCCGGGTCCGCCGCTTCTTCAGCTCGCGCAGTCCCGGCCGGGGCGCCGATGCCGTGCCCGCACTGTTCACCGTGTCCACCAGGCCTTTCCTCGAACTGTTTTCCCAGTTCAGGCTATATGGGAGCGACGTGACAGTTACCGACTTGTGAACTGGTTTGTCAACTGTCAGAGGGTGACACTAACCTCGAACACATGACTAGTCAGACCACCATCGACAAGACGGGGCCGGGGGACAAGGCACCATCAGCCCCGTCGGATCCGGCGCCGGCCAGGGGCCTGCGCGGTCATCCCTGGCTCACCCTGATCACCGTCGCCGTGGGCGTGATGATGGTGGCCCTCGACGGCACCATCGTGGCCATCGCCAACCCGGCCATCGCCACCGACCTCAAGGCCAGCTGGGCCGAGGTCCAGTGGATCACCAACGCCTACTTCCTCGCCCTCGCGGTCTCCCTGATCACCGCGGGCAAGCTCGGTGACCGCTTCGGCCACCGGCAGACCTTCCTCATCGGCGTGGTCGGCTTCGCCGCCGCCTCGGGTGCCATCGGCCTGTCCGACTCCATCGCCGCGGTCATCACCTTCCGCGTGTTCCAGGGCCTGTTCGGCGCCCTGCTGATGCCGGCCGCGCTCGGTCTGCTGCGCGCCACCTTCCCGGCCGAGAAGCTCAACATGGCCATCGGCATCTGGGGCATGGTCATCGGTGCCTCCACGGCCGGCGGCCCGATCCTCGGCGGTGTCCTGGTCGAGCACGTCAGCTGGCAGTCGGTCTTCTACATCAACGTGCCGGTCGGCGTCCTGGCCCTCGTCCTGGGCCTGCTCATCCTGAACGACCACCGCGCGGAGAACGCCCCGCGCTCCTTCGACCTGCTGGGCATCGGCCTGCTGTCCGGCGCGATGTTCTGCCTGGTCTGGGCGCTCATCAAGGCCCCCGAGTGGGGCTGGGGCGACGGACAGACGTGGACCTTCATCGGCGTGTCCGCGCTGGGCTTCGCCTTCTTCGCCCTCTGGGAGAAGAAGATGCGGGAGCCGCTGATCCCGCTGGGCCTGTTCCGCTCGGTCGCGCTGTCCGCCGGTGTCGTCCTGATGGTCCTGATGGCCATCGCGTTCATGGGCGGCCTGTTCTTCGTGACGTTCTACCTCCAGAACGTGCACGGCATGAGCCCCATCGACGCCGGTCTGCACCTGCTGCCGCTCACCGGCATGATGATCGTCGGCTCGCCGCTCGCCGGCGCGATGATCACCAAGGTCGGCCCGCGCGTCCCGCTGGCCGGCGGCATGGCGCTCACCGCGATCGCCATGTACGGCATGTCCACCCTGGAGACCGACACCGGCAGCGGCATCATGTCGGTCTGGTTCGCTCTGCTCGGCCTGGGTCTCGCGCCGGTCATGGTCGGTGCCACCGAGGTCATCGTCGGCAACGCCCCGATGGAGCTCTCCGGTGTGGCCGGCGGTCTCCAGCAGGCGGCGATGCAGATCGGCGGCAGTCTCGGTACGGCCGTCCTGGGCGCCGTCATGGCCTCCAAGGTCGACAGCGACCTCCCCGGCAACTGGGCGGAGGCGGGCCTTCCGGAACTCACCCCGGCCCAGGAGGCGCAGGCCGCCGAGGCCGTCCAGCAGGGCGCCGCGCCGGTCCCGCCGGGCACGCCGGACGCCATTGCCGCGAAGATCACGGGCGTCGCACACGACACCTTCATCTCCGGCATGAGCCTGGCGTCCCTGGTCGCCGCCGGAGTTGCCGCGGTGGCGGTCCTGGTCGCCTTCCTGACCAAGCGCGGCGAGAACGCGGAGGCGGGCGCGGGAGCCGCCCACATCTGACGCGGGATCAACAGGGGTCTCTCTGACCCCTGTTTCCCCTATCAGAGTGACAACCCTAAAATTCCGCCCACCTGGCCCACGCCGCAGCTCAGAGTGGCTCAAGCCCTTCGTACGGCATGTTCCTGCGGCAAGTTCGTACGACGAGGAGGGCGGCCTGGGGCTGCGGCGCGCTGCCGGAGGGGGGCGGCGCGCCGGCAGACCTGATTGAGGCGCGCACGGCGGGTACTCGCCCTACCGAACCCGAACAGCCCGGATGATCCAGGGAGTTGATGATGGCGGGCTTCGGACAGGGAACGCGCAGGTACCCCCGCTCGCGTGGCCGGACGTGGTCACGGACCGGGCCGGATCGCGCGACACTCGGAATCATCGGTGCCATCTGTGCGATCGCCGGTTTCTTCGTGCTGGGAATCTTCCTCGGCCCGGTGGCGATCGTCTGCGGCTGGCTGTCCATGGGCCGCACATGGACCGGCTCCCGCTCGGTCCCGGCCCTGATCGCCGTCGTCCTGGGCACCATCGACACGCTCCTGGCGATCATCTGGCTGGCCGGAGCGACCACCCCGGGCACCGGCATGTTCTGAGCCGGGGGGAGTGAGGAGGGGCCTCCGGCGTCGCCGCCGGAGGCCCCGTAAACGCCGGTCAGCCGGTCAACGCCGCTGGTCCTCCCCGACCGGTTGCGGAACCGCCGAACCGGACAGCATCGCAACCTCCGCCCGCAACGCCCGGACCTCCTCCGTCAACGCCGCAATCGCCTCCGTCTGCCGCCGCTCCTCCACGTCGTCCCTCTCGAACCGAGCGATGAACCACGCGGCGATGTTCGCCGTCACCACACCCAGCAGCGCGATCCCGGACAGCATCAGCCCCACCGCGAGCAACCGCCCCGCCCCGGTGGTCGGCGCATGGTCCCCGTACCCCACGGTCGTCATCGTCGTGAACGACCACCACACCGCGTCACCCAGCGTCCGGATGTTCCCGCCGGGAGCGTCCCGCTCCACCGACAGCACGGCCAGCGACCCGAACATCAGCAGCCCGATCACCGTCCCGGCCACATACGTCGTCAGCCGGATCTGCGTAGCCATCCGCGCCCGCCGCCCCACCAGCAGCAACGTGGACACCAGCCGCAGCAGCCGCAACGGCTGAAGCAACGGAAGGATCACAGCACACAGGTCCAGCCAGTGCCGCCGTACGAACGCCCGGCGATCGCGCGCCAGCACCAGCCGCACCCCGTAGTCCGCCGCGAACGCCCCCCACACCACCCACTCGACCACCAGACACGCCAGCGTCGTCGACCGGCTCGGCGAGCCGTCCACGATCGGCACGGCATAAGCGACGGCGAACACGACGGCCAGTGCCAGCAGCGGGGTCTGGGTACGACGCTCCCACCGCTCCTGTGCCGATTGCTCCTTCATGTCCGCATCGTAAAGAACCCGCCGGGCCGGCGAACGCCCGAGGGCGGCAGAGCCGAGAACCTCAGCCCCACCGCCCTCGAAGCAGCCCCGTCGAGGGCCTACGCGTCGCCGCCCGCGGCCCCCGGATCGGCCGCCGCGACGTCGAGGAGCTGGTACCGGTCGATCGCCTGCTTCAGCACCGACCGGTCGACCTTCCCCTCCTTCGCCAGCTCGGCCAGCACCGCCACCACGATCGACTGCGCGTCGATGTGGAAGAACCGCCGCGCCGCACCGCGCGTGTCGGCGAAGCCGAAGCCGTCCGCACCCAGCGACTGGTACGTCCCCGGCACCCACCGTGCGATCTGGTCCGGAACCGACCGCATCCAGTCGGACACGGCCACGAACGGCCCCTCCGCACCGTTCAGCTTCCGCGTCACGTACGGCACCCGCTGCTCCTCCTCGGGGTGCAGCAGGTTGTGCTCCTCGCAGGCCACGGCCTCGCGCCGCAGCTCGTTCCAGGAGGTCGCCGACCAGACGCCGGCCTTCACGTCCCACTCCTCGGCGAGGATCTGCTGCGCCTCGACCGCCCACGGCACCGCGACACCCGAGGCCATGATCTGGGCCGGGATCGAGCCCGACGTGCCCTCGCTGAGCCGGTATACGCCCTTGAGGATGCCCTCGACGTCGACGTTCTCCGGTTCGGCCGGGTGCTGGATCGGCTCGTTGTAGACGGTGAGGTAGTAGAAGACGTCCTCGCCGTGCGGGTGCTCCTCGTCGCCGCCGTACATCCGGCGCAGACCGTCCTTGACGATGTGCGCGATCTCGTACGAGTACGCCGGGTCGTACGCCACACAGCCCGGGTTCGTCGAGGCGAGCAGCTGCGAGTGGCCGTCCGCGTGCTGAAGACCCTCACCGGTCAGCGTCGTACGCCCAGCGGTCGCGCCCAGGACGAAACCGCGCGCCAGCTGGTCGGCCATCTGCCAGAACTGGTCGCCGGTGCGCTGGAAACCGAACATCGAGTAGAAGACGTACACCGGGATGAGCGGCTCGCCGTGCGTGGCGTACGCCGAACCCGCCGCGACCAGTGACGCCGTGCAGCCGGCCTCGGAGATGCCGTCGTGCAGCATCTGCCCGGTCGGCGACTCCTTGTACGCGAGGAGCAGGTCCCGGTCCACGGCCTCGTACTGCTGCCCCAGCGGGTTGTAGATCTTCGCGCTCGGGAAGAAGGAGTCCATACCGAAGGTGCGGTACTCGTCCGGCGCGATCAGCACGAACCGCTTGCCGATCTCCTTGTCCCGCATGAGGTCCTTGAGAAGCCGGACAAAGGCCATGGTCGTCGCGATGGACTGGTGGCCCGAGCCCTTCTTCACGGTCGCGTACGTCTTGTCGTCCGGCAGCGCCAGCGGCTTCGACCGCACGACCCGCGTCGGGACGTATCCGCCGAGCCCCTTGCGGCGGTCGTGCATGTACTGGATCTCCTCCGAGTCCCGGCCCGGGTGGTAGTACGGCGGCAGGCCGGACTCCAGGTCCTTGTCGGCGATCGGTAGGTGGAGGCGGTCCCGGAAGCGCTTGAGGTCGTCGACCGTCAGCTTCTTCATCTGGTGCGTGGCGTTGCGGCCCTCGAAGTTCGGGCCCAGCGTCCAGCCCTTGATCGTCTTGGCCAGGATGACCGTCGGCTGCCCCTTGTGCGCCTTGGCCGCCGAGAACGCCGCGTAGATCTTGCGGTGGTCGTGGCCGCCGCGGCCCAGCATCAGGATCTGGTGGTCGGTCATGCCCTCGACCATCGCGCGCAGCCGGTGGTCGTCGCCGAAGAAGCGGTCGCGGATGTAGGCGCCGGTCTCGGTCGCGTACGTCTGGAACTGGCCGTCCGGCGTGGTGTTCATCTTGTTGACCAGCACACCGTCGCGGTCCTGCGCGAGCAGCGGGTCCCAGGTGCGGTCCCAGATCAGCTTGATCACGTTCCAGCCGGCGCCGCGGAAGACCGACTCCAGCTCCTGGATGATCTTGCCGTTGCCGCGCACCGGGCCGTCGAGGCGCTGCAGGTTGCAGTTGACGACGAAGGTGAGGTTGTCCAGGCCCTCACGGGCGGCGATGGACAGCTGGCCGAGTGACTCCGGCTCGTCCATCTCGCCGTCGCCGAGGAAGGCCCACACATGCGAGTTGGAGGTGTCCGCGATCCCGCGCGCGTGCATGTAGTGGTTCATCCGCGCCTGGTAGATCGCGCCGATCGGGCCGAGGCCCATGGAGACCGTCGGAAACTCCCAGAAGCCCGGCATCGAGCGCGGGTGCGGATAGCTGGACAGCCCGTACGGCGCCTTGGACTTCTCCTGCCGGAACCCGTCCAGGTGCCGCTCGCTGAGGCGGTCGAGCAGGTACGCGCGCGCGTAGATGCCCGGGGAGGCATGCCCCTGGAAGAAGACCTGGTCGCCGCCGTCGCCCTCGTCCTTGCCGCGGAAGAAGTGGTTGAAGCCGACGTCGTAGAGGGAGGCGGAGGACGCGAACGTCGCGATGTGGCCGCCGACTCCGATGCCGGGCCGCTGGGCCCGGGAGACCATGACGGCCGCGTTCCAGCGGGTCGCGTTGAGGATCTTGCGCTCGATCTCCTCGTTGCCCGGGAAGAACGGCTCGTCCTTGGTGGCGATGGTGTTGACGTAGTCCGTGCTGCGCATCTCGGGCACGGCCACGCGCTTCTCGCGGGCCCGCTCGATCAGCCGCAGCATCAGATAGCGGGCCCGCTCACGGCCGCGCTCGTCGATGGCGGCGTCGAGGGAGTCGAGCCACTCCTGGGTCTCCTCGGGGTCGAAGTCAGGAACCTGACTCGGAAGGCCGCCAATGATGATCGGATTGCGATCGGATCCGGAAGCCACGCTGTTCCTTACCTGTCAGAGGGGCTGTCTGAGGCCGGTTTTCGTCTGTGTACCTGCACCGATCCCCATCGTGTACCTCGGGACCGCAAACGTCATCTCTACCGAGAGGTAATCGAGACGTTCGTCTGCTCTCGGCGCAAAGCCATGCGAATTTCGTACCCACAGACGGTTCCCAAACGCACAAAGGGGGCAGATAGGTGTGGTGTGTGTCACCCTTGATCGCAGCGCCATGCCTGGAGTTGCGGCGACACGGCCGGGATCGTCACCGTTTAGGCGGCCCGAACCGCCGGGTACTTGCGCGATCCGCCCCGCCCGTGTGGACTACGGCCAATGCTTCGCGCACGCGCGTGGCTGAGATATTCATCAAGACATGATCAGGAGGCAACCCGTGAGCGCGACCGCGGACCACGCGGAGGAGCGGACGAACCCTGCCGCCAGGCTGGGGTTCCAGCCCGGGCAGGTGGTCCAGGAGATCGGCTACGACGACGACGTCGACCAGGAGCTCCGCGAGGCCATCGAGGAAGCCATCGAGGGCGATCTGGTGGACGAGGACTACGAGGACGTGGCCGACGCCGTCGTGCTGTGGTTCCGTGACGACGACGGCGACCTGACGGATGCGCTGGTGGATGCCACCACGTACATCGAGGAAGGCGGCGCGATCCTGCTCCTCACGCCGAAGACCGGCCGTACGGGATACGTGGAGCCGAGCGACATCTCGGAAGCCGCGACCACGGCGGGACTGACGGCGTCCAAGAGCGTCAGCGTCGGCAAGGACTGGAGCGGCAGCCGCCTGGCGACGCCCAAGGCCGCGAAGTCCAAGCGGTGACTGTTCGTTGAACGTCAGGACGGGCTGAACGGCCTCGTCCTCGAACGCCGGACGGGCTGGTCGGTCAGCCCGTCCGGCGCTTCTTCGGTGATCTCTGCGTAGGGTGGGTCCACCCGAACAGCCCCACCGAAGGGATGCACGATGGCCATCCAGGTCGGCGACAAGGCGCCCGACTTCGAGCTGAAGGACAACCACGGCCGGGACGTGAGGCTCTCGGACTTCCGCGGTGAGAAGAACGTGGTCCTGCTCTTCTACCCCTTCGCCTTCACCGGCGTGTGCACCGGCGAGCTGTGCGAGGTCCGGGACAACCTCCCGAAGTTCGAGGACCGCGACACCCAGGTGCTCGCCGTCTCCAACGACTCCATCCACACCCTGCGCGTCTTCGCCGAGCAGGAGGGCCTGGAGTACCCCCTGCTGTCGGACTTCTGGCCGCACGGCGCCACCTCGCGCGCGTACGGCGTGTTCGACGAGGACAAGGGCTGCGCGGTGCGCGGCACCTTCGTCATCGACAAGGACGGCGTCGTCCGCTGGACCGTCCGCAACGGGCTCCCGGACGCCCGTGATCTGAACGAGTACGTCAAGGCGCTCGACACCCTGTGATTCTTCGGTTCAAGGCCCTACGAGGGCCGGGAACCCGTCACTAGGATCGACTCGTTTGATCCGATAGCAACGCACGACGGGGCTTCCCGCCCCCGGACACCAATGGAGGGACTCGTGGGAGTCAGCCTCAGCAAGGGCGGCAACGTATCGCTGACCAAGGAGGCCCCGGGCCTGACCGCGGTCATCGTCGGTCTGGGGTGGGACGTGCGCACCACGACCGGCACGGACTTCGACCTCGACGCGAGCGCGCTGCTGCTGAACAACTCGGGCAAGGTCAGCAGTGACCAGCACTTCATCTTCTTCAACAACCTGAAGAGCCCGGACGGCTCGGTGGAGCACACCGGCGACAACCTCACCGGTGAGGGCGAGGGCGACGACGAGCAGATCAAGGTCAACCTCGCCGCCGTCCCGGCCGAGATCGAGAAGATCACCTTCCCGGTCTCGATCTACGACGCCGAGAACCGCCAGCAGTCCTTCGGCCAGGTCCGCAACGCGTTCATCCGCGTCGTGAACCAGGCCGGCGGTGCGGAGATCGCGCGGTACGACCTCAGTGAGGACGCCTCGACCGAGACCGCCATGGTCTTCGGCGAGCTGTACCGCCACGGCGCGGAGTGGAAGTTTCGCGCCATCGGCCAGGGTTACGCCTCCGGCCTGCGCGGCATCGCGCAGGACTTCGGCGTGAACGTCTGAGCCACGCCCCCGCCGCAAGGTCCTGTCCGGCGCCGCGCGTTTGCGTGCGGCGCCGGACGCGCAGGACAACCACATCAGGCAGCAGCACCCAGGGGAGGACCAGCATCATGGGCGTCACGCTCGCCAAGGGGGGCAACGTCTCCCTGTCCAAGGCCGCGCCGAACCTCACACAGGTGATGGTCGGGCTCGGCTGGGACGCGCGTTCCACCACCGGAGCCCCGTTCGACCTCGACGCCAGCGCCCTGGTGTGCAGCAGCGGACGGGTGCTGGGCGACGAGTGGTTCATCTTCTACAACCAGCTCAAGAGCCCGGACGGCTCGGTGGAGCACACCGGCGACAACCTCACCGGTGAGGGCGACGGCGACGACGAGTCGGTCCTCATCGACCTCTCCAAGGTGCCCGCCCAGTGCGACAAGATCGTCTTCCCGGTCTCGATCCACATGGCCGACGAGCGCGGCCAGACCTTCGGCCAGGTCAGCAACGCCTTCATCCGGGTGGTCAACCAGGCCGACGGCCAGGAGCTCGCCCGCTACGACCTCAGTGAGGACGCCTCCACGGAGACCGCCATGATCTTTGGCGAGGTCTACCGCTACCAGGGAGAATGGAAGTTCCGTGCGGTAGGACAGGGGTACGCGTCGGGGCTGCGGGGCATCGCTCTAGACTTTGGGGTCAACGTTTCGTAAAGCCGGGTACGGCGCGGGGGAGACCCGTATACCCGTACACAAGGGATTGGGTAGCCAGTGGTTCTGAAAACCTTCGGCTGGTCGTTCGCGGTCACCGCGCTCGGTCTAGTCGCAGCGGTCTTCTACGGGGGGTGGACCGCCTTCGGCATCGTGGCGATCCTCTCCATCCTCGAGATCTCGCTGTCCTTCGACAACGCAGTGGTCAACGCCGGAATCCTGAAGAAGATGAACGCCTTCTGGCAGCGCATCTTCCTCACCATCGGCATCCTGATCGCCGTCTTCGGTATGCGGCTGATCTTCCCCGTCGTCATCGTCGCCATCAGTGCACAGCTCGGTCCGATCGAGGCCGTCGACCTCGCGCTGACCGACAAGGATCGTTACCAGGAGCTCGTCACCGACGCCCACCCGGCGATCGCGGCCTTCGGTGGCATGTTCCTGCTGATGATCTTCCTGGACTTCATCTTCGAGGACCGGGAGATCAAGTGGCTGGGCTGGCTGGAGCGGCCGCTGGCCAAGCTCGGCAAGGTCGACATGCTGTCGGTCTGCATCGCGCTGATCGTCCTGCTGATCACCTCGATGACCTTCGCGACCCACGCCCATCTGCACGCCGGGCCCGCGGACAAGGCGGAGACCGTCCTGCTCTCCGGCGTCGCCGGCCTCATCACGTACATGATCGTCGGCGGTCTCTCCGGCTTCTTCGAGGACAAGCTCGAGGAAGAGGAGGAGCGCGAGCACGAGATGGAGGAAGAGGCCAAGCGCACCGGCAAGCCCAAGTCCGCCGTCCTGCTGGCCGGCAAGGCCGCGTTCTTCATGTTCCTCTACCTCGAGGTCCTGGACGCGTCCTTCTCCTTCGACGGTGTGATCGGCGCGTTCGCCATCACCAACGACATCGTGCTGATGGCCCTCGGCCTCGGTATCGGTGCCATGTACGTCCGGTCGCTGACCGTCTACCTGGTCCGCCAGGGCACCCTCGACGAGTACGTCTACCTGGAGCACGGCGCCCACTACGCCATCGGTGCGCTCGCGGTCATCCTGCTGGTCACCATCCAGTACGAGATCTCCGAGATCATCACCGGCCTGGTCGGTGTCGTGCTGATCGCCGCCTCCTTCTGGTCCTCCGTGCGCCGCAACCGCGCGCTGGCAGCGGCCGAGGGAGAAGCGGGCTCGGACGAGAAGACTGAGGTCTCGTCCGGGGTGTGACACCCCTCCGGGTGAGGAACGCTCTGTGCGGGGCGGTCATTGAGGACGGCTGGATGTCCTCGGCGGCCGCCCCGCCGGTCTGTCAGGCGCAGGTGTGGGGCAAGCGAATATGGGGGCGGAAATGGGCTTGTTGGACGGGCTCTGGCGCGGACGCGCGGCCGAGTTCGACTCGGGCAACGCGGCCACCAACGCGATCGAACTGACCAAACGGCACAGCCAGGTGTCCCTCACCAAGCAGGGGGCGGCGAACGGGCATCTGCGGATCAACCTGGCGTGGCGGATGCGCAGCTCCGACATAGGCGGGCCGCAGCGGGAGAGTCTGCTGCGGCACCCGTTCAAGGCGCTCAAGCCGCCGGAGGTCGTGGGCCACAGCCAGAGCATGGTCAACGTCGACCTCGACCTGGGGTGTCTGTACGAGCTCCAGGACGGCACCAGGGGCGTGGTCCAGCCCCTCGGCGGCTACTTCGGTGACGTCAACGCACCGCCCTACGTCAAGCTCAGCGGCGACGACCGCTTCGGCTCGGCGTCGGGCGAGACGATCTACGTCAACCTGGACCACCGCGAGGCGATCAAACGCCTCCTGGTCTTCGTCTACATCTACGACCAGACCCCCGCGTTCGACCGCACCCACGCCATCGTGACCCTCTACCCCAGCAACGGCCCCCGCATCGAGATCGGCCTCGACGAACGCCACCCCCAGGCCCGCTCCTGCGCCGTGGTGATGATCGAGAACGTCAAGAACGAGGTGTGGGTCCGACGCGAGGTGAAGTTCGTGTACGGCTTCCAGGCGGAGCTGGACCGGCTGTACGGATGGGGGCTGCAGTGGGGGCGGGGGCACAAGACGAAGTCGCAGCGCTGAGCGCGTGCCGGAGTTCCGGCGGAGCGCTCAGCGCCCGATGAACTGCGGCCCCTGCGGCGGCAGCCGGAAGTCGGGGTCCGGTGCGGCGGCCGGCACCGGTGGCGGATATCCGTATCCGGACTGCGCGGTCGCCGGAGCGGGCTGCGGATACCCGTACGCAGGCTGGCTGGTCGGCTGCGGATATCCGTACGCCGGCTGACTCGCCGCTGCCGCGGGCTGCTGCGGCGGATACCCGTACGCAGGCTGTGCGGTCTGCGCGGGTGCGGCCGTCGTCGGCTGCTCCGGGGGCAGGGGACGCGACACCTCGGGTGCCGACCGGGGCGCCGCAGCGGACGTGGTGTCGGCGGCCGGGGCAGGCTCCTGAGCGGCTTCCGACTCGTCCACCGAGATCCCGAAGTCCGTCGCCAGCCCCTTGAGGCCGTTGGAATACCCCTCGCCGAGTGCCCGGAACTTCCACCCCTCGCCCCGCCGGTACAGCTCACCGCAGATCAGTGCGGTCTCCTCACCGGTCTCCGGCTTGACGTCGAAGTAGGCCAGCGGCTCACCGTCGGGCGCAGCCGCGTCGTACAGCAGAATGCGCAGTGACTGTACGCAGTCGAACGCGACGCCGTCCGCCGAAGCGACCAGCAGAATCCGGCTGACGTCGGACTCGACACCGGACAGGTCTGTCTGGATCGTGTCGGTCAGGGCTTCGGTGACCCGTTTCTTGCCGAGCCGCCAGACCTTCCCGGAGGGGTGCCGGGGCTGGTTGTAGAAGACGAAGTCCTCGTCGGAGCGCACACGACCGTCGGGGCCGAGGAGCAGCGCCGAGGCGTCGACATCCGGGACCCCCTGCCCGGGCATCCAGCGCAGCACGGCGCGCACCGTCGTGGCTTCGAGCGGGACGTTCGACCCCTTCAGCATCGCGTGCGTCATGCGGTCATCCTGCCCTCTCCGTCCTGGTCACGACAACGCGGGGTCGGGGTTCCGGGGCCGCCCCGCAGTGCCGCCGACATGGCCCTGCTTGCCCTGCGTTACCTGAAATTCATGCCCAGCGGGAACCCCTGACATGGCCTTCTACGTACTATTACCGGCCACCTTTACTCGGCACATCGGCCGCTCAGTCACCACGGGGGAGCTTTATGCGTCATTTCGGGCACATCGCCCCTGAGGTGCGGCAGCGCCTCTTCCATCAGGAGCCGTGCGACTTCACCGCCGGCTCCCCGGCCCGGCTGCTCTCCGCGGCTCTGGGCGCCACGCTGTACAGTCCGGCGACCCGCCCTCGGCTCGCCGACGACATCGTCAAGCAGACCGGACGCGGCGTGGTCTCGATGGTGCTGTGCCTGGAGGACTCGATCGACGACGCGGACGTCGGCGCGGGCGAGGAGAACCTCGTCCGCCAGTTCACCGAGCTCGCCCGCCGCGCCGACGACACCGATCTGCCCCTGCTGTTCATCCGCGTCCGCACCCCCGGGCAGATCCCCGACCTGGTCCGCCGCCTCGGCCCCGCCGTCCGGCTGCTGTCCGGATTCGTACTGCCGAAGTTCACGGAGGAACGCGGCATCCCCTTCCTGGAGGCCGTGGCCACCGCAGAGGCGGCGAGCGGGCAGCGGCTTTACGCCATGCCGGTGCTGGAGTCGCCCGAGCTGCTGTACCGCGAGTCGCGGGTCGAGACCCTGGAGGGCATCTTCCGGGCCGTCGACAAGTACCGCGACCGTGTACTCGCGCTGCGCCTCGGTGTGACGGACTTCTGCTCCTCGTACGGGCTGCGCAGGCCCTCCGACATGACCGCCTACGACGTCCAGATCGTCGCCTCCGTGATCGCCGACGTGGTGAACATGCTGGGGCGGGCCGACGGCACCGGATTCACGGTGACCGGGCCGGTGTGGGAGTACTTCCGGGTGCAGGAACGTATGTTCAAGCCCCAGCTGCGGCGCAGCCCCTTCCTGGAGGGACAGGCCGAGGAACTGCGCGAGGCGCTGATCGAGCACGCCATGGACGGGCTGCTGCGGGAGATTACGCTGGATCAGGCCAACGGTCTGCTCGGCAAGACCTGCATCCATCCCTCGCACGTGCTGCCGGTACACGCTCTGTCGGTGGTCAGTCACGAGGAGTTCAGCGACGCCCAGGACATCCTGCGGCCGGAGCGGCTGGGCGGTGGCGTGCTGAGGTCGGCGTACACGAACAAGATGAACGAGGTGAAGCCGCACCGCGCCTGGGCCGAGCGGACGCTGCTGCGCGCCGAGGTGTTCGGCGTGGCCAACGAGGACATCGGCTTCGTGGAGCTGCTGGCTGCGGGAATCCCCGGCTGATGCCGCCGGGCACCACCGGAACGCCTGAAAACCCCGAAATAGCTGAAAAAACCGCCGGGAATAGCTGAAACCACCAAGAACCGCCGAAACCACTGAAGCCGCCGAACACAAGGTGCCGAACACCGGTGAACACAAGGAACGCATGGACAAGGCAGTGAACAACGGGGACAACCGAGCCGACGGGAACGGGACCTGGTCCGGGACCTGGGTCGCCGAGCGGCTCGGAGTCGAACTCGTCGGCGACGACACGCTGGCCGACCTGCTGGGGCTCGCCCTGCGACGCAACCCCAAGCGGGCGCACCTGCTCGTGTCGAACGTGCTCGGCAAGCACGTACCGCAGTCCCCGTCGGTCGTCTACGGCTCCGGGTTCGCCCTCGGGCGGAGGGTCCGGGAGCTGCTGGGGGACGCCGGGGCGAGCGCCGCGGTCGTCGTCGGGTACGCGGAGACGGCCACCGGGCTCGGCCACGCGGTCGCCGACGGCCTCGGTTTCGCCCCGTACCTGCACTCCACCCGGCGCCCCGTGCCCGGCGTCGCGCAGGCCGGCGGCTTCGAGGAGTCCCACTCGCACGCCACCTCCCATCTGCTGCTCCCCGAGGACCCGGAACTGCTCGCCGGAGACGGGCCACTGGTCCTGGTCGACGACGAGTTCTCCACCGGCAACACCGTCCTCAACACCCTGCGCGCCCTGCACGAGCGCTACCCCCGCGGCCGGTACGTCGTCGTCGCCCTGGTCGACATGCGCTCGCCCACCGACCAGGACCGCCTCGCGGAGTTCGCGGACGACATAGGCGCCCGCGTGGACCTCGTCGCAACGGCCCAGGGGGCCGTACGCCTGCCGGACGGCGTACTGGAGAAGGGCCAGGCCCTGGTCGCCGCACACGAACAGACGGGGCCGGTGGGTGCCCGTGGCTCCGCGGGCGCCGTCACCCGGGTCGAGCTGCGCTGGCCCGCCGGGGTGCCCGACGGTGGCCGGCACGGCTTCACCGCCGCCCACCGCAGGCGCCTGGAGGCCGCTCTGCCCGCCATGGGCGCCCGCCTCGCGGAGGCCCTGCCGCCGGGCGCCCGGCGCGTGCTGGTCCTCGGCTGCGAGGAGCTGATGTACGCGCCGCTGCGCCTCGCCCGCGAGCTGGAACACCTCGTCCCGTCCGCCGACATACGGTTCTCCACCACGACCCGCTCGCCCGTCCTCGCCGTCGACGACCCCGGCTACGCCATACGCACCCGCCTGGTCTTCCCGGCGCACGACAACCCGGCCGACGGCCCCGGCGAGCGCTACGCCTACAACGTCGCGGGCGGCGGTTTCGACGCCGTCGTCGCCGTCGTCGACTCGACCGCCGACACCCCCGCACTGCACGCACCCGACGGGCTCCTCACCCAGCTTGCCGCCCACACCCCGCACGTTCTGCTCGCGGTCGTACCGTCGTACGTTCCCGAGGCCGCGCATGCCTCCGAAAGGCCCGCCATGCTGCCCGAGCCCCTTCGCGGCCCCGCCTTCTCCTCGTACTCGCCCGAAGAGGTCGGCTGGCTGCTGCAGGACCTGTCGGACGTCACGCTGGAAGCACCCACCGAGGAGCGCGAGGAGGCCATCCAGAGGGGCGGCGCGCACTACGCGGAGTCCCTGCCGGTGGAGTACCAGCCCAGCGAGCAGTACCAGCAGCTCTTCCACGCCGCCCTGGAGACCTCCGCGGCGCGCATCGCCCACGCCGTCGGAGTGGTCACCGAGACCGTCCTCGCCGAAAGGTCGCCGCGCCCGGTCCTGGTCTCGCTGGCCCGCGCGGGCACACCCGTCGGCATCCTGATGCGCCGCTGGGCGCAGCACCGGCACGGTCTCGACCTGGCCCACTACGCCGTGTCCATCGTGCGTGGCCGCGGCATCGACGCCAACGCGCTGCGCTGGCTGGCCGCCCGGCACGACCCGCGCGACGTCGTCTTCGTCGACGGCTGGACGGGCAAGGGCGCCATCACCCGCGAGCTGGCCGCGGCACTGCGCGAGTTCGAGGAAGCGGAAGGCGTCACCGGCTTCGACCCGGAGATCGCCGTGCTCGCCGACCCCGGCTCCTGTGTCCGGACCTACGGCACCCGCGAGGACTACCTCATCCCGTCCGCCTGCCTCAACTCCACGGTGTCCGGCCTGATATCGCGCACCGTGCTGCGAGCCGACCTGGTCGGCCCGAACGACTTCCACGGCGCCAAGTTCTACCGCGAACTCGCCGGCGCCGACGTCTCCACGGCCTTCCTCGACGCCGTCTCCGCCTGCTTCGACGAGGCCGCGGACGCGGTCGACGCCGCCGTCAAGGAACTGCTGGCCGCCGACCGCACCCCGACCTGGGAAGGCTGGGCGGCCGTCGAGCGCATCAGCGAGGAGTACGGCATCCACGACGTCAACCTCGTCAAGCCCGGCGTCGGCGAGACCACGCGGGTCCTGCTGCGCCGCGTGCCGTGGAAGATCCTGGCCCGCGCCGGCGCCGGCCCCGACCTGGACCACGTCCGGCTGCTCGCCGAGCAGCGCGGGGTACCGGTCGAGGAGGTCGCCGAGCTCCCCTACACCTGCGTGGGGCTGATCCATCCCAAGTACACGCGCGGCGCGACGGGCGCCGACGGAAAGGCGGTGGCTGTCTGATGCCGGTGCTGGTGGCGAGCGACCTCGACCGTACGCTCATCTACTCCGCAGCGGCCCTGTCGCTGACGATGCCGGACGCGCGGGCGCCACGGCTGCTGTGCGTCGAGGTGCATGAGAGCAAGCCGCTCTCGTACATGACCGAGACGTCGGCGGCACTGCTCGCGGACCTCGCCGACTCCGCGGTCTTCGTGCCGACCACGACCCGCACCCGCAAGCAGTACCACCGCATCAACCTCCCCGGCCCCACGCCGAAGTACGCGATCTGCGCGAACGGCGGGCACCTCCTGGTGGACGGGGTGTCGGACCCCGACTGGTACGCGCGCGTGACGGCCCGCCTGGCCGACGAGTGCGCGTCGCTGGCCGAGGTGCAGGAACATCTGCTGAGGGCCGCGGACCCGGTCTGGGTGCGCAAGCACCGGGTCGCCGACGACCTCTTCGCCTACCTCGTCGTCGAGCGCGAGCTGCTCCCCGAGGACTGGGTGAAGGAACTCGCGGTGTGGGCGGAGAACCGCGGCTGGACGGTCTCCCTGCAGGGCCGCAAGATCTACGCCGTGCCGAAGCCGCTCACCAAGAGCGCGGCCATGCGGGAGATAGCCCTCCGCACCGGCGCCGACCTCACGCTCGCCGCGGGCGACTCCCTTCTCGACGCCGACCTGCTGCTCGCGGTGGACAAGGGCTGGCGTCCGGGGCACGGCGAGCTGGCCGACAGCGGGTGGAGCGCGCCCGACATCACCTCTCTGCCCGAGCGCGGGGTACTGGCCGGGGAGCGCATCCTGCGCGAGTTCCTGCGGGCGTCCCGGGAGCGGCCGTAGGCGGTGACGGCCGCGTCCGGGCACGGCAGTAGGCGGGGTAGCGGCCGCGTCCGGGCACGGCCGTAGGGGTTGGCGGTCGCGCCCCGGCCACGCCGTCAGCCGCAGCAGCCTCCGCCACAGCACCCGCCCCCGCCGCCGGCTCGCGGAGCCGGCGCAGGGGCGGCGGCCGAGCCGCCCACCGCCACGGTCGACAGCAGCTTCACCGTGTCGTCGTGGCCCGTCGGGCAGGTGGCCGGGGCGGAGGACTCGGCCATGGGGCGGCTCAGTTCGAAGGTGTCGCCGCAGGTCCGGCAGCGGTACTCGTAGCGAGGCATACGCACAGGTTAACGGGCGCTCTCCGGCGGCCGCCGGGATTCGTCGCGCGCCACGGCCGCCGCCCGCGACCGTTCCCGTGGCTCCTGCTCGACCAGGTCGGGATGGCGGGCCCGCCAGTACGGGTTGTCGTGCGGCAGTGCCGAGCCGACCCTCCCGTACATCCCGAAGAACATCAGCACCACACCGAACACGAAGCTGAACAGCACGTTCTGGATGCGGAAGGCGAGGAAGTTGTAGTCCGTGTCCAGCAGCCCCAGGTTCAGAAAGCCGCTGAGGATGAAGGCGACGCCGACGATCATGTTGAGCGTCGAGGCGAAGTTCCCGCCGATCACCATGCCGACGAAGAGCAGCAGCCCGACGCAGATCGACAGGACGCTGAGCGCACCGTTGGTGTTCAGGCCCGCGACCTGGTCGCCGCGGGTGTCGAAGAAGCCGACCTTGCCGATCAGGCCGAGGATGCCGAAGGCGATCAGCACCAGACCCATCAGGCCCGCGCCGACGCGGTAGACCTGGTTCAGGCGGTGGTCGACGGGAAGATGATCGTCGAACCGGATCCGCTGCCGTGTTCCCCCGTGCTCTGCGTGTGTGGCCATGTCCGCCTCCCTTGGGCGTGAGCGGAGGCCATACTTCCCTTTCCCTTCAATATCTGCCCGCTCTGCCCCGCCGGGCAACACGTCCGGACCGCATCCGGGCGCCACAGCAGGTCAGCGACCAGCCCGCGGCTCAGTGACCGGTGGTGCCCCCGCGTTCCTCCCGGATCTGCGCGACCACCCTGGCCACCGTCTGCCGCACCGCCTCCGTCTCGGTCAGGAAGTGCCAGTAGTCCGGGTGGCGGCCGTCCAGCGTGGCGATCGCCCGTTCCAGCCGGCCGACGGAGTCGTCCAGCGGGCGGGCGTGACGCGGGTCCGGGGTGTGGCGTCCGGCCATGGCCAACCGCTGTGCGTCCCGGATCGCGAACCGGGTCCGGTCGATCTCCTGCTGGGGGTCCTTCTGCACGGCGTTCAGCCGCTGCAGCCGGTCACCGGCGGCCGAGACGGCCTCGTCGGTGGAGTTCAGCAGTGCCCGTGCCGTCGACAGCAGGGCCGTCGCGTCCGGCCAGCGCTGGGCGTCGCGCGCGGCCTGCGCCTCGGTCAGCTTCAGCTCGGCCTGCCGTACGGTCTCGGCGGCCTGCCCGGGCACGTGCTGGAGGTCCTGCCAGCAGGCGAGGGTGAACCGCCGCCGCAGTTCGCTCAGCACCGGCTCCACCTGACCGGCCCGGGTGGTGAGGGCCTGTGCGCGGGTGCGCAGGGAGACCAGCCGGTGGTCGATCTCGGCGGCCCGCTCCGGCAGCCGTTCGGCCTCCGCGCGGATCGCCTCGGCCTCCCGGGCGACGCGCTCGGCCCGCTCGAGCGTCTGGGGTACGCCGTGCTGTCCGGCGCCCTGGTTCAGCTTGGTCAGCTCCGGGGCGAGGGCGGCGAGGCGGGCGGCGAGATCGTCCGCCCGCAGCCCTGATCCTCGTACCGTGTCAAGGGCGTTGGAGGCGGCGAGCAGTGACTGCCGGGCGCGTTCGACGGCGGGCGCCAGCCGGGCGAGCTGGGTCTCGGCCTTGCCGAGCAGCGGACCGAGCCCGTCCGCGAACCGGTCCAGGTCCTGCTTGACCCGGCCGAGCTCGTCCTTGGCCCGGGTCAGTTCGGTGCGGGCACGGCCGGCGGCCGAGGCCTCCAGGTCGTCGCGGTCGAGGTCGTGGGCGTCGACGGCTTCGATGTAGCGGTGGCTGGCCTCGTCGATGCGGTGGCCGAGGGCCTCGAAGTCGGCGGCGGCGCGGCGGGCGGCGGGGGAGTCGTCGACGGCTGCGATCGTCTCGATGGAGATCCGCAGATCACGCTGGGCGGTGTCGAGCTCGTAGAAGGCGGCCGCGGCGGCGTCCTTGGCGGCCTGTGCCTCGGCACGCTGACTCTCGGCACGCCCGCCGAACCACCGCCGGGTGCCGCCACCGGCGAACGCGGCCGGCAGCGCGAGGGCGGCGACCAGGGGCAGGCTCATGAGGGTGAGGGCGTCACGGACCGCGGCGGACACCTGCACAGGGCGGTGCGCGCGCGGCATCGACGGCGATTCCGGCTGAGGTGGTGTCGCCGTCACATCCCTCTCCCGTGTTGTCATCCGCCCTGCCCGGTGTCATTCTCCCACCGGTTAAGGACGAACACACGGGCCTGTTAGTTCGCAGTCCGGACCGTGATTTTGCCGTCGCCGGTGCGGGCGGACACCACATGACCGCTGGAGTCGTCGCGGGGCACGGACACATCGACCGCGCCGTCGCCGGTCTCGGTGCTCACGCGGTACGTGGCCCGGGGCAGCGAGACGGTGACGGAGCCGTCGCCGCTGCTGGACTCCACCAGGTCCGGTACGATGCCCAGTTCGAGCCGGACCGAGCCGTCGCCGGTGTGGGTGCGGACCTCGCGGGAGCTGACGTCGGCGCGGACGGAGCCGTCGGCGGTGCGCAGCTCCACCGGTCCGCTGGCGTCGCTGACGTGGACGGAGCCGTCGCCACTGCGCACCTTCAGCGCCGCGGTCGTCTTCTCGACCCGGACCGAGCCGTCGCCCGTACGGATGTTCAGGGCGTCCTCGAAGCCCCGGGCCCGTACGCTGCCGTCCCCGTTCTCGACCTTGACGTCGACGCCGCGCGGCACCTCGATGCGGTGCCTGGCCGAGCAGTCGGCGATGAACCCGGAGCACTCGAGCCGCAGCACCAGCCGGTCGTCCTCCATGGACCAGGTCACCTTGGGATCGCTGCCCGCAACGACCGAGCCCTCGAACCACCGGGTGACCTCGATACGGCCCGCCGGGTTGTCGTCCGCGGCGACGATCTCCAGGGCGGAGTCGTCGGAGTCGACGGTGAGGGTGGACCCCTGCAGCGAGAAGGACCGCTGCTCGGGATCCTTGTCCTCCCCGGCGGACGCCCCGCAGCCGGTGACCCCCGCAACGACGACCACAACGGCACCGGCGACAGCGGCCGCACGAGCGGAAACGGAAACGACACGGGCCATGAGGATCTCCCCCTGAGACGGACTGCGAGGTGCCCCGGTCCCGGCCTGTGGGCGCCGGGAAGGCGACTCCTCGACCGTAGGCACCGGGCCTGCACGGGGGGATCCGGACCACTCCCGAATCCGGGGTGGGGTTATCCCCCTGCCCGGGACGCCCAGACGGGGGCCGCCTGCCCCGCGATACGGTTTGCAGGACAGTGCCCCGGGCAAGGTAGGCTGTCGAATCGTCCTGGGCGCGTAGCTCAGCGGTAGAGCGCCGCCCTTACAAGGCGGATGTCGGCGGTTCGAAACCGTCCGCGCCCACCAGGCCAAAGACCCCCAGCCGATCATGGCTGGGGGTCTTTGACATCCGGATCTGACATCAGCGGCGGACCTACTCGCGCTGTAGGCGCCTCGTGAGCAGCCGGTCCATGTGGCTGACAGCCTCGCGCTGGGTGTCCTGCACCACGTGGGCGTAGACGTTCATCGTGACGGCGATCTGGCTGTGCCCAAGGATTTCCATCACGACGCGGGGTGCCACGCCGGCCGCGGTGAGCAGCGTCGCGCAGCCGTGCCGGGCGTCATGCAGCCGGATGACCCGTAGGCCCGCGCCCTTGGCGACCCGAGTGAACGAGCGATAGACGTTGCGCGGCTCGATCGGCCGCCCCGTCCGCGTGGTGAACACGTGGCCGCTCTCCTCCCAGCGATCACCAGCACGCTCACGCATCGCGGTCTGCCGCATGCGCTGGTACCTCAGAGGTGCCACACAGATGGCCGGCAGCGGCAGCACCTGCCTACGGCGTCGCCCCTTGGGATCGTCCTCGTACGCCTCCCCTCCGACCCGTTGCCGCTGCTTCCGGATCCTGATCTCGCGCTTGTCGAGGTCGACGTCCTGCCATCGGAGTCCAATGACCTCCCCACGACGGAGACCGAGCGCGATGGAGAGCACGAAAGCGGGGTAGAGCGGATCAGTCCGAGCGGCGGTGAGGAAGGCGAGCGTCTCGTCCAGGCTCCAGGGATCGAGACTGCGGGACTCGACCCGAGGCGCGTCGACGAGGGTGACGACGTTCCTGGCGATCAGCTCCTCGCGGCACGCTGCCGACAGGGCTGTACGCAAGACCTTGTGGGTCTCCTTCGCCGTAGCCGCAGTGGTCTGCTGCTCCAGTCGGGCGAGGAAGCGTCGGACATCAGCGACGCTCAATGACTCCAGCTTCTTCGTACCGAGCATGGGCACCAGGTAGAGCCGGACATGAAACTCGTACTTGGCGTACGTGGACCGCTTCCGCCGAGGCTTGATCACGTTCTCCAGCCAGTACGGAAGCCACTCGGCGAGCTTGGCCGACCGGGTGGGAACGGGCACGCCCTGGTCGACCTTGGCGAGCAGCTCGCGGCGCTTGGTGTCGCACTCGGCCCAGGTCTTGCCGTAGGCGAACTTGCGGGCCCGGGTACCGTCCGGTTGGAGGACGTAGACGGCGCACTGATAGCGGCCGTCCTTGCGCTTGGTGATGGTGCCTGCTCCGTTGGGGTTGCGCTTGCGCTTGCCGGCCATCAGGCAGCCTCCTCGATCTGGCCGAGGATGAAGTCGCGTACGGCGTCGGCGGGGATGCGGCGGGCGCCGTCAATCTTGATCGAGATCAGGCGGTGCGAGCGGATCAGGTCGTAGACCTTGGAGCGTCCGAGCTTGAGCCGCGCCATGACCTCGGGCACGGTCAGCAGCTCTGCGGTGGCGGTGGTCATGCTGCGGCTCCTTCCTGGTCGAATCGGTCACGTAGGGCTTCGCGGGCGGTTTCGCGGTTGAGCTGGAGGTCGCGGGCGATGGTGGCGGCGAGGGCGGATTCGCCGGGGGTGTGGCCGTGTCCGGCGTACTGCCAGTCGGCGAGGACCAGGACGGTGTCCGGCTCGACGTCCTCCAGGCCGAGGGCGGCGCGTTCCTGGGCGGCGCGGTAGTCGGCGCGTGCCTGGCGGAGGGCGCCGAGGGTGGTGGAGTAGCGGCGGGACTTGGTGGAGAAGTGGCCGCGGAAGCCGAGCATGTGAGCCCAGGCCCACAGCCGGCGGTCGGGGTAGAGCGGGTCGAGCTGCTTGCAGGCTTCGATGAGGCGGCGGGTGTGGTCGGGGACCTGGTGGCGGTCGAGTTCGGCGAGTTCGCCAATGCGGCGGTCGAGGGTGCCGGTGTTCTCGGCGGCCTTGGTGGCGTACTTGGCGACGTAGGAGGCCACCTTTTGCTCAGTGAGGTCGGAGCCGTCGCCGAAAGCTTTCACGGGACGGATGTCGAGCTCACGGCCCCAGCGGAGCGAACGGGCGGGTTGGTCGCCGGCCGGCGGAACGTGGACGCCGGTGTAGGTGTGCCGGACGGCGGCGCGGATGGCGTCGGTGAGCAGGTCGACGCTCGCCCACGTGGGTGGTGCCGAGTCAGGTCCGTCGGGTCCGTCGAGACGGATCACGGCGTGGAAGTGGATCGCGCCGCGTTTCTGGAATTCGGCGACCTTGCCGTAGGAGACCCGGCAGGCCTCGGAGAGTTCGCGCTGGGTGAGGCCGGCACGAGCGGCGATCTCGCGGCGCAGCCGGTTGGTGAAGCGCTGCCACAGGTCGCCGGCGTGGTTGTTGAACAACACGGCGCCCGCGTAGTCGTACGCGTCCGGGTCGAGGGCGGTACCCAGGGCGGGATCGTCCTCGGAGTGGTGACGGCCGCAGCGGCAGCGTCCGCGGTCGGGCCGGTTGTGGACCGGGCCGAAGGAGGGCGCGGTGAGCGTGGCGAAGACGCGGGGGTGATCCCGGACGGCGGCGGGGATGTCGCGGCGGTCGTCCCCGGCGAGGCCGGCGCGGATGAGGTGGTAGGTGTCGCCCGCATACGTCCAGGCGCAGGACGGGCAGCGGGAGGCGCGGCGGTTGCCGCAGGCGATGCGCAGCCGTCCGCCGGGTTCCCCGTGGGTGGTGTAGCGGTGCAGGGTCTCGCCGGTGGTGGTGTCGACGCGGGCCGTCCAGCCGCGGAGGTGGATGGGGTCGGCGCAGCCGCCGGTGCGGTGGATCTGGTGCTGCCAGCGGTCGAAGTCGGGGGCGGAGGCCACCCGCAGCAGGTCGCGGAGGGTGAGGGGATCGAGGCCGGTCATTGTGGTGGCGTCGGTCATGCGAACACCTCCTGGCGGGCGGTCAGGAAGGCGGTGCCGATCCACTTCGTGTAGGCGGGTGGGATCGCCTCGGTCAGCTCTTCGTGGACGTCGGTCCAGGTGATGCCCATGGCGGCTTGCATCTCGGGGATGGTGGCCTTGCCGCCGCCCTTGCCGTAGGCGGCGACGTAGGGGCCGTCACGACGGACGCCGTGGCGGTGCCCGCGGACGTAGCCGCGGTGGCGGGGGTGGGCCGGCTGTGCCGTGGCCCAGCGGCCGAGTTCGAAGTTGCGGTGGCGCAGCACGCCGAGGCGGAACATCTCGCCGCACAGGGCGAGGTCCTTGCGGATCCTCGCTTTGCCGTTGGGCTGTTCGATCACGTAGGGCAGGCCGGCCCGATCGAGCAGGGCGCGGGTGGGGGCCACCAGGTCTTCGTGGGTGCCGCCCCAGCCCTGGGACTGGTTGGTGCCCACGGTGAGGGCGCAGCCGGCCTGGCAGGGCGGGGAGGCGTGCACGAGGGTGTACCGCTCGATGGCCCCGGTGGCGATCAGGTGGGCGAGGTATTCGAGGGCGTCGCCACGGTGGTAGGCGAAGGGGTAGCGGGGGCGGTCGGCGATGTCGCAGCCGTCGACCGCGTAGCCGGCGAGGTGGTAGCCCCAGCCGGCCCCGCCGGAGCAGGAGAACAGGTCGAGCACACGCGGTCCGAGGTCAGGCATGGGCCGCCTCCCTGACCAGGTCGAGCAGGCCGGGGGTGGGCGTCCACAGGCCGCGGGCGCCGGGCCAGGGCACGGGACGGGCCAGCCGGCGGACGTCGGTCAGGTGCCAGTGCCACTGCCCGGGGGCGGACCACAGGGTGCACACGCCGTCGTCGGCGTGGCAGTCGTCCAGGCGGGCCCAGCCCAGGGCGGCTCCGGCCGGCTGCGGGCGGTGGAGGAAGGGGCGGGCCATCACCGCGTACTTGGCGGCGGGGTCGATGGTGACGCCGGCGTGGATGAGCAGCCAGCCGCGGTAGTCGGTGGCCCAGCGGCGGTTTTCGATCCGCTTGGTGCCGTAGGCGATGGCGGAGGCCCAGGGCTGCCACAGGGTCAGGGCCCGCACCTCAACAGGGTCGCGGTGGGTCATTCGGCCACCTCCGGTGTGTCGGCGGCCATGGCGTCCAGGGCGCCGGCGGCTTCGATCGCTGCGGCTGCCAGGTTGCGGAGGGCCTCGGAGGTGCCGGGAGAGGCGATCAGGGCGATCTCGATGAACTCGCCCTCGATGCGGAGGCTGACGAAGGGGTTGGCGCGGTCGGCGAAGGGGGTGACGCGGCAGCGGGTGTCCTGCTCGAGGTGGGCCGAGGTGGTCAGGCTCTTCACGCCGCCACCTCCACATCCGCGGCATTCAGGCGGGGGCGGAGGGGCACGGTGCCGGTGCCGTGGCAGGCGCCGCAGTCGACGCGGAGGAGGACGCGGGAGCCGTCGCGGTGGCGGGTGCCGGCGGGTACGGCGGCGGTGGCGAAGCCGTCGCAGTTGGGGCAGATTCGCGCGTGCGTGATCGTGGCCGGGTTGAGGCCGGGCATGATGGAGATTCCTTCCGGTTCTTCTGGATCGGACAGGGACGGCGCCCGGGCGGCGGAGACTTGGCGGTTTCAGGGCCGCCCGGGGGCCGGTCAGCGTCGCTTCGTGTCGGAGGCGACCAGGGAGCGCAGGACAACGGCGCACACGGCGACCGATGCGCCGGTGACGGCGACCGCGAGGAGCATCGAGACCAGCACGGCGCCGACGACCAGGACCACGAGCGTGCCGCCGCCGACGAGGGCAAGCCCGGTGCCCGGGGTGAGCTGGATGGTGGGCCGGGCCGGCGCCGGGGCCATCGGGGCGGGCGGCGGAGCCTGAGTGGCCGGGACGACGGCGGTCGGCTCGACGACGGCGGGCGGTGCGGCATGGCCCGTGGGTGTGGGCATGGTCGGGATCTTCGGGCGGAGCATCGGTGAACTCCCTTCTATGGAGGGTTACTTGGCGAACGGGTCGATGGCCGGGGCGAGCAGGCTGTTGGCGAGGAGGTAGCCGCCGATCAGCAGGACGACCACGAGCCACAGCGGCGGACGGACGAGCTTGACGCCGACCACGGCCAAGCAGGCGATGAAGAACCACAGCGGCACGGACACGGCGTTAGCTCCTTCGGTCCTCGTACTTGCTCTTGATCCGGCAGCGGTGGCCCTTGGCCGCCACGCACACGGCGCCGTAGCTGGTGTATTCGGACGACCAGCCGCACTGATCGGCGGTGCAGGAAGCGACGTAACCCTTCTCGCCGGACTTGGTCAGCGCCCGGCCGATCTCGACGGGGCCGTAGCGCACGAGGCGTTCGAAGAGGAAGAACCGGTGTCCCATCGGTCAATGTCCTTTCTAGTTAGGTGAGTTGGGCGGCAATGGCGGCTGCCATGGGCGCGGGGACGCCGAGGCGGGCGCGCAGAGTGTCGGTGTCGATCCGGCTGCCGGTGCGGGCGTGGTGGTCGTCGGCGACCTTGCGGGCGTGGGCGACCAGCGCGGGCGGTACCGGCATGGCGGAGGCGGGCTCGGCGGGGGCCGCCGGGGTGGCGGCGGGCAGGGCCGGGGTGTCGGCGGCGGGAGGAACCGCAGGAGGCTCCGGCTCAGGTGTCGGGGCGGGTGCGCGTTCGACGTCCGGGGCGGAGGCCTCGGGCTCCGGCGGGACGTCCGTCTGGTCGGGGGGCGGTTCGGGGGCGTGGGCGAGCAGGGTGCCGCCGAGGAAGGCGAGCGCGGGCCAGCCGGCGACGCCGAGGCGGAGCAGGGCGGGCGGGTTGTCCATGTCCAGGAAGCCGGCCGTGGCGACGTTGGCGCCCAGCGAGGCGACCAGGGCGATCAGGAACCAGCACCAGGCCAGCCAGGAACGACGGGCCCGCAGTCGACGCCAGGCGGCGACCATCAGCAGGTCGACGGAGACGGGATAGGCCCAAGCCTTCCAGCCGGTCTGGCCGGCGGCTTGGGCGAGGTCGTGCAGGTGGGAGAAGGACAAGGCACCGGAGATCACGGCTTGAACGAGCACGAGGTGGTACAAGGCACGGCGCATGGTCTTCACCTCCCTTCGCGGGTGGTTGAGCCCGGGGCGGACGGGGAGCGGTGTCCGGCCGCCCGGCCCCGGCGGGTTCAATCGGTGGCGGCTTCGCCGGTGCCCCAGCAGGTGAGGCACAGGCCGGTCTGGTGGTCGTCGGTGGCGCGGCCTTTACGGGCGCCGACCCGGACGGCTTCGGTGATCTCGCCGTGGCCGTCGCAGTCCGGGCACTTCGCGGGCTCAGGCTTCGGCGGAGCCGGCTTGCGGCGGGTGGCGGGCTTCTTCGCGGCGGGCACGGTCACCACCCCTCGCCGGGGTACTCCGGGCCCTCGTTGGGGTCGTAGCCGGGCGGGAACAGGCCGGGCGGCGGCTCCGGCAGCGAGGCCGCCAGGCACGAGCCGACGGTGTCGACGAAGTCGAGGTCGGCGCCGAAGCCGTCGGCGTAGAGGGCGAGTTGGCCGAGCATGACGACGGTGCGGGCGAAGTCCTCGCAGTTGGGGCACATGAGAGGTGCTCTTCCTTCTTCGGGCATGGCTCGGGTAGGGACCTGGCGCGAGGCGGTCGCGCCAACCGTGGAACAGGGGTGGGATCAGGCGGCTTCGGCCACCGCGGGCGCCTCGACGGGCGCGAGATCCACCAGCGGGCGGAAGCGGGCCAGCTCCGGCAGATCCGGGGTCAGGTGGGCGTGCCGATTGCAGGCGGTGACCGCCTCGCGCATCGAGGTGTAGGCGGAGCGGATGCGCATCCACTCGCCGTTGGAGTAGCCGACCACGGCCATGCCGGGGCGGTCGTTGCGGATCTGCGTCGCGGCGAACACCGCGTGCGGGGACACGTCCCCGAAGGCCATCTTCGAACTCGACTCGTCGTTGACCCGGTGCGACATCCGGCCCGTGAGCTGAGCGCGCAGCATGGTGATGCCGTCGCCCAACTCGGAGCCGAAGCGCTGCCCGTAGATGTCGACGAAGATGCCGGCGGCGCGACCAAGCTGAGCCAGCCGCACGAGGGCGACCACGGCCCGTTCCCGGCGCTTCTTCTCCGCCGCGGTGGTGAACAGGGCCAGTTCGGCGATCTCGTCGATGGTAAGCACCACGGGCACCAGCCGCAGGTGCTCGGGCAGCCCCCAGATGTCGGCGGTGATCTCCACGTCCGGGGTGTCCGCGCTGACCCGCTGCTCGCGGCGGATCGTCCGATAGATCGCCTCCATCCGGGCCACCAGGGCTTCGAGGAGGTCGGCGGCGGCGTCGGGGTTGTCGGCCAGAGCCGAGAACCGGCGTGCGAGCGGGGCGAGTTCGACGCCGTTCTTGCAGTCGATGCCGACCAGCGCCACGCGCTGAGCAGCAAGTTCGGTGATGACCCGGCGTTGTGTGACCGACTTGCCGGAGCCGACCGCGCCCAGGGTGATCGAGTGCGGCACCTGCCGGTAGTCGCGGTAGTGGACCGAGCCGTCCTCGCACAGCGCCACCGGGATGCGCAGCTCACGCCGATCCACGCGGGCCGGCATCTGCACCCGCCTGAGCACGTCGTAGCCGGTCATGGCGATCTCGACGGTGCCCGGTTTGATCTCGCGGGAGGTGACCTGATGGACGCCGAAGGCGTGCCGCAGCCGGTCGACCGCGGCCGAGTAGTCGAAGGCGTCCTGACCGGGCCGCATCCGAATCCGCAGCCGCAAGCCGGTCCGGGTCGGCTTGATCCACAGCAGCCGGGGAACCCGCTGGCGCGGCGTCTCCCAGTTGAACCAGCGAGCTAGGGCCAGCCGGAACCGCGAGGCCGAGACCGTCAGGTCACAGGCGTCCATCACCGACGCGTACCGGAGACGGATCTTGAGAGTGGCGAACAGGACGCCGAAGGTCATCCAGTACCAGGCCGGACGCCGCCACCGCAGCAGCAACGCCAGCCCGACCAGCACCGCTAACGCGGCGACGATCAGCAGCTTGGTCATGGTGTTCAGCCCTTGCCGTTCGAGCCGGCCGGGGTGAGCTGCTTCGCGGCGACCGCGATCGCGCGGTAGGAGATGCCGTGCCCGAAGTCGTTCTCCCACGGGCGGGCCACCAGGCCCGGCAGCTCAACCGGCATGCCGGGCATGAGGTCCGGCTGAATGCCGTCCTCGGCGACCACGATCGTCACCGCGTCCGGACGGCCGTCCACGATCACGGCGACGTTGACGTTGTAGAGCACCTTGCCCGACTGCTTGTCGATGGCAGCCTCACCGGTCTCGCGATTCTTGACCTTCTTCTCCGGGGCCTGGATCAGCATGACCGTCATCGCGGCCGTGTCGACGGGGATCTGACGCATGATGGAGTCTCCCTGTTGGGACAAGCCCCGGACTGCGTTGTGATCTTGGCGGATGGCACGCAGTCCGGGGCAGCTTGTTGTTCGACGCCTCCGAAGGTACTCGCAGAGAAACTGCGGGTCAACAGAAAAACTGTGACTAGTAGCAGAACTCCGAGTCTGCGAGACTGTATGCAACAAGAAGGAGGCAGAAATGGGCAACTTTGGGCTCTTCGTCCGCTTCACGCTGCGCGAGGGTGCAGGCGAGGCGTTCGACGCTCTGGTCCGGGAGACCGCCGCAGGGATCCGTGCGCACGAGCCCGGAACGCTGGTGTACGCCTGCCATGAGGTCGAGGGTGCGCCGAATGAGCGGGTCTTCTTCGAGCTGTACGCCGACCATGCCGCCTTCGAGGAGCATGAGCGTCAACCACACACCCGCCACTTCCTGACGGAGCGTGACAAGTACGTCGAAAAGACCGAGGTTGATCGCCTTCAGCCGTACACCGGCAAGTACCCCACCGGGGCCGAGAAGTGAGCGATTCCGAGACCAGGACTGTCGGTCAGCGGGTCAGGGAGCTGCGCAGAGCCGCTGGCATGTCACAGAGCGACCTTGCTGCGGCGATGGGACGTTCCGAGAGCTGGGTGTCGCAGGTTGAACGAGGCGTACAGCCCGTTGAGCGGCTGTCGATCCTCCAGGCCCTTGCCGATGCCCTCAACGTGTCCGTCCGAGATGTACGGCCCGATGCTGCCCCAGCCGAGGAGGTCAAAGCGGAGGAGCAGCCGAAGAGCAACGACCTTGACGGCCTACGCGTAGCCCTCACCGGGCACCCAGCGCTGGGCAGTCTCTTTCAGCAGGCGCCGGCCGAACCGACTCCGTCGCTTGCCGATTTCCGGCGGCGAGTGGACGAGGCCTGGACGCTTGCGCATGCGTCGAGTTACGCAGCTCTGAGCGATCACCTTGCCAAGCTGCTCCCGCTCATCGAAACCGCCGTACGGCACGCTCCCGCCGCTGAGCGCGCGGAACTGCACTCGTTGCGGGCCAGGGCGTACCAGGTGGCCGCAGCGAGCTTCACTCGCCAGGACCAGGCCGATGCGGCATGGGTCGCGGCTGATCGAGCCCTGGAAGCGGCCGAACTCGCCGATCAGCCGTTGGAGGTTGTCGCGAGCCTGTTCCGCATGGCGCACGCCTTCATGCGCCAACAGCACATGGAACAGGCCGAGCAGGCAGCGAGTTCCGCCGTATCCGTTATGGCGACGAGGGCAGAGGCCCCCGCATGCCCGCCAGAAGAGCTCTCTCTACTGGGCGCCATGAACCTTGTCCTTGCGGTGATCAACGCGAGGGAAGGCAACCGAGGACGGACCCATGAACACATCGACCGAGCGCGAGCGATCGCGGCGCGATTGGGTGAGGACCGCAACGACTTCGACACGGAGTTCGGGCCGACGAACGTCGAGATCCACGCCGTAAGCACAGCCGTGGAGCTGGGAGACGCCGGGCTTGCCCTGGAAGTGGCCCAGCAGGTGGACGCATCGGGTCTTTCCCCGGAGCGGCAGTCACGTTTCCTGCTTGACGTGGCGCGTGCACACGCGCAGCGGCGACACGTCGGTGAGGCCACAGCCGCGCTCTTGGAAGCCGAGGCTCTAGCACCCGAACAGATCCAGGATCACCACCTGGCCCGCGAGGTCATCCGCGACTTGATCCAGCTTTCGGGCCCTCGTATCCCTGAATCGCTGCGCGACTTGGCCGAGCGGAGCGCTGTCGTCTAGGCAACCCGTGCCGATCAGTGCCGATCAGTGGCGCGGTAGAACTTTCCCTACTTCATCAAGGCGGCTCGCTCCGCTCACCGCGCGCGGCCCGGCCCCCGGCCGGGCCTGCGCTCCTGTCTCCGCCCCGCTCCAGCCCGGCCGGCGCCCGTGCCGCGCGCACAGCAATCAGCCGCTTGCCGTTAGAGAAGGGGTACGTCGTGGCTGGGACGGTCGGCTCCGCGGCTTTACGCAGCCACTTTGGCGCGAGCCTCGAAGGTCATGGCCCCAACGTCGTGCTTTAGCGGGCAGGTCCACAGACTGCCCGACGCGCCGGAAGCTTACGGGGCCATGATCACTCGCGCCAAAGCAGCTCCAGCCCAAAGCCGCTCCGCCGACCTCTGCTGGCCCCCGAGGGCACGGCGTGCCCGCAGCGCGGCACCGCCATGGCGCAGATGGGAGTTCCACGGCTTCGATCATTCGACTGCCCGGCCTGCGGCCGCCGTTTCGTCTGCTCGGCCGACAGCGACGACTCCGTCCCCTACTTCAGTAGAGAAGAGGAACGGAGTTCTGGTGCGGCAGTACGGGGCGACAACTGACTGTTCAACAAACAGGACTTGACGCTCTTTCTCAAGATGCGCGTGGATGGCCTAAGACGTAGCCTGGGAAACTAGAGGCGGCGCTGAGTGGCCGGGTTTCATTCCTCGTGCTCTTGTAGGGAACCCTGTCAATCGACTATGGCGGGCCGCCGACCGTCGACGAGGTCCTGTTCGGCAGCACCCCGCCCCGCTTATCGATCTCGACGGACGTCGTCGCCGCGCGAGTACACCTTGGCGGCGCGATAAATAGTGCGTGTCGCTGCCTACCCTCCCGCCAAATCCATTCGCCTTGGAACTCGTTGCCCAGAATCATGAGATCCGGAGGGGACATCGATGAGTCCAACGAGAAGCACCATCAAAACCGTGTACTCCGACCGGGCACAGCTCACTGCAGGGGAAAAAGAGACGATCGAATCACTCGACGCCTCCTTTTCAGCTGACAGAATTCCGGAAGGCCACGAAACGGTCACAGAGATCCGTAGGTCGCTCGCGAAGGAGACCCGTGAAGCGCTGAGGTCCGTGATCCCGGATCTGGAGGAGCGTGGTCGCGCGCAGAGAGAGCGAATCATGCCTGAGCTCGATAGCCTAAAGGGCACTGCGTTGCAGCCGAAGGACGACCCGGTCATTCGACACGACCCGTCCGGGTCAATCACGCCACTCGACGACGACGCGAGTGAGCTGCGTGACTGGCCCATCCCCCTCCCAATCGAACCCATCCAGCCCCCACACGTGGGTGAACTATGGAGGGCTTCGATGAGCGGGTTCTCGAGTGACCCGAACATCCTCTATGACGTCGATAACGATCCCCTTCGGATCTTTGGACACATCGGCTACTCCGGCGACGCACTCCTCAATGGCGCGGTGGGCCTCGCGATGACGTTCACCCTCCCTCCTGAGCGCATGGAGTACACAAAACGGACGGCCTTCGTGGTCGACCCCGACCTGCGAATACAGGGCTTTGTCTCCGGCTCCACCGGCTACTACCACCCAATCTTTGCCGCGGACGATAAGTGGGCGAAGTGCTGGGAGTTCGTCGAAGCGACCGTAATGCTCAGCTCCGGCGAGTGGCTGGCGGGGAACTCGCTGCAGACAACCCTCTCCGATCTCCAAAACGTGTATCCGGTAGGAATGTCGAATGACCACCGGTACTATGGATGGCTCCCCGGTCCCCTGAGGTTCACGGCGAACATGAAGGACCTCCGCCAGCGCGGTGTGTCGATTATCCTGCGCACCGCGCTCCGCTACGATTTCCAGCTCGAAGGTGAGAGCGACCTCTGGTTCCGAAGCCGGGGCGGCCCAGCCAGCGAGTCCGTGCCAGCATTCGACAACGCGCTAAACTTCCGCTGCTCGCCGGGCGTGGTCAGGTCCATCCCCTGAACCGGATTCGCAGAATACGGCGCTCGCCACTCCTGCATTGACCGCATAGCTCATACCTATTGGGTCGTGATCGGTGACACGGGCAAGGCAAGATGCCACCCATGGTCACTCCGTTCGTCAACACCCGCGCGAAGGCCGAGGACGGGCCGTACCGCTGCCCCTGCTGCGGCTTCCTGACGCTTGATGAGCGAGGCAACTTCGAGATCTGTCCGGTGTGCTTCTGGGAGGACGACGGGCAGGACGACCACGATGCCAACCGGGTTCGAGGCGGTCCGAACGGCTGGCTGAGTCTCACGGAGGCCCGCCGGAACTTCCATGCCATGGGAGCCTGTGACGAGCAGTGTACGGCGTTCGTACGCGACCCTCGGCCGGACGAACACCCGGCGGTCTGACATCACCAGCTGACATCAATGTCGCCAGACAGCGACGGATGCCAGCGACCTCAGCCGGATTCCGAACCGCCCAGCCAACAGGTGTCCGAGCAGCCCGCACGGTCCATGAGCCGAACTCCTAATGCGGTGCTCATGCACGAGCGCCCTCCCGGGCCGTCCTCGGGCCGTGGAAGGGCGCTCAACGATGACCAACGCCGACAACTGCCAGCAGCTCAGCAGCAGGCCAGGACGTTGATCGATAAGACGGCCGCAGGTCACGACCGCCGTGGGTCAGTTGTGGCTGATCGGCTCCCATGACCAGAGGGAGCAAGAAGTTGAGTTCGAAGCGTCCGCCGGCGTCGTAACCCGCGTCGCAGTACGCACGCGCCCAGACCGTCAGGGACCAGGCGACGCAGTCCATAGCAGCTCCGAACAATGCAGAGCCTGCCCAAGAGAGACAGGAGTTGGATCTCAGCTCGGCTGTGCACAGCAGGCAGCTTAAGACGCACCGCTGGAGCTAGGCAGGTCCCGGCAGCCCTCAAGTCAGACCCAAGGGCGCCAGACCGGCCATGACACACCGGACGAGTTCTCCAGGTGCGAACGGAGCATGGCCGACTTAGGCTGATGAATAGGCTTGATAATATAACCGAAGTGGGCCGGCGTTACACTCTTGGGTGTATTTGATGTATTTTCCGAGTTCAATTTCTCTAAGTTTGGGAGTAGGTTAATCTCCGCTTAGTGGTGGTCGAAATGAACTCGAAGGGCACACGGCCGCTCATTGTCGTAACTGGGGGCCCGACTATCGACTGGGGCGTAATGCTCCCTGATCACCGGTGCCCAACGGTGGAAGAGCGCCCTAATTCCGTAGCAGCCACCTACTGGCACTTGGGAGGGGCGCTCGGCTTGGGCAGTCTGCCCAATCTTGCCGTATCCGATTCGGCCGACGTCCGCGGACAAAGAATCCGTGAAGCACCAGCACATCGGTGTTTTGCCGTCGGCTGGGTGGCTGGGTGGCTAAGGTCGCTGGTGCGATGGGGCGTAGTGGCTCGCTGCGCTTGGCATGGGGGTGGTGGGTGTGACGGAGCGTCTGCTGCTGGAGGTCCCTGGTGATGGCCGGGTGACGGTTCTGGCGTGGCCGGATGGTGAGTTGTATCCCAGTCGGGTGGGGGATCCGGTGGCGTTGGCGTGGCCGTTGGATGGGCCGGTACTGGAGGAGTTGCGCTGGTATCTGGAGGAGTATCTGCGGGCGCCCTTCGGGGTGTACGGCGAACGGGGCTCTCAGGTGGCGGCCCAGTTGCCGGGGTGGGGTGAGCGGGTTTTCGAGGCGGTGTTCGGCGCGGGGCCGGCGCGGGATGCCTATCTGCGGGCGCGGACGCGGGCGGCTGCGCGGGGCGGCCGTGTGGAGCTTGTGGTGGTGTCTGGGGCGGCGGAGCCGCTGGGGTGGCCGTGGGAACTGATGGCTGATCCAGAGCGGCCTACTCCGATCGCCCTGGATGCGCAGATGGCGGTCTCGCGCACCATGCCGACAGCGAGTCTGGGTGAGGTCTTCTCGGTCGGGGGGTCGCGGCTGCGGGTGCTGATGGTGATCTCCCGACCGCGCGGCACCCGGGATGTGGGGTACCAGATGATCGCCCGCCCGTTGCTGCGCCGTCTGGCAGCGGTGCGCGGGCAGGTGGAATTGGTGGTGCTGCGGCCGCCCACTCTGGAGCACCTTCAGCAGGTGCTGGGGCAGGCGCGGGAGGCGGGTGAGCCGTTCCAGGTCGTGCACTTCGACGGGCACGGGGTCTTCGGTCAGGCGCGCGGTCCGTTGGGCGGGGCGGGGAGGCCGGTGATGTTCCGGGGGCCGGGGCCGCAGGGGATGCTGGCGTTCGAGAAGTCGGAAGGTGGCCTGGACCTGGTGCCCGCGGATGAGGTGGCGCGGGTTCTTAAGCAGGAGCAGGTGCCGGTGGTGGTGCTCAATGCGTGCCAGTCGGCGGTGGTGGGCTCGCAGGTCGAGGCGGCAGTGGCGACCCGGTTGCTGCAGGAGGGCACCGCAGCCGTGGTGGCGATGGCGTATAGCGTGTATGCGGTGGCGGCCGCCGAGTTCATGGCGGCGTTTTACGAGCGGCTGTTCGCCGGTGACCGGGTGGCTGAAGCGGTGGCGGCGGGGCGCCGTCGCCTGGCCCAGCAGGCTCTGCGGCCGTCGCCGAAGGGGATGATGCCGCTGGCGGACTGGGTGGTGCCGGTGCTGTATTCCCGCAGCGAGGTCCGCTTTCCCGGACTTCGTACCGAGCGTGAGGCCGGGCAGTCGCTGGCGGAGTTGCTGGATCGGATCCGCGAACGTCCCCAAACCGGCGAGACGGGTTCGGAGGGAACGCTGGAGGCGGTGGGGGAGTTCATCGGCCGTGACGCCCTGCTCTACACCCTGGACGTGGCCGCCCGGCTGCAGCGTGTGGTGGTGCTGCACGGTCCCGCAGGGACGGGAAAGACCGAGTTGGCCAAGGCGTTCGGCCGGTGGTGGCGCGACACCGGGGCGCTGGACCATGCGGACGGAGTGATCTGGCACTCCTTCGAACCCGGCGTCGCCTCCTTCGGCCTGGACGGCGTGATCACCAGCATCGGGCTGCGCCTGTTCGGCACCCAGTTCGCCCTCCTCAACCCGGACGAACGCCAGGCCCTGGTGGAAGAGGTCCTGCATAAGCACCGGCTGCTGCTGGTGTGGGACAACTTCGAATCCGTGCACACCATGCCGGACCCCACCCAGGCCACCCCACCCCTGCCGGATCAGGACCGCGACGCGCTGCGCGACTTCCTCACCTGTATCGCCGCCCGCGGCAAGAGCGCGGTCATCGTCACCAGCCGCACCCCGGAAACCTGGCTCGGCTCTGAAACGCGCCGGGTGGAGGTGCCCGGCCTGGACAGTGAGGAGGCCGGCCAGTACGCCGACCACCTCCTAGCCCCCTACCCCGATGCCCAGCCGCGCCGGGAGCTGAAGGCTTTCGGGAAGCTGATGCAGTGGCTGGACGGACACCCCCTGAGCATGCGCATCATCCTGCCCCATCTGGACACCACCAGCCCGCAGGACCTGCTGGCCGGCCTCCAGGGCACCACCCCCCTGCCCGACACCGCGACCGGCGACCGCACCACCTCGCTCTCCGCCAGCATCACCTACTCCTTCACCCACCTCCCCGCCGCCGACCAGCAGGCCCTGACCATGCTCAGCCTCGTCCACGGCGTCGCCGACGCCGATGTCCTGGGCGCTTTCTCCACGGACCCGGACGTGCCCGAGCCCTTCCGCGGCCGCACTGCCGCCGAGTGGACGCATCTGCTGGACCGGGCAGCGAGTATCGGGCTGCTGACGCCGCTGGGGGCGGGCATGTATCGCACCCACCCCGCCCTGCCCTCCTACCTGACCGCATACTGGCAGGCCCAGGCCTCCGACGCCTACCCCGACCAGCGCACCGCCGCCCTCCGCGCCCTCCTGGACGCCCACGCCGCCCTCGGCCACGCGCTCATGGAACAGATCAGCAGCGGCAACGCCGAGCTCGCCATGGCATTGATCCACTACCAGCAGCGGACGCTGGGCAGCATGCTCGGCTACGCCCTCGACCATGGCCTGTGGACCGACGCCCAGGCCATCGCCCAACCGCTGGACAGGTACTGGGACGCCCGGGGGCTGGTGGAAGAGGCGCGGGCATGGGTCGACCGGGCACGGCTGGTCCTGGAAACCCCCGACGGTAGCCCACCCGACCTGGACACCCCGGCCGGCGCACTGTGGCTGTTCCTGACCGGCTCACAGGCCGGCCGACAGATCCAGGCGCGCCAGCTGGATCAGGCCGAGCACACCTACCGCAACATCCTCCACGCTCTGAAACAACGACCGCCCACCTCCCAGCAACGCGCCCGTCTCTCCACCGCCTATCACCAGCTCGGCATGGTCGCCCACCTGCGGGGGCGGCTGGAGGAGGCCGAGGACTGGTACCGCCAATCCCTCACCATCAAAGAGGGCCTCGGCGACCGGCCCGGCATGGCCACCAGCTATGGGCAGCTCGGCATGGTCGCCCAGGATCGGGGGCGGCTGGAGGAGGCCGAGGACTGGTACCGCCGATCCCTCACCATCGACGAGGACCTCGGCAACCGGCCCGGCATGGCCACCAGCTACCACCAGCTCGGCATGGTCGCCCAGGATCGGGGGCGGCTGGAGGAGGCCGAGGACTGGTACCGCCAATCCCTCACCATCAAAGAGGGCCTCGGCGACCGGCCCGGCATGGCCAGCACCTATCACCAGCTCGGCACGGTCGCCTACCTGCGGGGGCGGCTGGAGGACGCCGAGGACTGGTACCGCCGATCCCTCACCATCGAAGAGGACGTGGGCAACCGGCCCGGCATGGCCACCACCTATCACCAGCTCGGCATGGTCGCCCAGGAGCGGGGGCGGCTGGAGGAGGCCGAGGACTGGTACCGCCAATCCCTCACCATCGAAGAGGACCTCGGCAACCGGCCCGACATGGCCAGCACCTATCACCAGCTCGGCAGGGTCGCCCAGGAGCGGGGGCGGCTGGAGGAGGCCGAGGACTGGTACCGCCGATCCCTCACCATCGAAGAGGACCTCGGCAACCGGCCCGGCATGGCCATCACCTATGGGCAGCTCGGTCTCTTGGCCGAGGCGCGGCAACAGCCGCACGTGGCATTGGAATGGATGGTCCGATGCGTGGCCCTGTTTGATCAGTTCCCGCACCCGGCAACCGGACCAGGCCCAGATGATCTCAAGCGGCTGACGCGGACGTTGGGAATTGCCACCCTCGAACAGACCTGGCAAACCATCACCGGCAACAGCCTCCCGCCCGCAGTACGCCACCACGTCATCACGGACCCGCCCACAGCTGCCTGACCCTCACAAGGAGAACAAACCGCATGGTCGACCCGGTCGGACCCGGCGCACGAGCCGCAGCACACCGCCTCACCACGCCGCACAACCCCAACCTCGCAACCGACGTGGAAGCCGCCCTCCACGCCCGCGAGACCACCACCCGCCCCGATCAGTACCTTGACCCCATCTCACTCGGCGCTCTCATCGTGAGCATCGCCAGCCTCGCCTGGACGGTATACAACGACCTAAAAAAGCAGACTCCCGCACCCCACCACGACGTCATCACCCGCCACGTCCGCATTCGACTCGATCAGGCCGAAACACCCCAACCGGCCCTCAGCCCCACAGACCGCGACCGGTACATCGACATCACCATCGAAGAAACACTCAACGCAGCCCAAGACCCCACCTTGGGCCAGGACTGATCCAATTCCCGCTACCACAGACTCAAGCCGAGCATGCACAGCCAGGCATTCCATCCGGGCCGTGAGCAGCTGCGGCTGGCCACGTGCTCCACAGGCGAGCGGCCCACGGTTGCCGTACAGCAGCGGAGTACAGCAACCACCGCGACCGCAGCCGACCTCCAACGGCCATCGATAACCTCACGACCAGCGTCCTAGACCGTAACGACCTTGCAGCCGGTAGTTCGCATCGAGGGGCCAGGGCACGGTCCCCGGGTCGTGCCACTCTCGTGCCAGAACGGGCGGGGACTCACGGGGAATCGAGGTTCGAGGCGGGGCATACGACGGGGCCCCGTCCAAGGTAGGGAATCCCCAGGTCACGACCTTGATCGCCCAACCTCGCTCCTAAAGCGGGTGTCGACCCACCCGGCTTGCCTCCTTCGGTCTCGCTCCACAGAGGCTGTGGGCCATACATCGGCCAGCACGGGCAGTTGGGCTGCCTGGCCGAGGGGCGCAGGGTTGGGGTAGGACACACTTCGCCCCGACGCTCCGAGCGGCGACGTGCCGGGGAAGTTCGTTCCGCGCCGTACTCCGCGCGCCTCCATACTGCCCTGCACACCATGATCACCATGGGCGGCTGTGCGGAAGGGCGGAGCGGCCCGAGGCGCAGGCCGGCCAGCGGGAGCACCCGCACGCACCGAAGTCGATGTTCACCAGTTTGGGAGTCACCCCGCCTGCCGATCGCTAGGGGACGGCCTCACCCCGTTCGGCCTTGGCGACGCGCCCTGCGGCAACGCTGCTTGGTGGCGGCCTTCATGGCTCAACCGGGCCCACCTCCCTGGTCCAAGCTGCGTCCGCCAGCACATCGCGCGGCTCGGCTACCGCTGGCACGGACTGATGCGGTGCGGGCGTGTGTCATTGCGGAGGTGACCAGCGGGTCACAGTCACTCTTTGATCATGAAGAATCAGCCTCTTGTGGTCGTGCAGGCGCCGGACGACCGGGGCCTGCGGACCGTGATCATCCGGGGTGAAACCGTCGGCCGAGCCTGGTCGCGTCAAGAACTGGAAAGATTCCTACGGCGCGCGGGCCTGCCCCTGGACATCCTCGACGACCCGGCGCGCGTCCACTGGGTAGCGGACAAGGAGTGCTGGCCCGACCACCCGCGGAGAAGGCGTGCTACGGCCATCGTCATGGCTCTCGGACTTCTTACATCCGCCGGCGTGCTGTCCTATGTGGGAATCAAAGACGCGTTCAATGCGCTGGCGTACGGCGGGCGCGTCATGGGCGCCATCTTCATGGCCGCGGCGTTGATCGAGATGGTCGCCGCTCTTGCCCTATGGGACTACTGGCGGAAGAGGGTCCTGCGGTACTCAGGCGAGGCAGTCCTGGTGGGCGTCGGTTCCGTGACAGGCACCAATCTGATGTTCCTGGTCATTCAGATCGAGGGCGGGGACTACACCCGGTTTCTCTGGCTGTGGATCGGCCTGGGTATCTGGTCGGCCTGGGCACTGTGGGCGCTGACGCGGCAGAAAGTTTGGCAAAAGATCCCGAATCCCAAGAGCATCGCGCTCGGCGCTGCAGTGTCCGGCATCGTCGGGGCCGCGGGCCTCACCTACTCGCAGATGTACGTCCCGTATACCACTCCCGTGAAGGTCCCCTTCGGCGTCTCCTTCGGGAAGCCCACGATGAGTGCGGATGGCGCTGTGCTTCACGTGCCAGCACATATCGAGTTCCGTAACACCGGTTCGGTGAGAATTTACGTTGTGGGCACCATGTGGAAGGTGAAAGGCTACCCGACCAAGTTGAATACAGAAGGTAACAGTATGCGTGACTGGAAAAACGATCTCTGGCAGTACGGGAACACACTGAGACATGTCTCTTACTCCCCTTCCCGCATGCTGGGGACCGGCAACGTTGGGAACCCGGGTGACACGCTGGACCCCGGTGACGACTTCTCAAAAGACGTCACCGTCGATGTGCCTCTGCAGTCTGGCATCGGTCGCGTCGAGGTCGACGCGAACATCTCCTATATCAGGGCCGACAGGTGCAAGCTGGGAAACAGCTATAGATACTCCCAGCAGGTCTCCTGGGATACGGAATCGAAAGACTTGAAACACACAAGGGACGCCCCCAAGTGGTTGGCAGGGCCGGGGGATGAGTTCTACCGCTATCATTCGAGAATTTACCGCAGTAGCGAAATGCTCAACCTAACGCACGCTGGCGACTATGCGGCTGCATGGTGGGTGCTGCCGCAGTGGTGGGAGGGCGCGCCGTTTGCCAAGGGCGATACCGATCCATACATGCATGTGAGTATCTTCCGCGATCCGGAAGGAAAGCAGACGCTCAGTGATTCCGAACAAGAACCCTACGGCATGAAGACTATGGACATATGGACTGAGCGCACCATCGCTCAACTCCTGGAAGCTGCGGCCAAGAAATAGTCACCTGTACGCCAGCGAGGTGACCAGGAACAATAGCCTCCTATACCGTTTCCGCGAATTCCTAGAAAACGCCATCCGCATGACCCGGCAGCTGAGAGACACGGGACCGGGCAGCCGCGCTGGCAGTGGTTTCATCAGCGCTGCCTAAACCTCATATGATCATGGTCGAGTGGCTTGAACAGCGACGGCGCCCGGTACAGCAACACAGTACCGCAACCACAACAACCGGCTCCCACCGATAGGGTCCCTCTGGGGCCTCGAAGCGGCCGGTATGGCTGTCGCTGACCGATCTAGATAGAGCTACGGATCAGAAGGTGCCCGTGCCCCATCCGTGCCCGATCGCACGGGGAACCGCGGGGAACTGCGGTGTCGAGCGGGCACGGCACAATGCAACGGCCCCTGACCGAATCGCCTGGTCAGGGGCCGTTCACCTGCGCGGTGGGTGTGGGATTTGAACCCACGGTGGCTCGCGCCACGACGGTTTTCAAGTCCGATCCCTGCGGCCCAGTGCCATATGCACGGCGAGATCCCTCGTTGGCCACTTACTATGACGAGTTCCCCTTGGCTCGCCGGGAATCAAAGCTTGCCACGCTACCGACAATCTCCCCTCTACTTTGACTACATCCACAAGCTCCTCGCCTTCACGGGAGAGGAGCCGATAATGGCCAGCAGTTACCCTTCTCAGCTTGGATCCGTCAGGTAAAGGCATCCATCTAGGCTGGTCCTTGTTGACCGGCCTTTCCAACTGATCCAATTTTTCATCAGGCATTGGCCCTAAAGCGACGTAGCCGAGTTCAACAGATACTCCGCTAACCCCTCCCAATGGGATTACTCCGGTTGCAACATTCGCGTCCTCTCCCGCGAAATCTGCCAGTCGAGACCGTATATCAAGAAGCTCTTCATTCAAGTTCGTAAACGAGCACAGCGCTGCAAGCCGAGTAAGCGGACTACTGGCATGTCGCCTGCGTGAAGCCCAGCCGAAGTGAGTCAGCAGAAGGACCACAAAGACTTCCGGCTGAGGACCGTACGAGACACACTTGGCTGCATCCTTCTTGAGCTTTCTTATCGTCCTAGAACTAATACCCTTCACTCCGAAATTCGCCGTCGCATCAACGGTGAATTCAACGACCGCGAGAGGTTCATACTTCTTATTGAGGACGGCTATATCCGACCGGCAAACCAAAAATTCAGGAGAAACAATCCCTCCCCACTCAGTCTGTACCACCACGCGGGAGGATTCCAACATAACGTGAAGCTGACTGGCTATGATGTCGCGGAAGTGCAACTCTGAGCGACCTTGGCCAGCTACATAGGCCAACTGGCCTTCTGGCTGCCGCTTTACAGCACCCTCCAGAGCATCAGCAATAACTTGAGCCGTTATCACGTTTTCACTGGGCAAAGCATTCCCCCCTGACTGCACCATCCTTCTCTGCCCTTCCCCGGTAGCGTGCCACATCGGGGGAAGAGGCAATGCTGCAATGACAAATCAAGACGCAGCCGGTAGAGCACAGCCACTCTCACTGGCCGCGCCACAGCACACCAGATCAAGCAGAACAGCGGGGAATCACGGTCAATGAGGCTGAGTCCTACGAGGCCAAGCCCAACCGTTAGCCCAGGTCAGCACCCGAACCGGCCCTCAGTGATCGCAGCTTCCCAAGCTGACGTCCTCTCGTGCGGGTCAGAGACGAGCGTCCCAGTCGCCGCGCGTTTCGGTCTGCCGCTTCGTCCGGGCTGCGGCGCTGGGGCGCCGGTCCCGGCCGAGCGGCAGACCGACAGCGGACGAGGCATGGCACGCAGCAAGTGGCCCCGCACATCGATCGCCGGGGGCACGACGATGTACGGGGCCCGCCGACCGTTCGCGGGAGCATGCTCGAACCGCAACCGGCCGGGGTCTGTCGGGTGAAGTGATCAGGCAGTCGCCGGCTCTTCCGTCAACGCATCGGTGGACATCGCCGTCTCCGCCGCGAGACCCGACATGATCAGTTCGGCCAGCATCAGTGCTGCCTCCGGCCGGATGGTCCCGAGGCGTACCAAGCCGTCGCCCAAGACGTTCACGTCGGCCGTGAGGCCAGGGAAGTCCGACTCCAAGCGCAGGGCGGTCAGTTGTACGGCCAGCGCTCCGGCGCTGCGTCGAGCCTGCGCCCAACCGCGGACGTACGGAACGCCAGGCATCAGGTTCTCGGCGCGCTTGGCGACGACTCCTCGTCGGTCGGTCATGACCTCAATCCTCTCCTGCACGATGTTCGGTACTGGCCTCGCCGCTCTCCTCAAGACGCTGCAACCCCGAAGCCAGCGCCAGCCGCAGCAGCTCCGCCACTCGCTCGGCGGTGGCCGGCGACACGCGCCCGAGTTCGACCAAGCCGTGTCCGAAGGCGTTCAAGTCGGCTCGCAGGTAGGGGAAATCCTTCTCCATCCCTGCGCGGATCAGGGCATCCCGCAGGGCAGTCGTGGCGTTGCGCGCGGCGTACCAGCCGTCGCTGTCCAAGGGCGACCAGGTAGCAGCGTCGTGCCGGTCGGTGGCGTCATCCCGCATCGGTCGCCGTCCCCTCGAATGCGGACAGAGCGAGGGCAGCCGCAGAGGGGTAGCGCTTGCCGTACCGGTCCACACGGGCGAGCAACTCTGCAGAGGCTACGAGCATGGTCGCCAAGGCCACCGGCCGGAGCGGGTTCGCCATCGGGCGCCGGGTCGGCGCGCGGAGCCACTCGTAACGGTCGCCGGACATGGGCATGGGCCCCGGGACGACGACCACCGAATCGCGGCTCAGGTAGCGGTACGCGGGTGGTGCTCCCTCCTCCTGCGCAAGGTAGTGGACGAAGGTCTCCTGGCTCTTCGAGCCCAGGAAGAAGCCCACGCGTCGGGCCTTGTGGTCGAGCACCGTTGGTCCGAAGGGCAGCCCACGGCGCAGCAGTTGATCGAAGGTCTCGATCCCGATGCGCTGGTCGACCGTCACCACGTCGAAGAGGCGGCCAGTCGGCAGCATGTACGGCGCGCGGGGGTCGTCCGCCCAGGTGGCCCGGCACGCCGCCGGATCGTCGGCCGCCGCAGAGAGCCATTCGACGCCCCTCCTGGTCATCCTCTGCACGTCATCTCACCTCAGTCAGACTCAGTTGCGGCTGCGATGCCGCCCTGTGTCCAGACTCGGGCTCACCACCCTGGCCAAGGCAGATGACGAGAGGTGACGGGGGATGACGCGTCACGGGTGCGCGCGTCATCCCCCGTCACGTGCCAACCGCCCCCGATCTCCGGTTACTTGCAGCGCTCAGCGATGAACAGCGCGTACATTCGGTCGTAAGGCCAAAGAGTCGCGCGTCCCAGAAGTCGCACCTGTGCACCGGTGGGGAGGGAACGGTCACGTCTTCCATGGAGCCGACCAGCGTTCGCTTACGGCAAGCCCGTGTGGGCCGAGGCTGGAGTCAGCCACGGTTGGTGCGCGAACTGCGTCAGGCTGCGATGCACCGTGGCCACCAACTCCCGTCGGACGCGAGCGTGAAACGCCGAATCGCCAGCTGGGAGAACGGACACAGCACACCGGACGACTTCTACGGTCCATTGCTGTGCGAGGTGTACGACCTCAGCGCCGCCGAGCTCGGGCTGAACCACGAAGGCGAGCGGGACACGGGGCTCTTGGACGCCGGCTATCCAGCGAGCCCCGAGGGCGCCATCGAAGCAGTTGGCCAGCTGTGGCGCGCAGATCTCAACCGGTACGAGCCCCTGCTCCAGGCCGAGCCTTCCGAACCCGCGTGGAACGAAGCCTCACTCCGGTGGCTGGTGGCGCCCGAGCCGGCCGTTCCCCGGCAGCGTCGGGACGGGATGCGCGTCGGTCTCGGAGACGTGGCTGCCATCAAGACCACCGCGGACATGTTCGCCGAGTTGGACGACCGTTTCGGTGGCGACCATGCTCGGCACGCGGCCATCCAGTACCTCAGTACCGAGGTGACACCGCTCCTGCGCGGCCAGTACACCGAGCAGGTCGGCCGGACCCTGTTCTCCACCGTGGCGGAAGCAACGCTTCTGGCCGGTTGGATGTCCTACGACGCCTGCCGCCACGGCCTTGCACAGCGGTACTTCCTCCAGGCTCTCCGGTTGGCCCAGGATGCCAATGACCGTCGGCTCGCCGGAAGCATCCTGTCCGCCATGAGCCATCAGGCGACGTTCCTCGGTCACTACACGCAGGCCGCGACGCTTGCCCGCGCGGCTCTCATGGGCATCTCTCCCGTGGCCACGCCGACGCTGCGTGCCCAGTTCCGCGCCATGGAGGCCCGCGCGCTTGCCCGAACCGGCGACGTACGGGCCTGCGAAGCCGCCTTGAGCGCGGCCACGAAGGCGCTGGAAGGCCGGAACCACGACGACGAGCCGGAGTGGATCACCTACTTCGACGAAGCTGAACTTGCCGCCGAGGCCGCCCACTGCTTCCGCGACGTCAACAGTGCCCGCCAGGCCGTCACCCACGCCGAGAACGCCATGAGTGGCAGCCACGTTCGGAGCGACTTCTTCGCGACCATGGTTCTGGCCGACGCCCACTTGCGCACCGGCGACGTCGAGGAGGCCTGCCGCGTGGCACTCGATGCGCTCGACCTGGGAGAGCAACTGAAGTCGGCACGATGTGTCAGCTACCTTGCCGAGTTCCGACAGAACCTCGCAGCGATCGGCAACACCACGGACGTACAGTCCTTTACCGAGCAGGCCAGAGAGCACAGGCTGTGGATCGCTTCCGGCGATCACATCAATTCCTGAAACCAGTCACCGTGCGTTCAGAACGGACCCCACTCCTCTCGGCCCTCCCCGGTACGGAGGGACCGCACCCGCCGAGCGAATTCGGCAGCAGACCGCTCGCTCGTCGTGACCTGGTGGCCGAGCCACGCAACCATCATCAACTCACGCAGGTCCGCAAGCGTTTCATACCCAGCCCAGTTCATCAGGTCGAAGCCGTACCGGTGAACGAACTCCGCGTACTCCGCCTTTGTACGCCAGCCGTACCTGTCGTAGAAGATCGCCGTCTGGATCAGGTCCCACTCGCGTGGGGCGAGGGCCAAGCCGTCCAGGTCGATGAGCACAGCGTGCCCGTCCCGATGGCGGAGGACGTTCCCGATGCTGGCGTCACCGTGGATCATGCCGAAAGGAAGGACGAAGTCCAGCCGGTCGTAGTCCTTGGCGACGCTCGCCGCTCGCTCTCCCAGGAACGTCCGGTCCTCACCCGAGATGCCGTCCAGCCCTTCGAGGGACGCCGCCAGCTTAGCGAGCGGGTCGAAATACGGCAGGCCCAGGGATTCAGGTTCCTCAAGCCAGTGCAAGCGCCGTAGGAGATCGGCCAGCTCGCCGACCGTCGCGTACTCCTCGTGCTCCTGGACGCTCTCCCAGAAGGTCACCACCAGGCCGCCGACGACGAGCGGTTGGACGACCGACGCCGGCACGCGCATGGCCGGGAAATCCTGCGTTTCAAGCCACCGGGCCACGCCCACGGCCCGTTCCATCTCAGCGAGCACCGACGGAGCACGCGCGATGCGGACGATGACGGGTAACGAGGTCAGGCGGTAGACCGCGTTCGACCCGAGCCGCAGCAACTCGGCGCCGCGGGAGTCGAGTCCGACCGTCGCGCATGCCTCCCAGAGGACGGGCTCCAGGCCCTCCGCCGTGAACTCCGCGCCGCCGCCGTCAGATGCCCCGCTGCTGCCCGAGATCATGCTTCGACCATACGGGCCGGACCGACCGCCCGACAGGTCGCCCACGTAATAGGGGCGTAATGATCTTGGTCAGCAGAGGGCGATCCCACGCCTGCCCCGCAGGTCAGGGCCCCAAAAGGGCAACGGCCTCTGATGGGCTCCGGAGCCGTGTGCGCAGGTTCGGATCCTGCCGGGGCACCTCGCATGAGGCGCCCAAGGCACCGTCACCAGCGGAAACGCTGAGGCCGGGGTCTTCGCGTTTGTGCAGCCGTATGCCGCTCAGCGCTACTGCAGCTCCTCGACAGCGATCAGCAGAAAGAGGCGCGGGTTCCAACGAGTGAATCCAATCGGTCCGCGAGTAGCGGTCGATGCGACAGCGGGAAGGCCATTGCACACCGGACGATCAATCGGCAGGAGGCACGCCTGTGCCGAAGTTCCTCATTCAGGCCACCTACACGCCCGAGGGCACCAAGGGGCTACTCAAGGAAGGTGCGAGCGGCCGCCGCGCCGCCGTCGACCAGGTCGTCACCGGCCTCGGCGGGCAGGTCGAGGCCATGTACTTCGCCTTCGGGGAGGATGACATCGTGCTCATCGTCGACTTCCCCGACTCGGTCTCCATGGCCGCCGTCAGCCTCACCGTCAAGGCCAGCGGAGCCCTCCACACCCGGGCCACCCCTCTCCTCACCCTCGACGAGATCGATGAGGCCGCGCGCCGACAGGTCACCTTTCGCGCCCCCGGCACGTGAGCCCTCGGAGACGCGGACACGTCTGCTCCCGCGATCCTCACCCCGCACCACAAGCGCACCAGAGCGAGCGGGGAACAGCGGGGAATCACGGTGAAAGCAGCCGCGCCCGACGCGACCACCGTGATGCCATTTTCCCTGGTCAGCGCGCGAGCCGACCGCAAATGATCGCAGCTTCCCAAGCTGATGTTCTCGGCGTGGTCCTCGCACTGGTGTCTCTGCTTTCACTGCGAGGGGGGATCGTTCAGCGTGGCGTCCCCCTGGCCCGGTCCTATAGCGGCACTCTTGCGACCCACCAAAGGCCAGCTGAGGAGATAGGCCCGTGACGAGGTTCGACCAAGTGCAGACGTCAAAGCTGCCAACCGACTACGACCAGTTGGTGCTGAGTCCTGAACACCTTCTCGACGCCCCTCTGCCCGAGCTTCTCGCGGAGTTGAGCGTCACGCTGGATGAGTCTTCGATCACCGACCCAAGCTTCACGGGTGCTGCCATGGTCACCCGAGATCGCGTGATCCTCTCGATGAGGGCAGGCCAACCAGACTGGGAGCGCGACGCCGTTGCACGAGCGCTGTTGGGACGCGTGCTCGACGTGCCGTTGTCACCGTTGCCTGAGCCGTACCGCATCAGTGAGGTCTGAGCTGGCCAGCTGTCTGGGCCGTCCCTGGGCCGTCCGAGGTCGCTCGGCAGTGGCCGATGACGACCAACAACGACCCCTAGACGGGGGCCATGATCACTCGCGCCAAAACTCCAGCCCAAAAGCCGCTCCACCGACCGCTGGGTACAGTGCGGACCCCAACAGCCACTGGGAGAGACGGGCAGATGGCAGACGCCGAGTGCACCGCATGCAGGTTTGTCGGGGGCATTGAGCCGCTTCCGGGCGGAACACTCCTCAGGACAGCGAAGTGGGTCGTGCAGCATTCGAAGGGCCCGCTGGGGCTGGGCACGCTGGCGGTCATGCCGATCCGACACGTCGTACATGTGTCCGATCTGTCCCGCAGTGAATCCGCCGAGCTCGGTCCCCTGCTGCAGCGAACAAGCGCAGCGGTGACCGCCACCATGAGCCCAGAACAGGTCTATGTCTGCCTCTGGTCCCACGCCGACGCGGTTCCCGGGCACCTTCACTTCGTGGTGCAGCCTGCGTGCCGAGATGACATGACCCGGCACAACGCCTACGGGCCGGTACTGCAGCTGGCCATGTCCGAAGCCAATCGGCTGCCAAGCAAGGCAGCAGTCGAAGAGGTGTGTGTTCGCATACGGGCCGAGCTCCACGCCTCCGGATAACGCCCACATCACGGAAGCCGCTGCACGTCTTCTTTGCCAGTGCCACAGGTCGTGCCCCGCTCGTGCCCGATCGGACGGCGAGCGGCGGGGAGCAAAGGGGAACGTCGGAGAGCGTTCCAGCAACCCGCAGGTCAGCTCGGATCCGGTTACGCGATCTTCCAAACTGGTGCTCCAGGACCCGAGCGCGGCGGCGCTTGACTGGGTCATTGAAACTCCAGGCCAAAGTCGCTACGCCGACCGCGTGGACGGCTGAGGGGCGCACGAGCTACAGGCACACGCTCACACAATCACCCGTCCGAGGGACCGTGGGCCTTGTCCGGGGCGCCCAAGATACGTCCTGACAAAAGAGACGCCACTATGGGTCTCAAGCAGGAGGCCCGCACCACCGAACGGGCTTGGCAGCAAGATCGGTGGGGCGGGCACTGAGTATCAGGAGGTACCGCTATGAGTGTGGCTCCAACTCGCTCTGTACTGTCAATCGCTCGCCCGAGGGACTGGGCGGCCCTGCTCATCGTCATCGTGATCGTCTATGTCCCGGCGGCACAAATCCAGGACATCCTGACCAGTCTGATCGCTCTGTCAGGAGTGCTCGTCTCGGGCTCGGCCGTGAAGGCCGTATCAGCGCGACTGCCGCAGACGGCCGCCTAAGGACGCACTACAGTAGCGGCCGACGCTGGCAGGGAAATCGTAGATCAGGGCTGAGTGCTGCCGCACTGCGGTTTCCTGCACGACCACCTAGGCCCGGGCCGTCTCCGGGCCTAGGTCACCCGACGCCAACCAACAACGACAGACGCCCACGGCATCCGACCAGGTCAGAGCCGTGGGTTTCTTCTGTCCCGCTGGTCAGCGGAACCGCTGATTAATAGACCGGCTACTGAGCGCCGCCTGCAAGTCTCACGAGGGCGAGTCGAATGTGGGTCGAAGTCGGCAGGCAAGCCGTCGCCGGGTCGAGTGACTGCCCAGGTCAGAGCCCTATTGCAGGCAAACGCGCGAAGCGCCTTCTAAGCGCCTGGCCGCAGGGGGCAGCTCCTGCAGAGAAACCTGGATCGCGGCGAGGCAGACGGCGTCCGCCAGCCGGTTCACGGTGATGGCCGCTCCCTGGGGACGGATACGTAGGATGCTTTGCGTGCTCGGGCCACCCCCTCCAGCGCCAACGAAAGAGGTCCTGATGTCCCGTCGCTACGAGCCGTCACCGCCGTTGTCGCCACTGCCGTCGCTCACGCTGCGTGGGTACGGCGAGACCATGTGGCTGGAGGGCCGGACCGTAGTGCTGGAGCAGAAGGGGTTGCGACGGCGGATACCGATCGAGGCCGTGGAGGAGGCGCGGGCCGTGGGCCGGGGGCAGCGCTCGGTCGAGATCGCGCTGTGGGGCGTGGACGGCGCTCCGGGGCCCGTGTTCACCCTGAAAGGCCGCGACGCCGCCCAAGCGGGCCGGCTCGTCGAGGCGGCCAACCGAGCACGGTCCAGGAGCGGTCCGGCGCAGGGCGGGGCGGCCCTGGTCGAGGAGCGGCCGGCGAGCACCTCTGGCCGGAAGAAGGGCCTGGGGCTGACACGCCGTGAACGCGCCGCGGGAATCGTTCTCCTTCTCGTATACGTCGGCGGGTTCGCCCTGCTGGCGTGGGCCGGCGAACCGCAGCAGGCGGTGTTGTGGCTGCTCGGGGTGGCGCCGGCCCTCTTCGGTCTGCTGATCGTGGTGCCCTCGCTCCGGTGGGCGTGGAAGCGGTGGACCGTGCGCAGGCGGGGTGTCACGGTCGTCGCGGCATTCGCCCGGAGAGAGGGCAAGCGGACGTTCTTCCGGTACACCGACCTGGAGGGCGGGACGCACGAGATCGAGCCCGACTACGCGGCCAGACGCATCGGCGGCGACCCGAGACGCATCGAAGTCGTCTACGACCGTCAACAGCCCGACAGGGCCGTCTGCTCACTGGCAGCCTCGACCCTGCTGTGGCGCACAGCGGGCGTGACGCTGGCCGGCGGACTGCTGCTGTCGCTCGCGTTCGTCATGATGCCCCTACAACTGATCCTCCTGGCGCTCTCCGGATGATCTGCATGACATCCAACGCTGACATCAACGGCTACGAACAGCCACGGATGTCGGCGGTTGCTCGTGGCCCCAGCGCACGCAGGAAGGCCCCACCGTGCCGGGGATGGACCGAACTTACAAGGCGGATGTCGGCGGTTCGAAACCGTCCGCGCCCACAGGGATGGTTAGCAGGTCAGAGGCCTTTCGGGAGACTCCCGGGAGGCCTCTTCTGTGATCGAAGCCCACATTGAGTCCACATCCCCGGGCGATCAAGGTTTTGAGCGCTGCCAGCCGAGTCGTTCGGCCATGTCCTTGCCGTTGAGGCCGGCCTCGGTGCGCAGCTCGCGCAGCCGCGCGCCGAGGGCGGTCCTGGCGCTCTGAAAGTCCGTGCTCACACGGACGAACGTACCTGTGCCCAGACCTCGGCAGTAGGGACAGCCGCGCGCAAGGCGGCGTCCCGGGCCTGGCAGGCGGCGAGCACTTCGGCCGGGTCTTCGACCAGCTCGACGCCGATGGTGGTGTCGGTGTCGTCGATGTGCATGCGGACCAGTGTGCGCGAGTCGAACAGCCAGAAGGCGCGGTTCGGGAGGCCGAGCCGTTCGGCCTCTGATCGGCGCAGGATCTGGATGTCCTCACCTGTGTCAACGTTCCCGGTCGCAGTCGCCATGAGGAATCGCTGCCCGTCCGTGGGCGGTTCGTCGATGATGCGCACTCGGGTGTCTCCGGTCTCAACGACCTCGTACAGCGTCGGGCAGTTCCCGTGCTCCGATGTGGTGCCGATGAACCTGAGCGTCATGTAGCCCTTCATCCGGGGTGGTTGGAGATCCGGCATGCGCGAACAGCCCGGACACTCGCCAGCGGCTCAGTTCCACGCAGGTCAGCGTCTCCCGAGGTCGAGGTCAAGCGCCTCGTAGAGCCGACCGTGGCGACAGCTGGTGAACGTCGCGGAGGACGGCCGCAGAGAATGCTCGCTTCCTGGGCGTCGTTCCCGGGCTGCTGCACGTATGCCGTCGCAGCCCGTCAGTGGGCTTTCATGGCCGAACTGGTATCAGCCACGGCTGCGACGTTGTCACAGGGCAGGGCGCCATCCGGTCAATTGCCCGGTAAGGGGAAAATTTACTCCTATGCCTCATGTCGCTCATCCCTAAGCCGTCCGAGGTACGACAGCTCGATGACCAAGACCACGATCAGCACCGACCGAGTGACAATCGGTAGGCAGATACAGGCGTCTGACATATCCGACGCGGCGTTCGCGCTGCTCGACGAGCAGGGGACGGTGGTCGCGTGGACGCAGGCCGCCGAGCACCTTGTCGGGTACTCCGCCGGGGAGGTGGTCGGCCGGCCCGCCGTACTCGTCCTGCCATGCTTCGGGGTAGCGCCGACGATGTCGGCGTACGTCGAGCGGTGCCGTGTCCAGAACGGCTGGTCGGGCGCGACGGCGGTGCGCCACCGGGACGGCCGCATGCTCGACGTCGGCCTGCGGATCTCGTTGGTGCGGGGGCAGGACGGAGCAGTGCGGTGGCTTGTGTCCGCGACCGACATCGGCGTGCCGTCCGGAGAAGTGGTGAACGGATCGGCGCAGGGGTCGATTCTTGACCGCGCGCCGATCGGCGTCGTCGTCCGTGACCTGGAGTTGCGTTGCACCTGGGTGAGCGACGCGTCGGAGAGCCACGATGGCATCTCCCGAGACCGGCGGCTCGGATGTCGAGTCATCGACGCGTGGTCCGGTGTCGAGGCCGAAACGGTCGAGGCGGTGATGCGGCAGGTGCTCCAGAGCGGTAGCACCAAGGTCCACGAATACCGGACGTGGCTGCCGACGAGTCTGGGTGAGGAGCGCCCGTTCGCGGTTTCGTTCTCCTGTCTTCAGGGCGCCGACGGCCGATCGCTGGGGGTGTGCATCATCAGCACCGATCTCACCGAGAGCCGGCTGGAGCGCGAGCGCCTGGCCGTTCTCGGTGAGGCAGGTACGCGCCTGGGCACCACCCTGGATGTGATGCAGACCGGTCAGGAACTGGCCGACCTTGTCGTGCCCCAGTTCGCCGACTACGTCGCCGTGGACCTGGAGCAGTCGGTTCCCTTCGGCGAGGGACCCCAGGTCCGCATCGGATCGATCGGCCAGCGCCTCCCCGTTCTCAGGCGTGCCGGCGTGGCCTCGACCCACCAAGGAGCGCCGGAGTGCCCGTGGATGCGCGGTGAGCCCCTACTCGTACCGCCCGCCTCTCCCGTCGCCGACGTCCTGCGCACCGGCAGGTCCCGCCTGGAGCCGAAGGTGGACACCGCTCCGGGCGGGTGGATCGACCAGTGGCCGGCACTGGCGCAGCGGATCCGTGAGCACGGCGTGCATTCCCTGATGGTCGTCCCCATCCGCGCGCGGCGCGTCCTGCTGGGTATGGCGGTGTTCGTCCGCACCGAGAATCCGATGCCCTTCCAGGAGGCCGATCTGCTGCTGGCCGAAGAGCTCGTCAGTCGCGCCGCGGTGTCGTTGGACAAGGCCCGCCAGTACTGCCGCGAGCAGACCGCGGCACTCACGCTCCAACGCAGTCTGCTCCCGCACCGTCTCAGGGGAGGCTCGGCGGTCGAGGCGGCCTCGCGCTACCAGCCCGCCGACATCGACAGGGGCGTCGGGGGCGACTGGTTCGATGTGATCCCGCTGTCCGGCGCCCGGGTGGCCCTCGTCGTCGGCGATGTGGTCGGACACGGCATCAACGCTGCCGCGACCATGGGCAGGCTCCGCTCCGCGGTCCACACGCTCGCCGGCCTGGAGCTGCCCCCCGACGAACTCCTGGCCCGCCTCGATGACACGGTCCAGCAACTGGCGGAAGCAGACGCCGACGCTCCGGACGAGAGCACCACGGCGGTGGGTGCCACCTGTCTGTATGCCGTCTACGACCCGGCCACCCGCCGGTGCACCATGGCAGCCGCCGGGCACCCCCCGCCCGCGATCATCGACCCGCAGGGCCGGGTCACCTTCCCCGACCTTCCCACCGGGGTTCCGCTCGGCCTCGAGCTCGGGGCCCGCTTCGAGTCCATGGAGCTGGAACTGCCCGAGGGAACCCTCCTCGCCCTCTACACCGACGGCATGATCGAGACCCGCGACCACGACATCGAGGAGGGAATGCACCGCCTGGGCGCCGCCCTCGCACAACCGGGCCGCTCCCTGGAGGACCTCTGCACCCGCGCGATGGCGTCCGTCGAGGATCAGGAGGCGTGCGACGACGCCAGCCTGCTCCTGGTCCGCACCCGCGCACTCGCCCCGGCCCAGGTCGCCACCTGGACCCTGCCCCGTGACCAGACCGCTGTCCGCCACGCCCGGAACCTGGCCGCCGGTCAGCTGGCCGAATGGGGCCTGGAAGGTCTCGTGGACGACATGAAGCTGATCGTCAGCGAACTGGTCACCAACGCCCTCCGTCACAGCGACGGCCCGATCCGCCTGCGTCTGATCCGGCACCGGGTCCTGACCGTCGAAGTGTCCGATGCCGACTTCTCCTCCCCGCGTATGCGTAACGCGCGCACCGTCGACGAACACGGCCGCGGCCTCGCCCTGGTCGCCCAGCTGTCCCGCAGATGGGGCACCCGCCCGGCACAGGACGGCAAGGTCCTCTGGGCCGAAGCAGACCTGGCCCACACATCCGGCCGCTGATCGTCCACGGCGCCCGTCGGAGCGCCGGCGTCAAGCACGTGAGGCGTCTTCGTCGCGCCGGGCGTCGTTGAGGAGGTGCTGGAGGGACCGACGCGATGGGCGTTCCTCGCCAGCGGGATGATCTTCATCACCGGGACCATCCTCTTCGGGGTGTCCATGCTGCGTTCACGCGTACTGCCGAGGCTCGCTGCCGTGGGATACATCGTCGGACTGACGGCGCTCGTCCTGCAGGCCGCATGGCCCGAGTCGCTGCTCAGCAGCGCGATCCACGTGGCGGCCTGTGTGTCGCTGACGGCCCTCGCCCGCTCCGTGTGGCCCCGCACGGTTGATGCCGTGAGGCCCGAGCGCCGTCCGCTCGGCGTCGCCAGTTCGTGAGTGACCCGTCGGCGGCAGGGCACTTGCCAGGATCCGCCCCCAGCCGCCTTGGCGCGAGCCTCGAAGATCATGGCTCGGGATCGGGCTGCTGCGGGCAGGTCCGAAGCCTGGCCGGCCCCTCAGGCAAACGGCTCCCTTCTGCGATCGCGCTGTGGCGCGCCGACGGCCGCGCCTCGTGACACGTCTGTGACAGTCGGCGGACACCGTCGTGAAGTCGCTCGGGCAGGCTCTTCAGGACAGAACAAAAGGCACTATTCGGACATTCATCCTCTGCTTCCGAGGGCGTGAGCAGTGATGGCCGAGCCGATCTGTCGGAGGAAAACCCATGAGCCTCACGCTCACCACGCCGTACGTCGAAGCCCCCGCACCTGCGCTGGCTCCGCGTGAGCGGGAGACGCTGCGCCACATCGCCGCAGGGCGCACCTACCTGCAAACGGCCCGCCACATGGGGCTCTCCAGGCACACGGTGGACGCCTATCTCCGCCGCATCCGGGCCAAGCTCGACATCAACAGCACGGCCGAACTCACCCGACTGGCCATCTCGCTGGGGTTGTGACCTCGACGGACATCACTCGTCGACCTCGCCGTACTGGGGGGTCGTGGCCCTGCCGTCACGGGCGGGCAGGGCCACGACGGTCGGGGCTAGTAGTTGGCGTTGGCGAGGATCTCGCCGTCCTTGTCGTACACGGTCACGAGACCGTTGTCCGACTCGTAGCAGGACGTGAACGCGGACGCGATCAGCTTGCCCTCACCCGCGTGCGGGCCCACCAGCCCACCGGTGAAGTCCGTGAACACCTCGGGCGCGTCGAGGATGTCGTTCCGCTTGTCGGCGCCGGTGACCTTCGTGACGTGCTTGACGGCTTCCTTCTCGGTGGGCGTTCCGCTCTTGGCGACGCAGGCCTGGAACTGCTCGGCCTGGGTCTTGGTCTCCTCCGCCGGTTCTTCCTTCGCCTCGTCGGCCTTCTGGTTGTCGTTGGCGCTGACGGCCTTGTCCTTGTTGCTGGTGTCGGTGGAGTCGCCGTCCCCGCCGCCGGCGGCCACGCCGGCGATGACGACGAGGGCGATGACGCCGAGGCAGCCGAGCCCGGCGATCTTGCCGACGCTGCGCTTCTTCGGCGGCTGGGGCGTGGGCGCGCCGTAGTAGGCGGGCGGCTGCTGAGGGCCGCCCCATCCAGGCTGCTGCGGGTACTGCTGCTGCGGCTGGTTCGGCTGCTGCGGGTACTGCTGGTTCACGTGTCCCCCAGGGATCGTTCATGGATTGCAGGTGTACGACTCGTGGAGAAACCGTGTGGTTGTACAAGGTCGAAATAATTCTCTCGATGGCGGTGCAGCCCCACCGATCGAACGGTGGCGCCGCGCCGTGGCGATCAGCGAGGTGCTGAAGGACTACAAGGAGCGGGCCCCGAAGCTGCGCGTCATGCAGCGCGAGGCGATCCTCCTGCTTCGCGCGCAAGGGGGTCCCTTACCGGCAGATCGCTGCCAAGCTGGGGATCTCCCTCGGGGCCGTAGTGCTCGCCAGAGGCGATGGGCGCGAGTTTCTCGGCACGCCAGGCCGTACGTACCACGTCCGGGTGCGCGGAGCAGTCGGCGAGCCACGCGTCCCCGGCCTCGTGCAGCTCAGTGAGGCGCTTCGACAGGGCCATGACCGGCACGCTATGCAGGACGATTGCGCGCCCGAGCGGCGATTGCGCACGATTGCGCAAGCCGGTCCGCCGATTGCGGCCGCTTGTCTACGAAAGATTCAGGGAGGCCCTTGCCCGGCCGATCAGGCGCCGCGCCGGCGACCCGTACTCGGCGGAGTCGGCGAGCCAGTCCCACGCCCGTTCGTACAGCTGGACGTCCTCGTCGCCGGTGAGCCACAGCTCCTCGCTGATCGTCTCGACGATGACCAGTCGCCGGTCGTAGATCCAGAAGGCGTGCGGTGCCGTGCGGCGCAGCTGGGCGCCGAACGGCAGAATGCCGAGCTCGATGCGCCGCTGTCCGACGAGGTTGTACAGCCGGTCCAATTGCTCGGCCATCACGTCCACCGGGCATGCCCGGTGGTACAGCGCTGCCTCGCACACGAGGAACCGGAACGACTTGTCCGGGTCGTACAGCGCCTCCTGTCTGCGCATCCGCTTCTCAACGGCCGCTTCCGTGGTCGCCGGGATGCCGCGGAACTCGGCATTGGCGTCAAAGATGGCACGGGCGTACTCCGGGGTCTGGAAGAGGCCAGGTACCCGGGAGACCTCAAGACCGCGGATCATCGTCGTGTTCTCGGTCTGCCGTACGGCGATCTCCTGGCGGGCCTGGTGCCCGCCGGCCAACTGGCGTCGCCAGGAGCGATGCCGCTGCTTCGTGTCGAGCCCCGCGAGCAGACCGTGCAGCTCGGGCTCGACGTCGGGGCGGTCGATCGCGCTTGCCCAGGCGGTGAGATCAGCGCGGGTCGGGGTCTGCTTGCCGTTCTGGAGTCGGCTCACCTTCGAGGTCTGCCAACCGAGCTTGGCAGCAAGGTCCTTGCCCTCCAGACCGGCCTCAGCGCGCAGCTCGCGCAGGCGCGCGCCGGGGGCTTCGCGGGCGGTCTGGAAGTCGGTCGTCACACGGTGGAACGTACCCGCTCAGCGAACTCCGCAGCAGGCACGGCGTGGTGCCAGGCGGCGTCCCGGGCCTGGCAGGCTGCGAGCACCTCGGCCGGGTTCTCAGTGACGTACACGCCGAGGGTCGTGTCATCGTCATCGAACTCGAACCGGGCGAGGGTCTTCGAGTCGAACAGCCAGAAGTCGTAGTCCGGCAGCTGCAGCTCCTGCGCTCGGGTGCGGGAGAGGTTGCGGATGTCCTCGCCCGCCGCAATGTTGCCGGGAGCGCTCGCGAGGAGGAACTCCTGGCCCTGGGTGGGCGGTTCGTCCACGATCCGGACGCGCTCGAACCGCTTCCCTGCGGCGGTCGGCTCGGCGACGTTCTCGCGCCAAGGGTTGACGGGCTCGCCGGCGATGTCCTCGCCGGCGAGCCAGCGCTGCCACTTCGTGCTGTGGCGGTCGGAGGCGTAGCCGCGACGGGCCTCCAACCGCCACGCGGTGTGCCGGAACTCCTTGAAGAGGTGAGCGATGTCGCCGAAGGGCCGCAGCTCAGGGGCGTCGGTCCTGGGTGCGTAGCGGATGAGCAGGCTGCGCGGGATGCGCACGAACGTCTCGGACTCCTTCACGTCGCGCAGCTGCACGAGGTGCCCAGGATCAGTCTCGCGCTCGCCCTGGACGAGAATCTCGTCCGTCCCTTCGATCTCGTACAGGGTGGGACAGTCGCCGTCATCACTGGTCGTGCCGATGAACCTGAGCGGCATGTCGCCCTCCATCCGATCCGGTTGGAGATTCAGGATGCGCACGTGTGCGCGGGCACACCCGAGGATTGCAGCAGATTGCGCATCCCGAGGAGTACGGGTGGATTGCGCGCAAGCGGACGTGACGGAGCCGCGCCCAGCTTCCCAAGGAGCAAGCGGACCTGGATCCGCCTATAGGCTTACGCGCAGGGGTTGGGCGTCTTCTCGCCCGAACGCCAGTATCTGGGCGAGTACCTCGCGCATCCGCTGAACGTCTTCGTCCGGCGCAGCGAGTTCCGCCTCGATCTCGGCGTCTTCCAAGCCCAGATCGTCCAGGGCGTCGGGGTCCAGTGACACGGTGAGCAGCCCTTCCGACAACGTCACCTCCCGAACGCACCCGTACACCGTGCCCTGCTCTTGCGTCACCAGGCAGTGGGTGTCGAGCCCGAGGGACACGTTCTGAGCAGACGGGGCACCGATGTTGCTCATGAACAACAGGATGAATCCTTCACCCACCTCGTCCTCGGCGACGCCGGCCTGCATCACGTCATTGTCGGAGTCGACCTCCGCCGCTACCGCACGAGCGGTGAACCTGTATGTCATGGCAGGGTTCTAACAGGAGGCTCGGCTCGGCCGGTAGGTCAGGTTGACCGCCAGCGACGGCGGAAGCCAGTGCATAGTGGCGCGCGCGCCACTGTCGTGCCACAACGTGCGGTCACCCCCACCAGTTGCAGGACACGATCAAGGCCCAGGTCTCCGGGTACGCACCCGGAGACCTGGGCCTTGATCGTTTTCAGGTTTCCTCCCGCTCGGGTTCCGATGGTGTCTCGTGCGCGTGCTTGAGTTTTGCGCGGGCGTCGACGCGGTCCGGGCCGGTGAGTTCCGACCAGTAGCGGTGGGTGGTGACGAAGATCGCGAGTTCGTGCTCGCGTTGGCGGAGCTTCTCGACCTCGGCCTGTTCGTCGGCCGTCCAGCCGGGGGAGGCGGGGCGTTCGATCTTGCGCCAGCCGCCGGCGTCGCTGAAGCCGTCCAGGGGCTCGACCGACCAGGGGAGCCGCTTCAGCAGGGCCGACAACTCGGCCCGGACCTGATGCAGCTCCTCCTGACCGGCGCGGAGGTCGCTAGGGAAGTCATAGGTCGTAGCCACGCCGCAATGCTACGCCTGTTCGATTTTGGGTGGCGAGTTTCTTCCCGTGGTTCATGCGAACGGGTGTGCCTGAGCGCTCTAGTTGGCAGTGAGCGCGATGGTTGGCCATACAGAGCGTGGTAGTTGGCCGGTCCGTGGGCGGGTTGGACGATTCCTGAACGGCGGCCCGATGCTGAACTCCCAAGGCGGGAGCACGGCGACCCGGATCTCTGGGATAGCGTCCCTCTCACTCCGGACCAGTGAGGGGGGCGTCGTGCAGGTTCAGGTGCGTGGGCAGGGTGCCCACCGGTGGATCACGTTCGGGGCGATCGTGTTCGGGGCGCTGTTCTTGGCTGTGGGGCTGATCCTTGCGGGGGTGTCGGTCTCGTTGCTGGCGACTGCGGAGCGTACCCCGGGCACGGTGGTTGCCCTGGAGTGGCGGAACGGCCACGACGGCGTGTCCCGCAAGAAGCGGGAGGACGACAGGCCCGCGGCGTACCCGGTGGTCGAGTTCACGTCGGCGGACGGTGCGCAGAGGACGTTCCAGGACTCCACGGGTGCCAATCCACCGGCGTACGAGGAGGGCGAGCGGGTCGAGGTGCTCTACCACGCAGATTCCCCCGAGGACGCGCGGATCAATGGGTTCGCCTCGCTGTGGCTGCTGCCACTGATCTTCGGTGGGATCGGGCTGTTGACCGGGGGGATCGGGACAGCCGTCGCGTGGGCGACGCGGGGACGTTCCTAGGCCGTATGTTCCCTGCAGCGCTCAGTCACGACGGGTGGGACTGAGCGCCTGACCTGGCGTAAAGGCGTTGAAGTGGAGAGTTCAACTTCGGCGGGGCAGGCTTTACCCATGCGGTCGGTACTCCGCTCAGCTCCTCGGCCGGGAGCAGGCAGCCACAGCCGGGTCCTCCCCACACTCGTGAGGTGGGTGCCTTTCGTCATCGCGCTGGGCGTGCTGGTCATCGAGCTCACCCCCGCCCACTTCATCTACACCGGCCCTCTGCTCGTCGCGACGCCGGCGCTGGCCGCAGTGACGATCGGCCCCAAGGGCACCGTCTCGGCGGCGGCTCTGGCTCTGGTGATCAGCGTGACCACTGCTACCTATAACCAGGCCTGGGGCACGCTGCAGGTCTACACCAACTTCCTGGCTCTTACCCTGGTCTCCCTGGCCAGCTTCATCACGAGCAGCGCCGTGCGTGCGTACCGGCGGAGCGAGCTCGACCAGGTCCGCCGGATCGCCGTGGCAGCACAGGAGGTCATACTGCGGCCCGTCCCCGAGCGCCTGGGCCCGGTTCGGGCGGCCAGTCTGTGCCTCGCGGCCGGGACCGGGGCACAGGTCGGTGGTGATCTGTACGAGGCCGTGCAGACGCGCTACGGCGTCCGGATGATCGTGGGGGACGTCCGGGGCAAGGGACTGAACGCCATGCGCGCGGTCGCGAGGGCGCTGGGCGCGTTCCGGGTGGTCGCGCACTGCGAGGACGAGCTGATGGAGGTCATGAACCACTGCGCGGACGCGCTGCGGCGGGAGGCGGCCGTGCCCGGTGCGTACGACGAGGAAGCCCTGATAGAAGGATTTATCACCGCGCTCATGGCCCAGGTGCCGGACGACACCGTGGTGCAACTGGTCAACCGCGGTCATCCGCCCCCGCTGCTGCTGCACCAGGGCAGGGTCCAGGCTCTGATGCCCTCCTCGCCACAGCCACCTCTCGGCCTGGAGGACCTCATCACCGGCCCTCCCGAGAAGCCGGAGAGCTATCCGTTCGTTCCCGGCGACCGTCTGCTGCTGTACACCGACGGCGTGATCGAGGCCCGCAACCGCGACGACGACTTCTTCGACCTGCGGGAGGCCATGGAGCGCATAGGCGCAGGCACCACCCCGGCGGAGTGCCTGCACGAACTGCACAAGGCGTTGATCCGCCACACCGGGGGCCGCCTGGCGGACGATGTGGCGATGATCCTCGTCGACCGGCTCGACGACGAAGCCGACACGTAGGGCGGTGGAGCTGCCGCCGCCGCGCGTGGATGACGACCTCCGCCGGAGGTCCTGTCAGTGGCCGGCGTCCTTCAGCTCCCGTACCAGCCTTGCCGTCACGGGCGTGGGTACGCCGTGGCGTTCGGCCGCGCGGAGCAACGCGCCGCCGATGGCGTCCAGTTCCAGTGGACGGCCGGCTTCGGCGTCGCGTTGCATGGAGGACTTGGTGCCGGGCGGGAAGGCGTCGTAGCGGGCGAGGGCCTGGGCGGGGTCGGCCGGGCCGCCGCAGGCACGGCTCACCGCGGCCGTCTCCGTCACCAGGGCCGTCAACTCGTCGCGGTGCCGGGAGCGTACGTCGCCCAGGGGGAGGGCGTAACGGGTGGTGAGCAGCGCGAAGGGCGCGAGGAACGACATCTTCGCCCACAGGGCCGCCGCCTCGTCGTCCAGGACGCGGGTGGTGAGGCCGGCGGCCGCGAACGCCGCCGCCGGCGTGTCGAGACGCTTCCGAGGTACGGGGTCGCCGGTCAGATCGACCTCGGCGAAGGGGCTGGTGTGCTCGATCACGCCGGAGGCGACCCGGGTCGACTCCACACGGATGACGGCGGGGGCGACCTGGTCGGGGCGGTAGCGGGAGCGGAGGAGGGAGGGGTGTTCGACGCCGTTCAGGAAGGGGACGAGCAGGCCGTCGCCCAGGGCGCCGGCAGGGACGCGGGCGAGCGCGGCGTCGAGGGCCGTGTGCTTGACGGTGATCAGGCAGACGTCGACCGGTTCGCGCAGCTCGGTGGCCGCTTCGACGTCGGCGGTGAAGTCGCCGAACCGGGCGCTGCGGACGCGGATGCCGGTGGTGCGCAGGGTGTCGGTGGTGCTCTCGCCGGCCAGGCAGATCACACGGTGCCCGGTGCGGGCGAGGAGGGCGGCCAGCAGGCCTCCCACGCCTCCGGGGCCCAGTACCGCGACGGTGAGCTTGTCGTGCGCCATGGAGTACGGCTCCTCTCGGTGGTCGGCCCCGGGGAGGTGGCCGCCTCGGAGTGGATCATTGCAGGCGGGGGTGGGGGAGGGGTATGGCGGGTTCGGACTGCGAGACGGGGGACGTTCGGGTTCGGGTCCAAAGGGTGAGGGGTCGGCGGGGGGCCGGGGTGCCGCTGCGCCCACCCGTTTCTTCGCGTGACCCCTCCCGAACACCCTCCCGACCTGGACACTGGACCCATGTGCCGCAGCATCAAGACGCTTCGTCCGCCGGCGTTGCCCGAGGAGGCCACCGAGGCCGAGATTCGGGCCGCCGCCCTGCAGTACGTGCGGAAGGTCTCCGGGTTCCGGGCGCCGGCCGCGCACAACCAGGAGGTCTTCGACCGCGCCGTCGATGTGATCGCCGAGGCGACGGCGGAGTTGTTGGCCGGGTTGGAGGTGCGGGGGCAGACGGCTCGGCAGGCAGGTTAGGAGAGGGCGAGGCGAGTTACGCCGTCTCCCCGGGCTCCGGCCGCCGGCGCATCAGGTACGTCGCCGCCGCGCCGGCCGCGAACAGCGCCAGGACGGACACGCCCGTGGCGAGCCAGGTCGTGCCCAGCCAGTGGGCGCCGAAGTAGCCGAGGGCGACGCTGTACGTGGCCCAGGCGAGGCCGGCGAGGGCGGACCAGGGGACGAAGTCGCGGGCGCGGCGGTGTGCGGCGCCGGCGGTGAGGGAGACGACCGAGCGGCCGGCGGGCGCGAAGCGGGCGAGGACGACCAGGGCGCCACCGCCCCGGGCCAGAGCCGTGCCGAGACGTTCCTGCGCGGTGCTCAGGCGGGGTGAGCGGGCGAGCGCGCGGTCCAGTCGGGCGCCGCCGCTCCAGGCCAGGCGGTATGCCACCAGGTCGCCCAGCACGGATGCGGTGGTCGCGCACAGCGTCAGGGCCAGGATGTCGGGGACGTTGTCCGGGACCTGGCCGGTCGCCGCACCGGAGCCCGCGGCCGCGGCCGTCGCGGCCATGATGACGAGCACGCCGCTCGGCAGTACCGGAACGAACACATCGAGGAGAACCGACACCGCGACCATGGCGTAGATCCATGGACTGCCTGTCAGTGACCCCACACTCTCCAGCACCGCGACTCCCGTTGCTCCCCCGTGAGCCATAGAGCGTACGCCTGGGGTGTGACAGAAGGGTCACAGGGGGTTCGTGCGTTCGGTGCCAAAACGACGGCGCCCTCCCTCACCCGCGTGAGAAAGGGCGCCGTATGTACAAGGTTCCGGCAGGATCAGGCCGTCACCGGGGACCGCTCGCCCGCCGGCTTCTCCGCCGTCGTCGAGCGCCTGGCGAACAGCCGGTCCAGGCCGAGGGCGCCGGAGCCGGTGAATATCAGCAGGAACATGGCCCAGCAGTACAGGGCCGCGGCCTCGCCGCCGTTCTGGATCGGCCACAGGGCGCCCGGCTGGTGCACCTTGAAGTACGCGTACGCCATGGCGCCGGACGCGATGAACGCGGCGACGCGGGTGCCGAGGCCGAGCATGACCAGGGTGCCGCCGACGAGCTCGATGACGGCGGCGTACCAGCCGGGCCAGGTGCCCGCGGACACCGTCCCGCCCTGGCCGTCGGCGCCACCGAGGACTCCGAAGAGCTTGGAGGCACCGTGGCAGAAGAAGAGCAGGCCGATCACGATCCGGAACAGGGCGAGGACGTACGGTTGCGCGCTGTTGAGGCGTGCGGTCATTGTGGGGGGCTCCTACGGTCAGGCAGGCCACACGGATGGCCTGCCGGTGACGTAATCGAACGAGAGTCGAGCGTAGGCAGCCCTAATCAATGCTTGCAAGTTCAACAACCTGTCGGTCTGCTGTCGCCCGCGGCTCCGCCGCCGTACGCAGCACGGCCCGAGCCACCCCGTCCGCGTCCGACAACGTGACCGAATCCACCCCGGGCCGGGCCCCCGCCGCCGTCACCCAGTGCACGCCCTCCGTGGGCACCCCGAAGGCGAACCGCCGGGCGTGTGGCTCACCCCGACGGTCCACCAGCCGATAGGGCCGGGGCGTGACGTCCAGCCCTCCCGTTTCGTGACCGTCGACCGTGTGCGGGCGGCACTGTCCGGTCTTCAGCAGCCCGGCGAGCAGGTCGTCGGCGGTCCGGCGCAGGTCGGGCTCCGGCAGCCGGGCCTCGATGAGCGTCGTCACGCGGACCGCCGAGCCCGGTATGTCGGGCGAGTGCGCCACCCACGCCCCGTCCGCGCACCGCACCTCCAGGCGCGGCCCGAGCGCCTCCACCACACCCGCCTCCACCAGCGCGGCCAGTTCCTCGATGCGGCGCCGGGGCGGGCCGATGGACAGGAAGGCGTTGAGCGGCGTGTACCAGCGGTCCAGATGGTCCCGGCGGGAGGCGCCGGACAGTCCGCCGTGGTCGACGATCAGCCGGATCTCGTTGCGCAGGTCGCGCAGCACGTCGAGGGCGGCCTTGAGTGGGCCGTGCACATTGCCGAGGGCGGCCTGCGCGGCGTCCTCGCGCAGATACGACAGGAGCCAGTCCCGCCACTGACCGGGGCCGTCGAAAGCGCGGCCCGCGTACGGGCGGGAGATCCGTTCCCAGCACCAGCGTTCGGCCGCCGGGACACCGAAATCATCGAGCAGACGGGCCTCTTGGGGGTCGCGATGGGGGACGGCGAGATAGTGCTCGGCGAACTCGGGGCGGCGTAGCAGCGTGGTGTAGTAGACCGTCTCCACCTCCTTCGCCACCAACGGCCATATCTCCGACAGGAAGTCGGGTGCGTCGCCTGAATCCGCACGTTTGCGGAAGCCCGCGATCACCTCGGGAGTCAGCGCGAGCGGGGTGTGACGGCCGTACGGGCCCTTCGCGTTGTCGCCGCGCGCCTGGTACGGGATGCCGCGCCGGGAGCCGGCGTACAGGCGTGGCTCGCGGCCGGAGGGGGCATAGCGCAGCCCTGTGCCGGAGGGGACGAAGCGGCCGCCGCGGCCGGTGGTCAACAGGGCCATGTGGTCGAAGAAGTTGAGGCCCAGGCCGCGCAGCAGCACCGGTTCGCCGGGGGAGAGGGCGGACAGGTCCACGTCCGCCGGGTTGGCGGGCGGGATGTGCCGCAGGCCGTGGCGGTCGGCGTAGGCAGCCTGGCGCCGCTGCTCCGCGTCGGGGGCGGCCGGCAGATGGCCCTGCGTGAGGACGACGGCCGCGAGGCCGGTCAGCGTACGGCCGTTGTCCAGGGCGAGCACCTGACGGCCGTCGGCGCCGTCGTCGAGCCGTGTCGCACGGGCGGCGTGGGTCTCGACGCGCACCTCGGGCGGGGCCTGCCGCACCGCCTCGGCGAACACCCACTCCAGGTAACGGCCGTACTGCGCCCGGGTCGGATACTCGTCCGGCCCCAGCTCGCCGCCGGCCCACTCGTGCAGGCTGGGCCCCGGCCGGATCGGCCCCGAGCAGTCCACGCTGTCGTCGGTGAACAGGGTCACCTGCGAGGCCACGGTGTTCATCAGTAACTCGGCCGACTGCGCGGTGCGCCAGACACGGCCGGGGCCGGGCGGCGCCGGGTCGATCACATGGACCGTCAGCCGGGTGCCGGGCGGGAGGAGTTCACGGGCGGAGGCGCAGAGGCGTTCCAGGACGCTGGTGCCGCGCGGTCCGGCACCGACCAGGGCGACGGAAACCGGGGCCGATGGGGACCCCGGTATGGAGAACTCCGATGCGGACTCCGCGGTCGGTGCAGACAAAGCGGTGACTCCCGGGCGTGTGGGGCGCAGAGCGGCGAACCACCCGCGGGAAGCGGACGGTCCGCCTCATCATGCCTTCGGGCGCCACAGAAGCCAACGCGCGTCCCACAGGTCCCGGATGTGCCTCATGCGGTGGTGAGGACCGACTCCTCCACCGTCGTCAGCCGCGCTCCGCCCCGCCCGTCCGCCTTGGCCTGATCCAGCTGCAGCCGCGCCGAACGGCCCTGCAGCGTCAGCGTCATGAGCTGGTTGCCGAACCACGGACCGCCCGTGCGCCGCCAGTCGATCGGCGGGCGCGGGACACGGCCGTGCCCGGCGATCCGGCGGCCGAGGAAGCGGGCGAAGCCGCTCCAGCCGAAGCGGAAGCCGAGCCGGATCGACAGCGGGATGGAGTTGTGCACGGGGGAGCAGGTGAGCTGGAGGACCCGGGCGTCGGGGCCGGCCGAGGGCCAGACGGGCTCGGCCACGTAGGCGTGGTGCACGTCCCCCGACAGCACGCACACCGTCGCCGGTGCCCCGTCCCCCGAACCCGCCTCGGCGATCAGCGCGGCCAGCGCGTCGAAGGAGCCGGGGAAGGCAGCCCAGTGCTCCAGGTCCGCCGCCCGCCGCACCTTCTCCCCGAACCGCGCCCAGCGCTCGCCCTTCTCGCCCCGGCACAGCGCCGCGTTCCACCCCTCCGCGTCGTGCACCAGGTGCGGCAGCAGCCACGGCAGGGAGGTGCCGATCAGGAGATGGTCGTACGAGCCCGGCTCGTCCAGCGCCTGGGTGCGCAGCCACTGAGCCTCGCCCGGCGCGAGCATCGAGCGCGTCTGTTCGTCGAGGACGCGCGCGGCGCGGGTGTCCACCATCAGCAGCCGTACGCGGCCGAAGTCGCGTCGGTAGCTCCACCGCACGGACGTCCCGTCGGCGTCGGCCTTGGCGGCGAAGGCGCGCAGGAGGTCGGTGGCGTCCGGGGTGTCGCGTACGGCGGCGTACAGGGCGTCGGTGGCCAGCTCGGCCGGGGACAGGTTCCCCAGGTGCTGGTGGACCCAGTACGACATCAGGCCGCTCAGCAGGCGTTCGCGCCACCAGTCGGTGGCCCGCATGTCGGCGAGCCAGGCGGCGGAGGTGTTCCAGTCGTCGATGACGTCGTGGTCGTCGAAGATCATGCAACTGGGGACGGTGGACAGCAGCCACCGCACCTCCGGGTCGAGCCAGGATTCGTAGTAGAGGCGGGTGTACTCCTCGTAGTCGGCCACCTCCCGGCCCGGCGGCTCGCTGAGGTCGCGGCGGGCGGCGAGCCAGCGCTGGGTCGCCCGGGAGACCTCGTCGGCGTAGACCTGGTCGCCCAACAGCAGGAGCACGTCGGGTCGTTCGGCCGTGGGGTCGGCCGCGATGCGGGCGGCCAGGGTGTCCAGGGCGTCGGGGCCGACCGGGTCCTTCTCGTCGGCCGGGGGCGCGGCCCAGCGGCAGGAGCCGAAGGCGACGCGGACGGCGTCGCCGGTCACCCCCGTGCGGATCACCGAGGGCGGGTACGGGGAGTCCGGCAGCGGCCACACGCGCGTGCCGTCGAGGAACACCTCGTACTCCGTCGCCGTGCCCGCAGTGAGGCCGCTGACCGGCACGAGGGCGTAGTGATGGCCCGCGACCTGGAAGGTGCGGGCCGTACCGCGGGCGCCGTCGGCGCAGCGCACCTCGGCGGTGCACGGACGGCTCGCCTCGACCCAGACGGTCGCGGACGAGCCGTCGGCGTACCTCAGCAGTGGACCCAGGCGCAGTCCCGCCACGTGATCACCCTCCTCCGTCGCCCCGTACGGTACGGAACGACGGAGGTCGGTGGCGAGGTTCCGTTCATGAACGCCAGGGAAAGCGGCTCAGCAGGAGGCCAGGTAGCTCGTCAGCGCGCTCTTCTCGGCGGAGTCCACCGAGAGGCCGTAGTAGTACTTCACCTGGACCCAGGCGCGGACGTAGGTGCAGCGGTAGGTGGTGCGGGACGGCATCCAGGTGGCCGGGTCCTGGTCGCCCTTGGACTGGTTGACGTCGTCGGTGACCGCGAGGAGCTGCGGGCGGGTCAGGTCGTTGGCGAAGGACTGACGCTTGGAGGTGGTCCAGTTGTCGGCGCCGGAGTCCCAGGCCTCGGCGAGCGGCACGAGGTGGTCGATGTCGACGTCGGAGGCGGCGTACCAGGTGGCGCCGTCGTACGGGGAGTACCAGCTGCCGCTGGTGGCGTAGCAGGAGGAGTCGGTGACGACGTTCGAGCCGTCGCGCTTGAGGACGGTCTCACGGGTGTTGCAGGTGCCGCTGATGGTGATCCAGTGCGGGAAGAGGTCCCGGTTGTAGCCGGTGCGGTCCTCGGTCGCCACGGTGAGCTGGGCGAGGTAGCTGCGGGCGGTGGCGCCGCTGACCGGGGTGGGGAGGGCGGCGGAGGCGGTGGGGGCGTTGAAGAGAGCGACGGAGGCTATGAGGGCGCTGAACGCCGCGACTATGCTCAGCCGTCGACGCGCGTAGAACCTGGGCATGCGAACTCCCTTGGGGATGTGGGGGTGTTGGCGTGCGAGCGAGGGAATGCTCGCGGTGCCGTGTTGCGTACGCGTGTGCGCGCGATGGCAAGTTAGTGACGCGGGCATGACATGACAAGGTTCAAGGCAGAACTTTTCACTCCGGGGCTGTTGCGTACTATGGACGGCGTAGAAGGGGAGTAGCTCTTCGCCGGACCGTCGACATACTGCTCAGCTCGTCTGAGCCGGCGCCCGGAGGCAGGCCTCGAAGGTGAGGCCGGCCAGCGAGACCTTCGGCAAGCAGTGCACACCCGAGCCGTACGGCACGGGTGCCATGTGTGCTGTCGTGCCGAGGTGTCCCGTACGCAGTGCAGCACTCTCGGTGGGGCAGCCCCGACCGATTGAGGAACCTTGATCAGCATCACCGTCACGGCGCTCGTCTTCGGCGTCGTCTTCCTCGCCGAACTGCCGGACAAGACCGCACTGGCCGGCCTCGTCCTCGGCACCCGCTACCGCGCTTCCTACGTCTTCGCCGGTGTCGCCGCCGCGTTCGCGCTGCATGTCGCGCTCGCCGTCGCGGCAGGCAGTGTGCTGACGCTGCTGCCGCAGCAGGTCGTGCACGCGGTGACCGGCGTGCTCTTCCTGGGGGGCGCGGCGATGCTGCTGTGGAAGAAGGGCGAGGAAAAGGAGGAGATCCGCAAGCCGGAGGACCAGTCCTTCTGGAAGGTCGCCGGGGCCGGGTTCATGCTCATCCTCGTCGCCGAGTTCGGGGATCTCACGCAGATCATGACGGCGAACCTCGCGGCGCGTTACGACGATCCGCTGTCCGTCGGGCTGGGTGCGGTGCTGGCGCTGTGGGCGGTGGCGGGGCTGGGCATTCTCGGTGGAAAGGCGCTGATGAAGCGGGTGCCGCTGGGGCTCATCACGAAGATCGCGGCGTCGCTGATGCTGGGGCTCGGGGTGTGGAGCCTGTGGGAGGCCGCGACCGGGTGAGCTGAACGCCCGATGAACGGTCGTCGAAGGCGGTGGCGTAACGCCGGTCTTGTTTTGTACCGTAGAGAAACAAAGTGGTCCCCGCCCGTTTTCCCTGACCGGCGGGCGGGGCCACCTTGTCCCTCCAGGGGTCACCTTGTCCCTTCGAGGGTCACCTTGTGCCTTCGGGGCCGCCGCCCCGCACCCGCGTCCTGGAGCTGCCGATGACGGCCACCACCGTGCTCACCGCCCGCGCCCTCCTGCTCGACATGGACGGCACCCTGGTCGACTCCGACGCCGTGGTGGAGCGCATCTGGCGGCGCTGGGCCGAGCGGCACGGGCTGGACGGGGGCGAGGTCATGAAGGTCGTCCACGGGCGGCAGGGGTACGCGTCGATGGCGGTGCTGCTGCCGGACCGGCCGATGGAGCAGAACCATGCGGACAACGCGCGGATGCTCGCGGAGGAGACGGCGGACATGGACGGCGTCGTGCCGGTGCCGGGGGCTTCGGAGTTTCTGGCGTCCCTGCGGGGGCTTCCGCATGCGCTGGTGACCTCCGCGGACGTTGCGTTGTCCACGGCGCGGATGGCTGCGGCGGGGCTGGGGATGCCTGATGTCCGGGTGACCGCGGAGTCGGTGGGGGCGAGCAAGCCTGATCCGGAGGGGTTCCTGAAGGGGGCCGCGGAACTGGGGGTGGCGCCTGCGGACTGTCTCGTCTTCGAGGATTCGGGGGCCGGGATTGCGGCGGGGCGGGCGGCTGGGATGCGGGTTGTGGGGGTTGGGCCGCGGGCGGGGGTTCATCGGCCGGATGTGCTGGTGGCGGATCTGAGGGGCGTGCGGGTGGAGGCGGGGGTTGATGGGGCGATGCGGGTGTACGTCGGGTAGGGCGACGTCCGTGACTTACGCCGGGGCGTTGCGGCTGGCGCGGGGTAGGTCGCGCAGCCCGGCGCCGGCGGGGTGCCGCCCGCGCCCACCCGTGCCGCCCCTGGCGGCACGACTGCCCGCGGATTGACGCGCGTGCCCGCGGATTGACGCGCGTGCCCGCGGGCTGACGCGCGTGCCCGCGGGTCGACGCTCGGCTTGTCTTATGGTTCCGACGTTTCCGACTCCAGGCGCTCCCGGGTCTTCTCGTCGTAGACCCCCGGTTCGTCCGGCTGTACGCCGCGTGCCCACTGGTAGTTGCGTACGGCTTCCTCCACGCGGTGGTTGTAGTGGCCGTGGGGTTCGTCGTTGTACAGGTACAGCTGGCGCAGGCGGAGTTGGAGTTCGACGACCTCGGGGCCGTCGTCGCCCGGGCCCAGGACGGGGGCGTTCTCGGTGGGTTCGTCGTCGGGGGCCTCGGGGGCGGTGGCCCGGGTCGTTGTCGCGGTGTGGGTGGGTGTGGCCGACTGGGACGGGGCCGGGGAGGTGGTCGGCGCGGATCGGGTCGGGGTGGGGGACGGGGACGTGCTGGTCGTCGGTGACGGCGTCGTGGGCGTCGGTGTCGCCGAGGGTGCGGTCGTGGACGGCGTTCGGGACGCCTCGCTGGTGCGTGCGTCGGGTACGGCCTCCCGTACGTCCTGCGGCAGCGCCTCGTCGCGCGACGGCGTCTCGTAGGAGAACAGCCCGCTCGCGAACCCGGCCGCCGCCACGACGGCGACGACGGCGCCGGCCGCCCCGAGCAGTGCCGTACGGCGATGGTTGCGGGGCCGCCACTTCGGGCCGGCGTCCGGAGTGGGCGCGTCCGGATCCGGGGCCTCGAACAGCCGTAGGTCGGTGGCGCTGGGCGTGGGGAGCGCGTCGGGTTCGACGGCGCGCAGGGGCATCGTGACCTCGGCGTCCGGGTGGGCCTGGGACGCCTCCTCCCCGTCGAGGTCCACGTACGGCCGGATGCGCAGCGGATCGAAGTCCTCCGCCGCCGCCTGTTCCGCCGTACGGGCGTCACGCAGCGCGTCGGACGCACGCCGGCCGCAGGCGCAGGACGGGGTGTTGTCCGCCCCCCTGGGCGCCCCGCACTCCGGGCACTGATGCCCCTTCGGCTCCATTACGCGTCCGTCCCCTCCCTTCGCGACTCCTCGCGACCCCAGAGATTATGCAGATCTCGTGGAGGTCCTGTTCCCGAAGCCCCCGGAGTCACAGCGGAACCACACCTTCCAAGCGGACTCGACAGGCCATAACCGGGCAGACCGCCCACGATGGATGGCGTAACCACGGCAGCCCTCGGGAGGTCTCATGGCGGGGGACACGCGCGGCAGGACGAGGGACGTCCCGGGCTCCGGCGCCCAGGAAGGCGTGCCCGGCGGTGTCCTCGTGTCGCTGGGCGCGCTGCTCCTCGGCATGCTGCTCGCCGCCCTCGACCAGACGATCGTGTCGACCGCGCTGCCGACCATCGTCAGCGACCTCGGCGGTCTGGAGCACCTGTCCTGGGTGGTCACCGCGTATCTGCTGGCGTCGACCGCCGCGACCCCGCTGTGGGGCAAGCTCGGCGACCAGTACGGGCGCAAGCGGCTGTTCCAGACCGCCATCGTGATCTTCCTGGTCGGCTCCGCCCTGTGCGGCATGGCCCAGAACATGCCGCAGCTCATCGCCTTCCGCGGACTCCAGGGCCTGGGCGGCGGCGGGCTGCTGGTGCTGTCGATGGCGATGGTCGGCGACCTCGTGCCGCCCCGCGACCGTGGCCGCTACCAGGGGCTGTTCGGTTCGGTCTTCGGCACGTCGAGCGTCCTGGGGCCGCTGCTCGGCGGGCTGTTCACCGAGCACCTGAGCTGGCGCTGGGTCTTCTACATCAACCTGCCGATCGGCGTCGTCGCGCTCGTCGTGATCGCGACCGTGCTGCACCTGCCGCGCACGGCCACCCGGCACGTCATCGACTATCTGGGCACCTTCCTCATCGCGGCCGTCGCCACCTGCCTGGTGCTGGTCGCCTCCCTCGGCGGCACCACCTGGGCCTGGGGCTCGCCGCAGATCGTCGGGCTCGCGGTGCTCGCCGTCCTGCTCGCCGTGGCGTTCGTGCTGGTCGAGCGGAGGGCGGCGGAACCCGTCCTGCCGCTGAAGCTGTTCCGTGTCCGCACCTTCACCCTCACGGCCGCCATCAGCTTCATCATCGGTTTCGCCATGTTCGGCGCGTTGACCTATCTGCCGACCTTCCTGCAGATCGTCCACGGCATCACGCCGACCTGGTCGGGCGTGCACATGCTGCCGATGGTGCTGGGCCTGCTGCTGGCCTCCACCGCCTCCGGCCAGATCGTCAGCCGCACCGGCCGCTGGAAGGTCTTCCCCATCATGGGCACCGGCGTCACGACCCTCGGTCTGCTCCTGCTCAAGGAACTCGACGAGCACAGCTCCGACGCCGTGATCAGCGGCTGCCTCTTCGTCTTCGGCCTGGGACTCGGCCTGGTCATGCAGGTGCTGGTGCTCATCGTGCAGAACGCCGTCTCGTACCAGGACCTGGGCGTCGCCACCTCCGGCGCGACGTTCTTCCGCTCCATCGGGGCCGCCTTCGGAGTCGCCATCTTCGGCACGGTCTTCGCCGGCCGCCTCGACGACGCTCTGGCGTCCGCCTTCCGCGGCGTGCAGCTCCCGCCCGACGTGTCGATCGACTCCCTGGAAGCCGACCCGCGCGGCATCGCCGACCTGCCGCCGGGGCTGCGCCCGCCGGCCCTGCACGCGTACTCCTCGTCCATCACGGACGTCTTCCTGTACGCCGCTCCCGTCGCTCTCCTCGGCTTCGTGCTGGCGTGGTTCCTGAAGGAGGACCGGCTGCGCGGCTCGGTCACGGCCCCCGACGTCACCGAGACACTGGCCAGCAACCCCGTGCACCGGTCGTCGTACGACGAGGTGTGCCGCGCCCTGTCGGTGCTCGGCACCCGCGAGGGCCGGCGCGAGGTCTACCGGAAGATCACCGCACGCGCGGGCTACGACCTGCTGCCGGCGGCGAGCTGGCTGCTGCTGCGGATCAAGCGGTACGGCTCCGTGGAGCCGGGCGTGCTCGCCGAGCGTGCCACCGTCCCGCTGGGTGCCGTCCTGGAGGCCGCCCGGCAGATCGAGGAACGGCGGCTGGCCGTCCGGGAGGGCCTCGACCTCGTCCTCACCGAGCAGGGCCGTGTGGTCGCCGAACGGCTCGCGCACGCCCGTGAGGAGTCCCTGGCCGGGCTGCTCGGCGACTGGTGGGGCCCGGACCGGCCCACCGACCTGGTGCAGCTGGTCAGAGAGCTGAACGAGGAGCTGTGCGGCTCGGACCGGGAGGAGCCGCACGCAGAGCGCCCGGTCACCCGCTCGAGATGAGCCGCTTGCCGAACCAGTGCTCGGCGTACGGGTCGGAGTTGTGTGCCGCGGTCTCCTCGTAACCGAGCCGCGCGTACAGCGCCCGCGCCTCCACCAGGTCGCTCCGCGTGTCGAGGATCATCCGCCCGGCGCCCAGCTCCCGCGCGGCGTCCTCGGCGGCGGCGACGAGCAGCGCCGCCCCGCCCTTTCCACGCCACTGCGGCAGCAGGAACACGCGCTGGAGCTCGGCGATCGACGGATCCTCCGTCAGCCGTACGCCCGCGGTGCCGGCGGCCGTGCCGTCGTACCGCGCCACGAGCAGGAGCCCGGCGGGCGGGGTGAGACGGTCGCCCGCGTTCGCCGCGATCTCCCGCTCCAGTTCGGCCGGGTCGGTCCGGCGGCCCTGGTGCAGCAGGTACCAGCGGTCGCTGACCTCCGTGTAGTACGCCCGCCAGAGCGCGGCGGCGTCCGCGGAGTCGACGGGTTCGGGAGCGACGGTCCAGGTCATGCCGCTCATTGTCGGGAGACGGTGCGCGGGGTCCGCAACCGAATATGCGTCACCTCGGGCTCCGGCCGCGGACGGGGGCCGTTTGGGCGGCGGTGGGTGGGCAACCCGGTCAGCGGACCGGCCCGGTGAAGGGCCGGTCGGGTCGAGAACCCGGAAGGCATTCATGTCTGGCTGGATCATTGCTCTGATCGTGATTGCGGCGGTGGTCGTCCTCATCGCGGCCGCCCTGGCCCTGCGCGGCCGTGGTGCGACCGGCGGCCGGGACCTGCGGCGACGCTTCGGGCCCGAGTACGACCGGGCCGTGGCCCGGCACGACGGCGACACCAAGGCCGCCGAGCGCGAACTCACCGAACGCCTCGAGCGCCACGGCAACCTGCGGGAACAGCCCCTCGAGCCCGTGCAGCGCGAGCAGTTCGAGGCTCGCTGGACGGCCGCCCAGGAGCGGTTCGTCGACTCGCCGCAGGACGCGGTGAGTGAGGCGGACCGGCTGCTCGCGGAGCTGGCCGGGGCGCGCGGCTTCCCGGACGGCGGGCAGTACGAGGAACAGCTCGCGGCGCTGTCCGTGCACCACGCGGACCACGTGCAGGGCTACCGGCGCGTCCACCGCATCGCACGCGCACAGGTCGGCGGCGCCCAGGAAGGGCGGACGGACGCCGCGCAGGACGGGCCCGCCGCCACCGAGGAGATGCGTGAGGCCATGGTCGAGGCCCGCGCCCTGTTCGACGACCTGGTACGCCCGGCCCACAAGGACGACGGGCGCCCCGTCGCCGAGCAGAAGACCGGGCGGCCGGCCCACGCCGGTGGCCGCCAGCACCTGCTGTGGGGCTTCGGACGGCACGCGAAGGGGAGTTGAGGCATGACCGACGTGACACGACCCACGGGCGGCGGCGCGGAAGGCGAGCCCGACCGCACCGGGCGCCGCGAGGACCTCACCGGCCACGAGGCGGCCCCCGCGACGGCCCGCGAGGCCGGCGGCACCGGCGGCACCGCGCGCGGTGCGGCGACCGTCCCGAGCCCCGGTCCCTCGGGACCCGCGGACCCGGCCGCCCCCACGGCCCGTACGGCCCCGCTGCTCCCGCACGACGAGACCGACAAACTGGGACTGCGGATGCAGCAGGCGGTCTCCGGGTTCGTGGACGGCCCGCGGGCCGCCGTCGAAGAGGCGGACCACGTGCTGGAGGAGATCGCCGCCCGCTTCACGGACGCGGTGACCCAGCGGCGCCGTACCCTGCGCAGGTCCTGGCAGTCGACGGACGAGGGCACGCCCGCGACCACCGACACCGAGCAACTCCGTCTGGCCCTGCAGGACTACCGTGAGCTGGCGGAACGGCTGCTGCGCCCCTGACCTTCCAAGAGGCCGCCGTGACCTGCTAAGAGGCCGCCGTCCGGCGCTCCCGCCACTGGCGTACGACATCTTCGACGTCGTACGGCTTCAGACCCAGCGGGGGGCCGGGCGGCGGCTTGAACATCATGTCGCGGATCTTGACGTTGATGTCCTCGACGATCTTGCGCACGGCCCGCTCGGACGGTGCCTTCGCGGCGGCCACAAGGGCGTCCTCCGCCTCCTTGCGCAGGGCGAGCGTCGGCGGCAGGACCGACACGCCCTCGCGGGCCAACTTGCGCTTGATCCACCACTGTTCGTCGTACGTCGCCTCGACGTCTCTCGGCAGTGGCTTGCCCGCGCCCGGCAGATGCGCGAAGTCGCCGCGCGCCTCCGCGTCGCGGATCTGTTTGTCGGTCCAGGACTCGAAGCTCACGCCCGGTGGCTTTCGCTCGGTCATGAGGCCATTGTGCCGGACGCCGTCGCGCCGGGCGATTTATCATTCGGCGGCGGTGGGCCAACCAGTCCGCCGGGCAAGGACGTTGAGCCCCGCGCAGGGACGTGACAAAAGGAGCGCACGTGCTCGAACTCACCATGGCCACCGTCTCCGGGGCGGAGGCGGGCGCTACGGCCGGCATGCTCATGGCCGACGCGCCCAGCGAGCCGGGCGCCGTGCTGCGGGTGGGCCGGGACAAGTCCGTGTGCCGGCTCGCCACGCCCGACGACTGGCTGTTCGTCTCGCGGGTCCATCTGGAGTTCCTGTGCGGCCCGGACGGCAACTGGCAGGTGACCTGGCTACGCGGCTCGCAGCCGGACCCGTCCTCCGAGGTCCGGCTGATGGCCGGCGGACACGCCCAGCCCCTCGCCTACGGCGGTACCGTGCCGCTGCCGCGGGGCGGCAACGGAGAGATCGTCATCCAGGACCGCACCGCGCCGCGCAGCGTCAACGTCGGCTTCTACCACGAGCTCTGAGCGGCGCCGGAGTCCTACGCCAGGACCCGGGCCAGCGCGAAGCCGTCGTAGCCCTTGCTGCCCACCGTCTGGATCGCCGTGCCGCTCAGCCTGGGGTGGGAGCCGATCAGCTCGATGGCGGCGCGGGTGCCCCGGACGTCCGGCTCGGTGTTGGCCGCGTCGGTGACGCGGCCGCCGCGTACGACGTTGTCGACGATGATCAGACTGCCGGCCCGGCCGAGCTTGAGGGCCCACTCCACGTAGTGGGCGTTGTTGGCCTTGTCGGCGTCGATGAAGACCAGGTCGAAGGGCGGCGGGTTCTCGTCGGCGAGCTGGGGCAGGGACTCCAGCGCCGGGCCGACCCGCACCTCGACGAGCTTGTCGAGGCCCGCCCGGGCGATGTTGCGGGTGGCGACCTCGGCGTGCTTGGCGCTGTACTCCAGCGAGATGAGGCGGCCTTCGGCGGGGAGGGCACGGCCGAGCCAGATGGTGCTGTAGCCGCCGAGCGTGCCGATCTCCAGGATCGTCCGGGCGCCCTGGATCTGGGCGAGGAGGTGGAGCAGCTTGCCCTGGGGGGCCGTGACGCTGACGGGCGGCAGTTCGGCGGCCTCGCTGTCGCGCAGGGCGGCCTGGAGGGGCTCGTCGTCGGGGGAGAGATGGGTACGGAAGTAGTCGTCCACGGCGTCCCAGGTCTGCGACTCGCTCATGCGCTCTGCCTCTCGTGTGCGAAGCGGTTCCGTAGTTAGGGCCTCTAACTAGTTGCCCTAACGAAGGTAGTCGTCGCGAGGTTCCACGGCGAGAGCGGCACGCCGACGACCGTCGGTCCGCGGGCAGTCGTGCCTCCCCCAGAGGGGGGACCCCCAGGGCGGCACGGGTGGGCGCGGGCGGCACCCCGTCGGCGCCGGGCTGCGCGCCCCACCTCGGCCAGCTCCCACGCCGGGCGCCTGGAAAGCGGCGGCTCGTGCCCGTACACACGGGCGGTACCCGGTAGCGCGGGCTGCGCAACCAGGTACCGTCCGCGGGCACCGCAGCCGTGCGTCAGCGCTTGACGGCCTCCGCCGGCTCCAGAGCAGGCGGCGAACCCGGCAGCGGGCGCCCCGCCGATTCCGTCATGAACCACACCGCGACACCGCCGATCACAGCCGCCGCCATCATGTAGTACGCGGGCATCATCATGTCGCCGGTCGCGCCGATCAGCGCCGTGACCACCAGCGGCGTCGTACCGCCGAAGAGGGAGACCGAGATGTTGAAGCCGATGGAGAGGGAGCCGTAGCGGACCCGGGTCGGGAACAGGGCGGGCAGGGCGGAGGGCATCGCCGCCGTGAAGCAGACCAGCAGCAGGCCCAGGGCGCCCATGCCCAGAGCGACGGCGGCGAGGCTGCCCTGGCGGATCAGCAGCAGCGCGGGGACGGACAGGGCCAGGAAGCCCGCGCAACCCGCCGCGATCACCGGACGGCGGCCGATGCGGTCGGTCAGGGCGCCGGTGAAGGGCTGGGCGATCATCATCAGCGCCATCACGCCCAGGACGACCAGCAGACCGTGCGTCTCGTCGTAGTGGAGCTCGCTCGTGAGGTAGCTCGGCATGTACGACAGCAGCATGTAGTCGGTGACGTTGAAGACCAGCACCAGGCCCATGCAGAGCAGCAGGGCCCTCCACTGGCCGGAGATCATCTCGCGCAGCGGCACCTTCGGCCGGGCCGACTCCGCCTTCTCGACCTCCGCCGCGAAGGCCGGGGTCTCCTCCAGACGCATCCGCAGGTACAGGCCGATGAGGCCCATCGGGCCCGCGATCAGGAACGGGATCCGCCAGCCCCAGGACAGCAGGTCCTCGGAGGACAGCAGGGCGGTCATGAGGGTGACCAGGCCCGCACCGCCGATGTAGCCGGCGAGCGTGCCGAACTCCAGCCAGCTGCCGAGGAAGCCGCGCCGCCGGTCGGGTGCGTACTCGGCGATGAAGGTGGACGCGCCCGCGTACTCGCCGCCGGTGGAGAAGCCCTGCACGAGGCGGGCGGCCAGCAGCAGGATCGGCGCGCCGACGCCGATCGCCGCGTACGACGGGATCAGGCCGATGGCGAACGTGCCGATCGCCATCATGATCATGGTGAGGGCGAGGACCTTCTGGCGGCCGATACGGTCGCCCAGCGGGCCGAAGACCATGCCGCCCAGCGGACGGACCAGGAAGGCCGCGGCGAAGGCGCCGAACGTGGACAGCAGCTGAGCCGTCGCGTTGCCTGTGGGGAAGAAGACCTTGCCCAGGGTCACGGCGATGTAGCTGTAGACGCCGAAGTCGAACCACTCCATGGCGTTGCCGAGCGCGGCCGCCTTCACGGCGCGCTTCACGAGGGCCGGGTCGGTGACGGTGACGTCCGGGGCGGAAGTGGTGGTCGGGGACGGATGCGGGGCGGCGACTGTGGCAGTCGTCAAAACTTCGCTCGCCTACCTTTCGACGGGGACAGGGGCGGGCCCGTCCGGCGTCGGCGGCGGCAGGCCAAAAAGGACCATAGGGGCACTTGTCCTGATTACGTACCGTGGCTGCTTCGTTGCATGGGGCAGATAAACGCCGTATGTCCAGGAGCGTCGGCCCGCCCCGGAACCCGTCATTCCGGCGCCGACTGTGATCCATCTCGCGCCCGGTGGAGGCAACCCGACCCCCCTCCGACTATCGTCTTCCGGACAAAAGGAGAGCGGACGTCAGGTGAAGCGGGGGTTGCCTGCGTCTCCCTCCGGGGGTGGTGCGAGCCTCATGAGGATCGCAAAGGGACCCATGCGCGGGACACGTGGGACGAGCGGGGCGGGAGGGCCGCGAGGCGTGGCGAATGCGGAGCACACCGGGAGACCGGGGGGAGCCTTCGGGGCGGCGGCCGTCGGCACGGCCGGGGCACGGCAGCGCGCGGCGCGGCTGGGACTGTGGCTGGTCGCCGCGATCCTCGCCGTACGGCAGCTGGCCGTCGTCCTCAGCACGCCCAGGGGAGAGCGGCTGACGGACCTGGAGACCTGGGTCGGCCCGGACGGCGTGCTGCATGTGGAGGGCTCGCTGTACGACTCCACGCGCTTCACCGGCACCCCCTTCGGCGGCCTCGTCCTCAAACCCCTCACCCGTTCCGCAGAACAGGCGCTCGGCTGGGGCTGGACCTTCGGCACGCTGCTGCTCGTCGTCGCGCTCGGCCTGCTCGCCGCGCGCGCCCTGCCGAAGCCGGTGAGCCGGCGCAGCTCGCTGTTCGCCGCGCCCGTCGCGATCTGCCTGCTGATGCTGTCGCTGCCGGTGCGCAACGCCTTCTGGCTCGGCCAGACCAGCATCATCCCCGTCCTGCTCGTCCTGCTCGGCTGCTTCGCCGTACGCGGCGAGCGGGCCGGCGGCGCCCTGATCGGTGTCGCCGCCGCCTTCCAGCCGACCGTGCTGCTGTTCGCCCCGCTGCTGTGGTTCACCGGCCGCCGCAACGCCGCCGCCTGGCTCGGTGCGACCTTCGCCGCCTGCACCGCGCTCGCCTGGGCGGCGATGCCGCAGGACTCGTACACCTACTGGGTGCACCACATGGCCGGCGTCGGTCTCGGCGGCCGGGCCGACGATCTCGCCAACCAGTCCCTGCACGGCGCCCTGCTCCGCCTGGGCCTGTCCGGCCCGCTGGAGATCGCCGTCTTCCTGGTGCTGGGCGCCGGGATCGCCGCCCTCGGCCTGCGCCGCGCCGTCCGCCACGCCCACGACGGGCAGCTCCTGCTCGCCGTCGCGATCACGGGCTGCGCGGCGATAGTGGTCTCTCCCACCGCCTGGCAGCACCAGCTCCTCTGGGTCCTCCTCGCGGTCGTCGGCCGGGTCGGCAAACGGGCCTCCGACCGGCTGGTGTGGCCGGTGGCCGTGGTCGTGGTCATGACGCTCCCGGCGAAGATGATCCTGCCGAACATGGCCGCCCTCCACCCGCTGCGCGACAACGTCGTCCTGCTCGCGGCGATCGCCGCCGCCACGGTCGTACCGTTCCTGTCGCGTACGTCGCCGCACTACCGCTCCCCGATCCCCACCCAGTACGCGCCGCCGGTCCCGGCCCGCTGGCAGCGCATCCCGCTGCTGCCGTTCCTGCGCCGGGTGCTCGGCCGCCCGAACCTCCTGCTGGAACTGCTCCTCATACGCGTCACCTACGCCGCGTACTCCCAGGTCCGGCTGGCGGCGACGGGCGGCACGATCTCCGGGGGCAGGGAGCGTGCCGAGCACCACGGCGAGCAGATCCTCTCGCTGGAGCGGATCCTGCACCTCGACATCGAGCGCTGGGCCAACCACGCGGTGGTCAAGATCGACTGGCTGCGGCAGTTCTTCGACTTCTACTACACGTCCTTCCACTTCGTCGTCCCGCTGACCGTCCTCGGCGTCCTCTACTGGCGCCGCCCGGTCGACTACCGCTGGGGCCGCTCGACCCTGGGCCTGACCACCCTCCTCGCGCTCGTCGGCTTCTGGGCGTACCCGCTCGCCCCGCCCCGTCTGATGCCGGACCTCGGCATCGTCGACACGGTCCACGGCGTCCAGGACTTCTCCCAGCCGGACTACGGCACGCTGACAGCGCTCACCAACCAGTACGCCGCGATGCCGTCACTGCACTTCGGATGGTCGCTGTGGTGCGGGGTCGTGATCGCGATCGTCGCGCCGAAGGGGTGGATGAAGGCCCTGGGCCTGCTGCACCCCTTCTTCACCCTCTCGGCGATCGTCGCGACCGGCAACCACTGGGTCCTGGACGCGGTGGGCGGGGCGATGGTGGTCGGCGCGGGGTTCGGGCTGGCGTATGTGCTGCAGGGGCCGCGGGCGCGCACGGTCACGGCTGGGGCGGTCGGTGCGGAGCGGGAGCCGGCGCCCTCCGCCGTCGTCAGCCGCCCCGGATCAGGGCTCCCACCTCGTACTTGAGGCGCCGCGTGTCGGCCGCGTTGCGGAAATGGCTCACTTCAGGCGGAAGGCATGGGAGGCAGCGTCGGCAACGACCAAGCCGTTCTGACGCGTTGCAGTGTGGACCGGGCAAGCGTGTCGGCCGTGCCGATCTCGCGCTGGGCTCTGGCGAGGGCCGCGAAGGAGCCGGAGACCCCGGGATCGGAGGCCCTGGTGAAACGGTCTTCGGTGAGGTCTCTGGTGAAGATCCTCAGCACCGTGTCCAGATGGTAGGCGCGGTTGGCCAGCGTCGCGCCCATGCGGGCACGGTCGCCGGTCTCCCCGGCCTGCTGGTGGATCACGCCTCCCAGTGTGCCGAGTCCGCCGTGCTCGGCGACCAGGTCCGCGCGGAAGAACTGCGCGAGTTCGGCCGACTCCTCGGAGCCGCCGGCCGTGTTGGCAATGCGGTCCAGTTCACGGTTCACCAGCTTGCGGGCCAGGTCGGCCAGCGTGATGCGTTGTTCCGGCTCCACGTACGAGATGGCCGCGCGGGCCGTCCGCAGGAGGTCTCGCGGCATTCCGCCCGACAGGCAGTAGAAGAGAGCGGTGAACGGGACGGGCAGCCCTACGACCCGACGGCCCAGCAGCTTCTCGGCGGTTCGCTGGTCGAGGGGTTCGACCCGGATGATCTCGTCGATCGCACTGTCGAAGGCATCCCGTCGGCCGACCGGCGCCAACTCCGCCTCCCGCAGGGCCTCGTCGGAGACCGACAGCACGAACAGGCACTTCGGCACGTCGAACACGGCCTTGAGTTCGTTGAGAAAGGTGCGTGCGGTGGCAGCCGGCTCGATCCGGTCGAGTTCGTCGATACCGATCACCACCCGCCGGTTCTTTTCGTCCAGTTCCAGCGCGGTCCGGCTGAGGAACCTCTTCAGGCCGTCCAGGATCTCCGGGTACATCTGCGGCTGCTGGGCGAGCGATGTCGCTTTCCTCGCCGACAGGTTCCAGCTCCGCCAGCCGGCGCTGAGGGCGGCCTCGTCCGAGTGGGTCTGCAGATAGCGGATCGAGCGCTTGTGCCGCTCGGCTTCCTGTGCCGTGCCGAGACCTTCCTTGATCACGCGGTCGCACACTTTGTAGAACAGATGGAGCATGAACTCCCGACGGTCGAACAGGACCGGCACCGACTCGACGAGGCTCAACTGCCCCGCCGTATCCGCCTCGTCGACCTTGCAGAAGACTCGTAGCAGTTGCGTCTTGCCCGCCCCGCGTGGGCCCGACAGGGCGATGCTTCCGTTCTCCATCCCCGCGCTGATCATGGCCAGTTGCTTGTCGGCCGGCGTCTCCACATGTTCATGGCCGGCGCGAAGCTGCTTCAGACCCGGGGCGTCATCGATGGAGAGCTCGGTGGAGAAAACACGCTCGGTGCGTTCGCTGATCTTTTCCCGCATGAAGCTTCTCAAGCCCTGCCGTACGGCCTCCCGCCACTCGGTCATGGCCTGTTGTTCCGCCTGGTTTCGTTCCCGTGGGTCGAATACGGCGATCCGGTGGGCGAGGGGAAGGGACTGCCCGGACTGGTCCGACCGTGCGAGTCTGCGCAGCCACAGCACCGGAAGCACGAACAACACCAGTGTGCCCAGCGCGATCCAGACGCCCCAGCCGTATCCGCCGACCTCTTCCAAAGGTCGATCGTGCCGGAGCTGCCAGGCGACCTCCGCCGGGTAGGCACCCACCGAGATCGCGCACACCACCGCCAAGGAGCAATACGCGAGCCCCGCACTGACGAGCAGCTGACGACCCTTTGCCGCAGGTACGCCTGCCCGCACATTGCGTGACAGAAGCCAGTAGACACACCAGGCCACGAAGGCCAACCCGCCTGCGATCAAGATCATGAACACGAGGAGTCCGAACGCGTCGCCCGCAGCGGACTTGACCGAAACGGAACGGTCATTGGTCAGAGCTTCCTTGAGTGCGGCACTCCAGCCGGATCCCACCGCTGACGTGAGCAGCATCAGCAGCACCAGCGTGCCAACCGCCACAAACAGCCTGAGGATCCGGCCCTCCGTGCGAGCTCTGGCGAAAGCCTGCTCATACGCCTTCTGCGCATCCTGGGCTTGTCCCAGAATGCGGCGACGCTCCGCTTCCGCGGCAGATTCCAGATGCTGCTCGTTCACGCTGCCGCTTCGGGCCAGGCTGTCGCGCAGTTCTTGCTCGGCCAGCACACCCTTCAGCAGTTCCGTGAACAGTGCCTCTTGTCTCAGCACCGACGCTCCCCCCGTGCCCGCGGGCCCCCTGCTCACAAACCGCCCGCATCCTGACCTGCCTCAGAGGTCTTTCCGCACCAGCACTCGAACCACACCGCTTTGCCACCCCCTGTCACGGGATCCACACCCCATTTGTCGACCATCGCGTCCAGCAGGACGAGACCCCGACCGCACTCGGCGTCCGGTGACAACTCACCAGGAAGCAGCGGGACTTGTGGTGAGCTGTCCGTCACCTCCACCCTCACCCCCTCCGTCTGCCGCAGAACCAGCAGCGTGCAGCGACGGTTCCGGACATGGCGTACGACGTTGGCGACCAGCTCCGTCACGGCGAGCTCCACGGCGTCGGCCAGCTCCGGCATGTCCCACTCCGCCAGGAGCGAGCGGACGATACGGCGGATGTGGCGCGCCGAGTGCTCGCTGACCGTGAGGCTCATGCGGTACTGGACGGGACGGGGAGCCAAGTAGGCGGGGGGAATGTATTCGTTCACACGACGAGACTGACCTGCCGTCACTACGCTGGGCTACGGAACGGATACAACAGATCCCGAAGTGGACCGAGTTGCGTGAGAGGGGCCGCTGCGTGACCCACATCAACACCCTCGACCCGGGCGCCTCGCCACTCGACTACTACGGCTTCGAGCTACGGCGGTACCGCGAGGCCGCCGGCCTGACCCAGAAGCAGCTCGGGAGCATCGTCTACTGCACCGGTTCGCTGGTCGGCCAGATCGAGACGGCCCGGAAACTGCCGACGTTGCAGTTCAGCGAGCGGGCGGATATTGCGCTGGGGACGGGTGGGTTACTGTCCCGGTTGCTTGAGCTGGTGATGCGTAGTCAACTTCCGGCCTGGTTTCAACAGGTGGCGGAGTTGGAGGCGCGGGCGGTCGAGATCGGTACGTTTCACACGCACCTGGTGCATGGTCTGTTGCAGACCAAGGCCTACGCGCGTGCCGTGCTCGGTGCGATGGACCAGAGCGACCTCGACGACCGTACGTCGGTACGGCTGGCACGCCAGCGCATCTTCGAGAAGAGCGAGCCGCCGGTGTTCTGGGCGATCATCAGTGAAGCCGTGCTGTATCAGGAGATCGGTGGCCCGGAGGTCATGCGGGAGCAACTTGCGAAGTTGTTGTCGTTCGAGGACGATCCCCGGATCAACGTCCAGGTACTGCCGTTCTCGGTCGGGGCGCACGCGGGCCTGCAAGGCTCGTTCGACCTCTTCCGCTTCCCGAGCGACCCGACCATCGTCTACACCGAGGGCTACGGCAGCGGGCATCCGACCGCCAACCCAGACACCGTCAAGGACTGCTCGCTCCGTTACGATCATCTCCAAGCCGCCGCGCTCTCCCTCAAGGACTCGGCGGAGTTGATCCGGCGCGTAATGGAGGAACGCTATGGCGAGCAACGCGATTCCGGCGGGGATCCAGTGGCGTAAGTCCAGCTACAGCGGCGACCAGGGCGGCAGCTGCGTCGAGTGCGCGCCGCTCGGGTCCCTGGCCTGGCGTAAGTCTTCGCACAGCGGCGACCAAGGCGGCGACTGCATCGAGATCGCCGAAACCCCCCACACCACCCTCGCCATCCGCGACTCCAAGAACCCGGCGGGGCCGATCCTCACCCTCGACCCCGCCGCGTTCACCACCTTCGTCGACTGGACGGCGACTACAGCCGCTGAATGATCGTGCCGGTGGCCAGTCCGCCCCCCGCGCACATCGTCACCAGCGCGAACTCCTTGTCCGCCCGCTCCAGTTCATGAAGTGCGGTCGTGATGAGCCGGGCCCCGGTGGCCCCCACCGGGTGCCCGAGGGCGATCGCACCGCCGTTGACGTTGACCTTCTCCAGGTCCTGTTCGAAGACCTGGGCCCAGCTCAACACCACGGATGCGAAGGCCTCGTTGATCTCGACCACGTCGATGTCCTTCAGGGACATTCCGGCCTTGCCCAGCACGGCCTTCGTTGCGTCGATCGGTCCGTCGAGGTGGAAGTGCGGGTCGGCGCCCACCAGCGCCTGTGCCACGATCCGCGCCCTCGGCTTCAGCTTCAGCGCACGCGCCATCCGCTTCGACGCCCACATGATCGCCGCCGCACCATCGCTGATCTGCGACGAGTTGCCCGCCGTATGGACGGCCGTCGGCATGATGGGCTTGAGGCCCGCCAGCGCCTCCATGGACGTGTCGCGCAGCCCCTCGTCCTTGTCGACGAGCCGCCACATCCCCTGCCCGGCGTGCTGTTCCTCCTCGGTCGTCGGGACCTGGACGGCGAAGGTCTCCCTCTTGAACCGCTCCTCGGCCCAGGCGGCGGCGGCCCGTTCCTGAGAGATCAGCCCCAGCGAGTCAACGTTCTCCCTGGTCAGCCCCCGGTGGCGGGCGATGCGCTCCGCCGCCTCGAACTGGTTGGGGAGGTCGACGTTCCACTCGTCCGGGAACGGCTTCCCGGGCCCGTGCTTGGACCCCGAGCCCAGCGGCACCCGTGACATCGCCTCGACGCCACAGCTGATCCCCACGTCGATGACGCCCGCTGCGACCATGTTGGCCACCATGTGCGACGCCTGCTGCGAGGACCCGCACTGGCAGTCGACCGTCGTCGCCGCCGTCTCGTACGGCAGCCCCACAGTGAGCCAGGCCGTGCGCGCGGGGTTCATGGACTGCTCGCCGGCGTGAGTCACCGTGCCGCCGACGATCTGTTCGACGCAGTCGGCGGGGATACCGGTGCGGCCGAGGAGTTCGCGGTAGGTCTCGCCCAGGAGGTAGGCGGGGTGGAGGTTGGCGAGCGCGCCGCCGCGCTTGCCGATGGGGGTGCGTACGGCTTCGACGATCACGGGTTCGGCGGCCATGGGGGCGGGTCCTCTCGTCCAGAACCAGGCAGAACCGATCCAGAACCAGTAACTAGTACGTGTTCTAGTTCTGAGTGCAGTCTGCTGACGTGATGTACATCACCGCAAGGGTCTTGCACGCGATTGGGCTCCAATTCGGGGTGCCGTACCCCTTGCGAGTTGTAGAACCCGTTACTACCTTCACGGCGATTCCGTGTTCTGATGCACCGTCAGATCAGCTCGCATCGTCAGATGGCTGGAGCCGCCGATGCCCTGTCCAGCGCTTCCCGAAGGGTTCGACTTCACCGACCCCGATCTGCTGCACCACCGTGTGCCCCTCCCGGAGTTCGCCGAACTGCGCCGCGTCGAACCGGTCCGCTGGATCGCTCAGCCCGCGGGGCTGGCCGGCTTCCAGGACGAGGGCTACTGGGCCGTCACCCGGCACGCCGACGTCAAGTACGTCTCCACCCACCCCGAGCTCTTCTCCTCGTACCTCAACACCGCGATCATCCGCTTCAACGAGCACATCGAGCGCGACGCGATCGACGCCCAGCGGCTGATCCTGCTGAACATGGACCCGCCCGAACACACCCGGGTCCGTCAGATCGTGCAGCGCGGGTTCACGCCGCGGGCCATCCGGGCGCTGGAGGAGCGGCTGCGGGCGCGGGCGCACTCCATCGTCGAGAACGCCCGGGGGCACTCGGGCCCCTTCGACTTCGTCACCGAGGTGGCCTGCGAACTGCCGCTGCAGGCGATAGCCGAGCTGATCGGCATCCCGCAGGACGACCGGTCGAAGATCTTCGAGTGGTCGAACAAGATGATCGCGTACGACGACCCGGAGTACGCCATCACCGAGGAGGTCGGCGCCGAGTCGGCCACGGAACTCATCGCGTACGCCATGAACATGGCCGCCGACCGCAAGCAGTGCCCGGCGAAGGACATCGTCACCACGCTGGTCGCGGCGGAGGACGAGGGCAACCTGGGCTCGGACGAGTTCGGCTTCTTCGTGCTGATGCTGGCCGTGGCGGGCAACGAGACGACCCGCAACGCCATCACGCACGGCATGCACGCCTTCCTCACCCATCCCGACCAGTGGGAGCTGTACAAGAGGGAGCGGCCACAGACGGCGGCCGAGGAGATCGTGCGCTGGGCGACACCCGTCGTCTCCTTCCAGCGGACGGCCACCCAGGACACCGAACTCGGCGGCAAGCTGATCCGCAAGGGCGACCGGGTCGGCATCTTCTACTCCTCCGCCAACCACGACCCCGACGTCTTCACCGCCCCCGACACCTTCGACATCACCCGCGACCCGAATCCCCACCTCGGCTTCGGCGGGGGCGGCCCCCACTACTGCCTGGGCAAGTCGCTGGCCGTCCTGGAGATCGAACTCATCTTCAACGCGATCGCCGACGCGATGCCCGACCTGCGCCTCGCGGGCGACCCACGCCGACTGCGCTCGGCGTGGATCAACGGGGTGAAGGAGCTCCGGGTCACCGCCGGCTGATGTACTCGAGGGAGGCAGAAGCATCCCCATCCCTCCACGCCCCGCCTCTGCCTCCCCCGACTTCCGTACCTGAGGCCGGAATCAGTTCTGTCCCGGGCACCTGACACTGGAGCCACCTGGGGCTGGGGAAGTGAGCGCCGAGCGGTGCTGGAAGCATTCAGGGCTGCGGGACGCTGCGCCGTGCGGGTGCGCTCAGCCGACCTTGCGCAGTTCCCCGTCGTCGAAGACCGCCACCATGACGAGGCTGCCACCCAGCGCCTCGACATACCGCGCCACGACATCCGTCCCGGAGACCTGTCCGCACTCGATCTGGGAGACCCGGCCCTTGGTCACGCCCATGCGTTCCGCCACCTGAGCCTGGGTGAAACCGCGCTCCTGGCGCATGTCGACCAGTCGCCAGGCCCGGGCTTGGTCGAGCATGCGCTGAGTGCCTTCGACGAATGCATCTCGGCCGCCGGACAGTTCCTCTGCCCGCTCCCGATGCCCGCTGGCTGACCACCTGACGTGTCCGTTCACTGCCCCGACTCCCTCTTCCGATCAGCCATGTACTCGGCGTACCGATGCTCGGCCAACGGGATCGCCTCGTCGTACCAGGCGTTCCAGTTGCCCGCCTTGTCTCCGGCAACGAGCAGGATCGCGGAGCGCCACGGATCGAACATGAAAAGGATGCGCACCTCGCTCCGGCCGGAAGATCCGGGGCGCAGCTCTTTGAGATTGTGCAGGGCCGAGCCCTTGATCCGGTCGACCAGCGGACGCCCCTCGGCGGGGCCGTGGCAGGCGAGGATCCAGATCGCCTGGTTCACCAGCACGTACGACGCCGGGTCGGCCTTCTCCAGGTCGTGCAGCCACTGATCCACCTCGTCGGTCAGGTAGACGTCCCACTGCTCTTCCACCTTCAATCCTTTCGGGAGTTTAGCATTCACTAAACCCCGATGGGGGAGTCGAGCAAGCCTGATTCCGGGACTCTCACTCACAAGCCTGATTCCGGGACTCTCACTCATACGGGTTGGGAGGACCGGGCCAGTTCCTTGAGGTGAGCCGTTGCTGCACACGACGGAGGCGGCGGCCCCGGGGATCGGGGGCCGCCGCCTCGTTCTTGGGTGCTGCTGGGGCTGATCAGTACCAGCCGTTGGCCTGCCAGAAGCTCCAGGCGCCGGTCGGGCTGCCGTAGCGGGAGTTCATGTAGTCCAGACCCCACTTGATCTGGGTCTTGGCGTTGGTCTTCCAGTCCGCGCCGGCGGCGGCCATCTTCGAGCCCGGCAGGGCCTGGACCAGGCCGTAGGCGCCGGAGGACGGGTTCGTGGCGTCGACGTCCCAGCCGCTCTCGTGCTCGACGATCTTGCTGAACGCGTTGAAGTGTTCGGCAGGGACCATCTGCTTGGCGATCGCCTTGGCCTGGGTGGGAGAAGCAGTGGTCGCAGCCTGGGCCGGGGTGGCGGACAGAGCCATTCCAGCGGTGGCGGCGGCGACGGCGACGCCGGTGAGGGCCTTCTTGGGGGCGGCGATGCGGCGGAGGAAGGAGACGGACACGTTGAACCTTTTTCGTCGGGGACGGGGTGGTCGCGGCATGCCGGAACCACGCGGTGCGCGGCGGGGGCATGCGGTGGCGCCGCGGCCCTGTGGGCTCGTCGGCGCCGTGCGACGCCATCCAGAGAAGCAGGCCGGGAAGGGGTCCGCAATGACCCCTTTTACTAGTTGTGGTCGCATCTGGGGGGAAGGTCTTTTGTGTGACGCGGCTCTCAATGTGCAGGTCGGAGGGGGTTATGACGTGGGCATGGCATCCGATTTGTCCGACTAAGGGGGATCGTAGGTGATCTGGGTCATGTGGGGTGCTTCACCCGCTGAGTGACGGTGGGTTCGTCGCCGTTCACTCAGCGGGTGCGTCGAATGTGACCGGCGTCTCGAACGCGGCCCGGCGCGTGGCCCGGCGCAGTGCCTTGAGGACCGCCGGACCGAGGAACACGGTCAGGACGACGGTGACGACTGCTCGGCCCAGGTCCCAGCCGAGCGAGGTGGCCAGGCAGTAGGCCAGGAAGCGGGCCAGGTTGACGGGGACCGCCGCGTCCGGGTCGAAGGCCACGTTCGAGGCGAGGGCACTCATGAAGGGCCAGCCCGCGAGGTTCATGATCGTGCCGTAGGCGAAGGCGGCGAGAAAGCCGTAGGCGGCCAGCAGGAGCAGTTCCGCTCGGCCGCGCAGGCGGTCCGGCCCCGGCAGCAGGCCCGCGCCCATCGTGAACCAGCCCATCGCCAGCATCTGGAACGGCATCCACGGGCCCACCCCGCCCGTGAGCAGCGCGGACGCGAACATCGTCACCGCGCCCAGCACGAAACCGAAGCCCGGGCCCAGGACCCGGCCGCTCAGCACCATCAGGAAGAACATCGGCTCGATGCCCGCCGTCCCCGCACCGATCGGCCGCAGCGCCGCGCCCGTCGCGGCCAGCACCCCGAGCATGGCCACGGCCTTCGGGCCGAGCCCCGACTCGGAGATCGTCGCCGCCACCACCGCGACCAGCAGCACCAACAGAGCCGCGAAGAGCCAGGGGGCGTCCTGCGCGTGCGCCGCGATCTGCGAGGTGGGCGGGGCGAGGAAGGGCCAGAAGAAGGCGGCCCCGCCCACCGCGCTGACCAGGGCGAGGGCGGCGAGGGAGCGGGGGCCGAGACGGACGGCCCGGGCCTGGCGGATGTGGGGGGCGGAGGGTGTGGTCATGTCAGTGCCTCGCGGACCAGGGGTGGGAGCCGAGGTGGACCGCTCGGGCCTGGGCGATGGAGGACGGGGCCGTCATGTCAGTGCCTCGCGGACCTGGGTGACCGTGAGCCATTTCTGCGGCGCCAGGATCTTGGTGACCTGTGGTGCGAAGGAGGGGGAGGAGACGACCACGTCGGCCGTCGGGCCGTCGGCGATCACCTCGCCCTCGGCCAGCAGGACCACCCGGTGGGCGAGCTCGGCGGCCAGTTCGACGTCGTGCGTGGCCAGCACGATCGCGTGCCCGTCGGCGGCCAGCTCGCGCAGCACGGCGACCAGACGGGCCTTCGCCGCGTAGTCCAGGCCACGGGTCGGCTCGTCCAGGAGGAGCAGCGGAGGGCGGGCGGTCAGTACGACGGCCAGGGCGAGGGTCAGGCGCTGGCCCTCGGAGAGGTCGCGGGGGTGGGTGTCGTCCGTGATGCCGGGGAGGAGGTCCGAGACCAGGGCCCGGCAGGTGCCGGGCGCGGCGCCCGCGTCGGCGTCGGCCGCAGTGCACTCGGCAGCGACCGTGTCGGCGTAGAGCAGGTCCCGCGGTTCCTGCGGTACGAGGCCGACGCGGCGTACGAGATCGGGGGGCGCCGTGCGGTGCGGGGTCGCGCCGCCGACGCGGACCGTGCCGGCCGCCGGTTCGACGAGGCCGACCAGGGCGGAGAGGAGGGTGGACTTCCCGGCGCCGTTGCGGCCCATCAGGGCGATGGTCTCGCCGGGGGAGACCGTGAGGTCGACGTGGCGCAGGGCGGGGACGCGGCCCCGGCGGACGGCGAGGGAGCGCACGTCGGCGAGGTGAGGGGTGGGCGGGGTGTCGGGTGTGCTGCGCCTGCGGAACAGCCGGCGGGGGGCGGGGGGTCTGCGCGTCGCGCTCGACGGCGGGGTCGGGGTGGGCGTGCCGTCGGGTTCCCGGCCGTCGAGGCGTGCGCGCAGGCCGGCCGCCCGGCGGCGGGCGTCGCGGACGGTCAGCGGCAGCGGGGACCAGCCCGCGAGCCGGCCCAGGTCGACGACCGGCGGGTACACCGGCGACACGGCCATCACCTCGGCCGGGGTGCCCAGCAGCGGGGCGGCGCCCGGGGCGGGCAGCAGGACGACCTGGTCGGCGTACTGGACGACCCGTTCCAGGCGGTGCTCGGCCATCAGGACCGTCGTCCCCAGGTCGTGAACGAGCCGCTGGAGCACGGCGAGGACCTCTTCGGCGGCGGCCGGGTCGAGCGCGGAGGTCGGCTCGTCCAGGACCAGCACACTCGGATGCGGGGTGAGGACCGAGCCGATCGCGACACGCTGCTGCTGGCCGCCGGAGAGGGTGGAGATCGGGCGGTCCCGCAGGTCGGCGAGGCCCAGCAGGTCCAGGGTCTCCTCGACGCGGCGGCGCATGACGTCCGAGGCGAGGCCCAACGACTCCATGCCGTAGGCGAGTTCGTCCTCGACGGTGTCCGTCACGAAGTGGGACAGCGGATCCTGGCCGACGGCGCCGACGACGTCGGCGAGTTCGCGCGGCTTGTGCGTACGCGTGTCCCGGCCGGCCACGGTGACCCTGCCCCGCAGGGTGCCGCCGGTGAAGTGCGGGACGAGCCCGCTCACCGCGCCGAGAACGGTGGACTTGCCGACCCCCGACGGGCCGACGAGCAGGACGAGTTCGCCCTCCGGGACCTCGAAGTCGACGCCCCGGACGGTGGGTTCGGCCGCCCCGTCGTATGTCACGGAGACGTCCTCGAAGCGGATCATGAGGGCTCCTTGGGGGCGGGACCGGCGGGGTCGGCGGGAGGAGGCGTGATGAACGCCGGGAGCAGACCGAGGAGTACGGCCGCCGCCGGCCACAGGGGCAGTGTCGGGGCGACCAGGGGGACCACGCCCGGGTGCATCGCCGCCGGGTCCGAGGCGGCGGCGAGCGCGAGCAGTGCGGCGACGGCGGCGCCGGACGCGGCGACCAGACCGGCGCGCAGGTCCCACCGGTCGGGGCGGTAGCGGGTGCGCAGGGAACGACGGCCGCCGAGCCACAACCCGGCCAGCGCGGCGGCGAGTCCGGCGAGCAGCACCGGCAGGCCGTACGTGCCGCCCTCCGCCGTCAGCAGTCCGTACGTTCCCGCGCACACGCCGACCAGACCGGTCAGGGTGAGCGCGGCCGTCGTACGGCGGACGGCGACCGGGACCTGGGCGGTACGGCCGTAGCCGCGGGCGTCCATCGCGGCGGCGAGAGCGACGGAGCGTTCGAGGGCGCCCTCCAGGACGGGCAGTCCCACCTGAAGCAGGCCGCGTACGCCTCGGTCCGGGCGGCCGCGCAGCCGGCGGGCGGCGCGCAGGCGCTGGGCGTCGGCGATGAGGTTCGGTGCGAAGGTCAGGGCGACGACCACCGCGACGCCGGTCTCGTACAGGGCGCCGGGGAGGGACTTGAGCAGGCGGGAGGGGCTCGCGAGGGCGTTCGCCGCGCCGACACAGATGAGGAGTGTGGCCAGCTTCAGGCCGTCGTACAGCGCGAAGACCAGGGTCTCGGCGGTCACCCTGCCGCCCAGGCGGATGCCCTGCGCCCAGTCGGGGAGGGGGACTTCGGGAAGGGTGAGGAGGGTGTGCGTGCCGGGGATGGGGGAGCCGAGGGCTACGGCGAAGAGGAGGCGGATGAGGAGGACGGCCAGGGCCAGTTTGAGGAACGCGCCGTAGGAGCGGGACCAGGGGGTGTTCGGGCGGCGGGTGATCACGACGTAGGCGGAGACCGTGATGAGGAGGGTGAGGAGGAGGGGGTTGGTGGTGCGGGTGGCTGCGGTGCCGAGGGAGAGGGACCAGAGCCACCAGGCTCCTGGGTGCACCGTTGCTTGTTGCGTTGCCCGGCGTGGGGGCCGGGCGGGGGGCGTTGCGCGGCCCGGCGCTGACGGGGTGCCGCTGCGCCCACCCGTGCCGCCCCAGCGGCACGACTGCCCGCAGCTGCGGTGGCGGTCAGCCATTTCGACGTCGGCGTGCCTGCCACCCCGTTGCTGCGCCCAGTGTTGCTATCGCGGCGATTGCTGCCCATACGCCGAGCGACGGGCCTCCCGACTCGTCCGTGTCCTTGGCCTTCTTCTCTGATGCCGTCGGCTTCTCCTCCGTCTTCACCTGCTCCCCGCACCCCCGTTCCGGATAGCCCGCGATCGCGCACAGCAGGGCGTTGGTGTCGTAGCGCAGGGGTTCGGCGACCGTGGCCAGGGCCTCGGCCGTCGTCGCGTCGGGGGCGACGGTGGCGCAGGCCGTGCGGGCGGGCGGTGGGGTTTCGCCGGACGGGGCGTCCGTGGGCGTACCGAAGTCGATGACGAGAGCCACCCGCTTCCGGCCCTCCTGCGCGGGCGTCTTCGCGCAGATGGTCGCGAAGCCGGCCGTGTTGCGGGGCCGGGCGGAGTCCTGGGAGTCCTCGCTGACGGAGAAGCGGAAGCCCTGGACGTCGCCGTCGGCGGGGCGGGCGGTGGACGGGCCCTGGGTGGCGTACGTCCACCGGTCGCCGGCGCGGTCCCAGAAGGACCAGTAGCGGTAGCCGGTGGCCTGCGCCTGGCCGGTGTTCAGCAGGAGGAACAGCGCGGCCAGGAGCAGGGCGGCGATACGGCGGAACCTCACGGCTACCGCCTCTTGTTGCGGCCGCTGAGCAGGAAGCCGATGCCGATGCCGACGACGAGGAAGACACCGACGTACCACCACACGCCGAAGGTGAGGCCCTCGTCCTCGTCGTCCTTCTCCTCGGCCTTCGCCACGGCCCGGTCCTCGACCTGGGGCTGCGGGGTCGGGCCGGTCGCGTTGAGCTGGGCCACCAGGTCGGTGCCGCCGAAGTCCTTCGGGTCGGCGCCGGCCGCGTGGGTGGCGAGGATCAGCTGGGCGTAGGCGGCGGGGCCGCTCTGCTTGGCCCAGTCGGCGGAGTTCCGCTCCAGCCAGGTCAGCGGCTTGGCGGCCTGGGCGGCGCCGCCCTGCGCGGCCAGCGCGACCACGGCGTCGGCGGTGTTGCCGTAGTCGGGCTGGTCCTCGGAGCCGGGGAGGGCGGAAGTGAGGTGGCCGTCCTTGGCGAGGGTCCTGGTGAGGTGGGCGGCGCCGTTGGCGGCGGCCTGCTCGGGGGTCTTGGCGTCGGCGCAGGTGGGCTCCGCCTTCCTGCCCGCCTCGGCCGCGAGGCCCTTGCCCAGCGCGCCCAGGACGGCCGCCGCGGTCGCGTCCGCGTTGGCCGCCAACTTGCCCTTCTTGTCGGGCTGGTAGGCGAAGGCGCCGCCGTCCTTCGCGTCGCACGGGATGGCCAGCTTCAGCAGGGCGTCGTAGGGAGACTTGCCGTCCTTGACGACGGCGTCCGGCTTCTCGCCTGCCGCGGTGAGGGCACCGATGACGACGGCGGTGGAGTTGGCGTCGCTGGGGCCGCCGGGGGTGTAGCCCCAGCCGCCGTCCTCGTTCTGCACGGACTTCAGCCAGTCGACCGCCTTGCCGGTGGCGGCGTCGTAGTCGCCGACCGCGGCGAAGGCCTGGACGGCGGCGGCCGTGCTGTTGGTGTCGACCATGGTCTTGGCGTCGCAGTCCTTGGCGGGCTCGGCCCGGAAGGCGGCGAAGCCGCCGTTGTCGCACTGCTGCCGGGCCAGCCAGTCCGTGGCCTCCCAGGCGGGCTTGACGCCCACGGTCTCCTGGGCGAGCAGGGCGAGCGACTGCCGCCAGACGCCGTCGTAGGTCGGGTCGGACGTGCCGTACAGGCCGGAGGGCAAGGCCACCGACGGCGACGGGGACGGGTCGGCGGCCTGGGCGACCGGGATCGCGGCGACGCCGATCACGGCGGTGGCGGCCAGGACCGCTGCACTGCGGCGGACGTTCATGATCGGCGGGGTGCCTTTCCCTGCTGGGAGCCGGGCAGCACGGGACACCCCGGGCGGCTCGGCTCCGTATGCCTCGACGGTGCCGCACACCGGCCGGTTGCCGGTGCGCGTGAGCCGGTCACGTTCCGTGCGGGGCAGTCCGGCTCACCGAAGCCCTGCCGGGCCCGGCTCACGGTTGCGGGTCAGCGCCGGATTTGCACCGGCTTCCCCCCGTACGGGTGCGATGACGACCTGGCCACTCTACCGGGCCGTACGGAAGGGGCTGAGGGGTGCCTGTGGATGCTCCGTACGGCCCCGGAACCCGGGCCGGGTTCACACCGCGACGTACGCCACCGGCTCGCTCCCCGGCACCGCCTCCGCGCGTCCCAGCTTCACCAGCCGCCGCAGATGGGCCTCCGCCTCCGAGACCGCGATGTTCCTCGATCCGTACGGGATCTGGGCCCATGGGCGGTTCCACTCCATGCGCTCGGCGAGCTGCCAGGGAGTGAGCGGGGCGGTCAGGAGGTTCAGCAGGCCGGTGAGCCGCTCCTCGTGGTGGGCGAGCAACTCCCGTACGCGGGCCGATGCGTCGGCGAACGCGTGCTGGTGGGCCGGGAGGACCTCGGCGGGGGCGAGGCGACCGATGCGTTCCAGCGAGTCGAGGTAGTCGCCGAGGGGGTCGGTCACGGTGGCGTCGTCCGGGTCCTCGTACAGGCCGATGTGCGGGGTGATCCCAGGCAGCAGGTGGTCGCCGGAGAACAGGCGGCCGTGGCCCGGAAGGCGGGCGGGGTGCTGCTCCTCCAGGTGCAGGCAGACGTGGCCCGGTGTGTGGCCGGGCGTCCAGATCGCGCGCAGGCGGCGGCCGGGGAGGTCGAGGAGTTCGCCGGGGACGATCTCGCGGTCGGGGAGGGCGGGGGAGAGGCCGGGCAGGGTGCGCGGGCGGGCACTGCGCAGGGGGGCCACGTGCTCCTCGGGTGCTCCGGCCGCGGTGAGTTTGGCTGTCATGTAGGCGAACCAGTGACCTGGCAGGGTCTCGCGGGTGCGGCGGACGATCGCGGTGTCCGCCGCGTGCATCGCGATCCAGGCGCCGGACGTCTCCCGTACCCGGCCCGACAGGCCGTGGTGGTCGGGGTGGTGGTGGGTGATGACCACCCCGTGGATCTCGTCCGGCGAGGTACCGCACAGGGTCAGCCCCTCGGCGAGGGTGTCCCAGGACGCCGGGTCGTCCCAGCCCGTGTCGATCAGCACGGGACCGCGGTCGGTGTCGACGACGTACACGAGCGTGTGGCCCAGGGGATTGTCCGGGATGGGAACCCGGATGGACCGGACGCCTCCACCGTGGTCGCTGACCTGTGTCATGGGCTCCCCTGTCGCCGCGTTCTCGCCACTATAACTAGAACGAGTTTCGATGGGAGCCCAAGTCACCTTCCTGTGCGGACCCTTCCGGCCTGCGGGCCTGACCGACCTGTGGACTCCTCCGAGTGGAACTGGTATCAGTTCCGATATCTGATGGATCGTCAGAGTCACGCTCCGGGGAGGCAGTCGGCCATGACCGAGCTCGTGGAACACGGACAGCTGTTCATCGGCGGGGAGTTGACCGACCCCCTGGGCAAGGACGTCATCGAGGTGATCTCGCCGCACACGGAAGAGGTCATCGGGCGGGTGCCGCACGCGTCGCCGGCGGACGTGGACCGGGCCGTCGCCGCCGCGCGCACCGCCTTCGACGAAGGGCCCTGGCCACGGATGAGCCTCGACGAGCGGATCGAGGTCGTTTCGCGCATCAAGGACGGGATCGCCGCCCGCCACGAGGAGCTCGCCCGCGTGATCTCCTCCGAGAACGGGTCGCCGTACTCCTGGAGCGTCCTCGCGCAGGCGCTCGGCGCGATGATGGTCTGGGATGCGGCGATCACGGTCGCCCGGGACCACACGTACGAGGAGACGCGCGACGGCGTCCTCGGGCGCATCCTCGTGCGGCGCGAGCCCGTCGGGGTCGTCGCGGCCGTCGTCCCCTGGAACGTCCCGCAGTTCGTCGCCGCCGCCAAGCTCGCGCCCGCGCTGCTCACCGGCTGCACGGTGGTGCTGAAGCCGTCCCCCGAGTCACCCCTCGACGCCTACCTCCTCGGCGAGATCGCGAAGGAGGCCGGGCTGCCCGAGGGTGTGCTGTCGATCCTGCCTGCGGACCGCGAGGTCAGTGAGTACCTCGTCGGGCACCCGGGCGTCGACAAGGTCTCCTTCACCGGCTCGGTCGCGGCGGGCAAGCGCGTCATGGAGGTGGCGTCGCGGAACCTGACCCGCGTCACGCTGGAGCTGGGCGGCAAGTCGGCCGCCGTGGTCCTCCCGGACGCGGACGTCCGGACGACGGTCGCCGGTGTCGTCCCGGCGGCCTGGATGAACAACGGGCAGGCCTGCGTGGCCCAGACGCGCATCCTGCTGCCCCGCTCCCGCTACGACGAGTTCGCGGACGCCTTCGCGAGCGCCGCGAGCGCACTGGTCGTCGGCGACCCGCTGGACCCGGCCACCCAGGTGGGCCCGCTGGTCGCCCGGCGTCAGCAGCGACGCAATCTCGACTACATCCGCATCGGTCAGGAGGAGGGCGCGAAGATCCTCACCGGCGGCGGCCGGCCGGCGGGCCTGGAGCGCGGCTGGTACGTGGAACCCACCCTCTTCGGCGACGTCGACAACTCGATGCGGATCGCCCGCGAGGAGATCTTCGGCCCGGTGATCTGCCTGCTCCCGTACGACGACGAGGCCGACGCCGTGAAGATCGCGAACGACTCCGACTACGGACTGTCCGGCAGCGTCTGGACGGCCGACGTCGAGCACGGCATCGACATCGCGCGCCGGGTCCGTACCGGCACCTATTCGGTCAACACCTTCAGCCTCGACATGCTCGGCCCGTTCGGCGGCTACAAGAACTCGGGCCTGGGCCGGGAGTTCGGTCCGGAGGGATACGGCGAGTACCTGGAGCACAAGATGATCCATCTGCCGGCCGGCTGGGAGGCGTAGGCCATGGGCGACCGCTGGCAGGTCGAGGTGGACCGCGCCCTGTGCATCGGCTCCGCCCAGTGCCTCCACCACGCCCCCGGCTCCTTCCGCCTCGACGCGGGCCGCCAGTCCCACCCCGTCGAACCGGAGACCGACGCCAACGAGAAGGTCCTGGCGGCGGCGGAAGGCTGCCCGGTCGAAGCGATCATGATCACGCTGCTGGGGAGCGGGGAGCCGGTGTTTCCGCCGGAGGGCTGAGTTTCCAGGGGGAGGCCGGGATTCCGCCCGAGAGATGAAAAAAGTCCCCTTCGGGGGGTTCCGTCTGGAGTTGGGCGTTATATCCTGATAGTGGCCTACGGGACGAGTGAGGGAGTTCGACCGGAGTAGCCGACTGTGGCGAGATGCTTCGGCATCCGCCGTGGCCGACGTCGACGGTCGGGCTGAGAGGCCGGAAGGCAGTAGTCGGGCCGGACGGCGACCCCCATTACCTGATCCGGGTAATACCGGCGAAGGGAACCCGTCTCGTAGGTTTTTCGTGTGTCTACGCCCCGGTGTCCGGGTCCGTCAGGTCGATCAGGCGGCACACCGTCTCGATGTCGATCTTCACCTGGGCGATGGAGGCGCGGCCCGAGAGCCAGGTGATCAGCGCCGAGTGCCAGGTGTGCTCGATGACGCGGACGGCGGAGAGCTGCGCGGGGGTCGGATCGGCCAGGCCCATGGCGTCCAGGATGATCGCCGTCGTCTGGCGGGAGACCTGGTCCACCTCGGGGCTCACGCTGCGGTCCGCGAAGGTCAGCGCACGGACCATCGCATCGGCCAGATGCGGCTCGCGCTGCAGGGCGCGGAAGGCCCGCATCAGCGTCTCCGCGACCCGCTCGGCCGCCGTCTCGCCCGACGGCGGCTTCTTGCGCAGCGTGCCGTGCATGTGCTCCAGCTGGTCCTGCATCGTGGCGACCAGCAGATGCACCTTGGACGGGAAGTAGCGGTACAGCGTGCCCAGCGCCACCTGCGAGGACTCCGCGACCTCGCGCATCTGCACCGCGTCGAAACCGCCCCGGCTGGCCAGCTGTGCGCTCGCCCGCAGGATGCGGCGCCGGCGCGCCTCCTGCCGCTCGGTGAGGGGCGGGGTCGCGGGCGCGGCGGACCGCGCGCTCCTGGCTTCCACCTTGGCTTCCGCAGGCATGGATCCCGTTTCCGTGACAGTCCGTGAGGGCGTGCAATCAGTCAGCATGGCAGGCCCGGCCGGGTCGTGCCCGTCGTGGCGTGAATCACCTGATCCACCGCTCACAGCGGCCCTACCTGCCGGTAGATTCAGAGCCTCTTGAACGATCAAGTCTGAAACTTGTTCTAGATTAGCGTCCCGGCGTAATCTCGCGGGACAGTGCAGTGAGAAGGGGGCCCAGAGTGACCGCTGAGGCCAGTCAGGCGGGGTCCCCCGGGGGCCTGGCCGCCGACGGCGAGCGACCGCTCCGTATCGCACTCCTCACCTACAAGGGAAACCCGTTCTGCGGCGGCCAGGGCGTCTACGTCCGGCACCTCTCCCGCGAACTCGCCCGCCTCGGCCACCGCGTCGAGGTCGTCGGCGCCCAGCCCTACCCCGTCCTCGACGAGGGGTACGACGGACTGCGCCTCACCGAGCTGCCCAGCCTCGATCTCTACCGCCAGCCCGACCCCTTCCGCACGCCGAAGCGCGACGAGTACCGGGACTGGATCGACGCGCTGGAAGTGGCGACCATGTGGACCGGCGGGTTCCCCGAGCCGCTGACGTTCTCGCTGCGCGCCCGCCGTCATCTGCGCGCCCGGCGGGGTGAGTTCGACGTCGTGCACGACAACCAGACGCTCGGATACGGGCTGCTGGGTGATGTGGGCGCCCCGCTCGTCACGACGATCCATCACCCCATCACCGTGGACCGCCAGTTGGAGCTCGACGCGGCTCAGGGCTGGCAGCGGCGGCTGTCCGTACGCCGCTGGTACGCCTTCACCCGCATGCAGAAGCGCGTGGCGCGCCGTCTGCCGTCGGTCCTCACCGTCTCCGGTACGTCCCGCCAGGAGATCGTCGACCACCTCGGCGTACGGCAGGACCGTGTCCACGTGGTCCACATCGGCGCGGACACGGACCTGTTCTCGCCGGATCCGTCGGTACGGCAGATCCCGGGCCGGATCGTCACCACGTCCAGCGCCGATGTCCCGCTGAAGGGCCTGGTCTTCCTCGTCGAGGCGCTGGCGAAGGTCCGCACCGAGCATCCCGACGCCCATCTCGTCGTCGTCGGCAAGCGGCCCGAGGAGGGGCCGGTCGCGCAGGCCGTCCAGCGGTACGGCCTCGAGGGTGCCGTCGAGTTCGTCAAGGGCATCTCCGACGCCGAACTCGTCGGCCTGGTCCGCTCGGCGCAGGTGGCGTGCGTGCCGTCGCTGTACGAGGGCTTCTCCCTGCCGGCCGCCGAGGCGATGGCCACCGGGACGCCGCTGCTCGCCACGACCGGCGGGGCGATTCCCGAGGTCGCCGGACGGGACGGGGAGACCTGCCTGGCGGTGCCGCCCGGCGACGCGGGGGCGCTGGCCGCCGGACTGAGCCGGCTGCTGGGCGAGGCGGACCTGCGGGCACGCCTCGGCGCGGCGGGGCGTGAGCGGGTGCTGCGGCACTTCACCTGGGCGCGGGCCGCGGAAGGCACGGTGGCCCGCTACCGGGAGGCCATCGCCGGCTCCGCCGGCCAGGAGCCCGGCCGCTCCGCGGCCCTGGCACCGAGCCGCTCCGCGACCCCGGTTCCCGGCCGCTCCGCGGCCGCAGAAGTTGTTGACGTTGTATCCGACCGCGAAAGCAGGGCCACGTGCTGACCGTCGACTTCTCCCGGTTCCCGCTCGCCCCGGGCGACCGCGTTCTGGACCTCGGCTGTGGTGCCGGACGGCACGCGTTCGAGTGCTACCGGCGCGGCGCGCAGGTCGTGGCGCTCGACCAGAACGGTGAGGAGATCCGCGAGGTCGCCAAGTGGTTCGCGGCGATGAAGGAGGCGGGGGAGGCCCCGGAGGGCGCCACCGCGACCGCGATGGAGGGCGACGCCCTCGCGCTGCCCTTCCCGGACGAGTCCTTCGACGTCGTGATCATCTCCGAGGTGATGGAGCACATCCCCGACGACAAGGGCGTCCTCGCCGAGATGGTCCGCGTACTCAAGCCCGGCGGGCGGATCGCGATCACCGTCCCCCGCTACGGCCCCGAGAAGGTCTGCTGGACCCTGTCCGACGCCTACCACGAGGTCGAGGGCGGCCACATCCGCATCTACAAGGCGGACGAGCTGCTCGCGAAGATCCGCGAGGCCGGCCTCAAGCCGTACGGCACGCACCACGCGCACGCCCTGCACAGTCCCTACTGGTGGCTGAAGTGCGCGTTCGGTGTCGACAACGACAAGGCGCTGCCGGTGCGGGCGTACCACAAGCTGCTGGTCTGGGACATCATGAAGAAGCCGCTCGCGACCAGGGTCGCCGAGCAGGCGCTCAACCCGCTGATCGGCAAGAGCTTCGTGGCGTACGCGACCAAGCCGCACCTGCCCCGGGTGGACGCCAAGTGACCACTCCCCGGACAGAACACCTCGTCCTGCCCGGGGTCCTCACCTCCGAGCAGGCCGCCGCGACCGTCGCCGGCATCCTCGCCGTGCAGCGCGAGGACGGGGCGATCCCGTGGTTCCGCGGGCACCACCTCGACCCGTGGGACCACGTCGAGGCCGCGATGGCGCTGGACGCGGCGGGCGAGCACGAGGCCGCCGAGCGGGCGTACCTGTGGCTGGCGACGCACCAGAACGAGGACGGCTCCTGGTACGCGGCATACGCCGACGGCGACCCGCACGACGTCACCGACCGGGGCCGCGAGACCAACTTCGTCGCCTACGTCGCCGTAGGCGTCTGGCACCACTACCTGTCGACCGGCGACGACACCTTCCTGGACCGCATGTGGCCGGTGGTGTACTCGGCGGTCGAGTTCGTGCTGGCCCTCCAGCAGGCGGGCGGGCAGATCGGCTGGAAGCGCGAGGACGACGGCACGTCCACCGCGGACGCGCTGCTCACCGGCAGCTCCTCGATCCACCACGCGCTGCGCTGCGCACTCGCCATCGCCGAGCAGCGTGAAGAGCCGCAGCCCGACTGGGAGTTGGCGGTGGGCATGCTGCGGCACGCGATACGCCGGCACCCGGAGCGGTTCCTGGACAAGGACCGCTACTCGATGGACTGGTACTACCCGGTGCTGGGCGGCGCCCTGACCGGCGCGGAGGCCAAGTCCCGTATGGAGGAGGGCTGGGACCGCTTCGTCGTCCCCGGCCTCGGGGTGCGCTGTGTCGTCCCCAACCCGTGGGTGACCGGTGGGGAATCGGCCGAACTCGCCCTGGCCCTGTGGGCGATGGGCGAGTCCGACCGCGCGCTGAACATCCTGCAGTCCATCCAGCACCTGCGCGATCCGCAGACCGGCCTGTACTGGACGGGCTACGTCTTCGACGACGACGCGATCTGGCCGCGCGAGCTCACCACCTGGACGGCGGGTTCGCTGCTGCTCGCCGTGGCTGCACTCGGCGGCCACGAGGCGACGTGCGCGGTCTTCGGTGGCGATCACCTGCCGAGCGGCCTCGACGCGGACTGCTGCGACTGACAGCTCAGTGCTGCCGGTGGATGCGGCCCGCGATCGCGTGCCCCACGAACAGGTACACGACCGCCGCCAGCCCATAGCCCGCGACGACGCGCGCCCACGCCTCGTCGAACGTGAACAGGTCGTGCGACCAGCCGGCCAGCCAGCGCGCCGCGTCGTGCACGAACTGCACGAAGTCGTTGGCGGGGTTGGCGTCCAGCAGGTACATGAGGATCCACAGGCCCAGGATGAGGGCCATGACGTCGGCGACGATCGCGATGACCGTGCCGGCCTGGTTGGCACCGTTGCGATATCGAGGGGACATACCCTCCGGGTTGCCACTCCCGCCTGGCTGAAACCCGGCCGCCGCCGCACCGCGGTCGGCTGTCATTCGTCCGCCCTTCGAGTGGAGTTGGCCGCTCCGGGGGATGGTGTTCTCCGGGGTCTCTGATGATCCTGCCCCCTTGAGCGGCAGGAGGGCCGTTGTCCGACGACAGAACATCCACGACCGAGGAACCGAGACTCACCACCCGCCGAACCACACACCGCCGCGTCCCGCGTCTCGTCGTCGCCGCGCTGCCGCTCGCCCTCGCCGGACTGCTGTCCCTGACGATCTCGGGCAACGCGCTCCGGCCGTTCGAACGCATCACCGTCATCGAGTCGCGGATGGCCTCCAAGTCCGACTACTTCAAAGACCCCGAAGTGGAACGGCTGTTACTCGAGCACGGCATCCGCGTGGACATCCGCCGCCTCGGTTCCCGGGGCATCGCCACCCGGTCCCTGAAGGGCCTGGACGTGGTCTTCCCGTCCGGCCAGCCCGCGGCGAAGCTGATCCTGGACCGGCCGGACGACACCGGCCGGACAGTGCGCCCCTTCGTCTCCCCACTGGCCCTCGGCAGCTTCCGCGACTACGCGGAGACCCTGGTGAAGGCGGGCGTGGCGAAACGGCAGGGCGGAAAAGGGACGCTCTACTACGACCTCGACATGGAAAAGTTCATGACCCTGCTCGACGGCGTGGACGACCCGCACCCCAGGGACGGAAAGGGCAGGACGGCGGACACCTGGAACGGCATCGGCTACGACGACGTCGCCCGCGACAACCGCAGCAACAGCGGCAGCGTCCTGGTGCGCACGTCCAACGTCTGCGAGTCCAACTCCGCCGGCACCTATCTGAGCATGCTCGCCTTCGTCGCCAACGGCGAGAAGACCCCGGGCTCCAACCATCCCAACAACCCCGCGCGCGCCAAGGAGGAAGTGGACCGGATCGCCGCGGAGATCAAACCCCTCGTCACCCTGCAGGGCATGTGGGCCGACGAGCAGGCCGACAGCTACTTCTCCGCCCTCGGTGAGTCCCTGGCCCCCATCGCCCTGATCTACGAGCACCAGTTCCTGGCCCACCAGATCGCCCACCACGGCAAGGAGGGCAAGCAGGACACCAGCCGCGTCCTGCTCTACCCCAAGCCGTACGCGCTCACCGAGCCGCAGCTCATCTCCCTGAGCCCGCAGGGCGACAGGCTGGTCAAGCTGATCGAGGAGGACGCGGAACTGCGCCGGCGGGCACTGGAGCTGGGCTTCCGCATCCGTTTCTCCGGCGAGGACGGCGCCAGCGAACAACTGGACCAGTACCTGAGCGACCACGGCATCCAGGTCCCGGTCCCCAACGCCGACCAGACCAAGGCGCTCGAACCCGGCCTGCAGACCCTCGACGACATCATCACCTACGTCGGCGACTGCCCGCCGCCCAACCCGGACGACGCGTCATGACCAGGCTCGTCCGCGCGCTGACGGCGTCGCTCGGCCTGGTCCTCCTCGCCGGTCCCACCTCCTGCACCCAGGACGAGGACCCGGTCACCCTCCGGGTCCTCGCCAGCCCCGAACTCGCCGATGTCGCGCCCCTGCTGGACGAACTGGAGGAGGACACGGGGGTCGAGCTGGAGATGGAGTACGAGGCCAACGCCGACCTCGAAGGACAGTACCCGGGCGGCCCGGCGTACGACCTGGCGTGGCTCGCCTCGGACCGCTCGTTCCAGCTCCGCGTCCAGGACTCCGAGGGCCGCCTGACCCGGCCCGAGTCCACCCCGATCATGCGGTCCCCGGTCGCCGTCGGCCTCGAACCCGGCATCGCCGGGAAGCTGCGCGAGACCGCCACCGAGAACCGGATCTCATGGGCGGACGTGGCGGACGCCGCCGCCGAGGGCACCGTACGGTTCGGGATGGCCGACCCGCGGCGCAGCGACACGGGACGAGCCGCGCTCGTCGGGGTCGCCACCGCCGCCGCCGGCACCGGCCGCGCCCTGCGGGAGGAGGACGTCTCCTGCGACCGCCTGCGTGGCTTCCGCTCCGGCCAGACCCTCACGGCACCCAGCTCCCGGGACCTGATCGCCGCCTATCTGAGCAAGCCGGGCGACACCAACGCGCTGATCGCGCACGAGTCGGAGCTGTTGTCCCTGAACGACGACGACAGGGTGGGCGAACCCCTGCAGATCGTGCACCCCGACGACGGCATGGTGCTCTCCGACTTCCCGCTGCTGCTGCTCGACGAGAAACAGCGGTCGGCGTACGGCAGGGTGGTGGACTGGCTGCTCGGCGCCGATGTTCAGCACAGGCTCATGGAGCGCACCTTCCGCCGCCCGGTCAACGAGGACGTCGAACCCTCCGAGCCGCTGCGGGCCTCCGTCGGCAACGCCCTGTCCTTCCCCGACCGGTCGTCCATCGTGGAGCAACTGATCACCGACTACGGCGATCCCCAGGGCCGTGTCGCCGACCAGGTGGTCTTCCTGCTCGACTTCTCGACCTCGATGCGCGGCGAGCGGATGGCCGAGCTGCGCGCCGCCTTCGCCGGACTCAGCGGCGCCGACGAGACCTCCACCGGCAAGTTCGCCCGCTTCTACCGCGGCGAACGCCTCACGGTCGTCCGGTTCGGCGGCCGGGTACTGGAGGAACGCACCGTGACGGTACGCGACGACGCCGATCTGCGAAGCCTCGACCAGACGGTCGCCGACGGCGGTTACGACGACGCCACCGCCGTCTGGACCGCCCTCGACCGCGGCTACCGCATCGCCACCGCCGCCGTACGCGACGAGCCCGCACGTCCCGTCGCGATCGTGCTGATGACCGACGGCGAGAACAACGCGGGCATCACGTACCAGGAGTTCCTGCGCCGCCACGGCTCCCTCGGCAGCGACGCTCAGGCGGTGCCCACCTTCCCCGTCCATTTCGGAGAGGCCGACGCGGCAGCCCTGAAGCAGGCCGCCACCGCGACCGGCGGCCGCATGGTCGACGCGAACCTCTCCTCCCTCTCCGACGCGTTCAAGGAGATCCGTGGGTGTCATTGACAGTCAGTGGTGGGGCCTGTGGTGGCCGTGGCTGCTCGTCTGGGCCGGCACGGCGGTCTGCCTGGCCATCGTGCTCGGGTACGGGTGGCAGCGCCTGCGCCGGCGGCGCAGGCGCGGCGGGACGCACCTCGACATGTGCTTCTACCTGCACAAGCAGCGAGTCATGGACATCTACGAGGTCGGCGGCTTCGCCCAGTCCCTGAGCCAGGAGGTCGCCCACCGGCTCCAGGTTCAGAACGACTTCGGGCTGTGGGGCAAGCTCTTCTTCTGGACGGGCAAGGCACAACGGGGCGTCACCAGGGAGCAGGTCACCACCTACCTCCGGGAGGCCAACCCCATGAACGTGATCGGCGTGGTCATGGACGCCATGCGCAAGGAGGACCGCGTGGTGGACGCCGACCTCATCGAGGGCGACCTCGTCCTCAACCGGGAGAGCTCCGAGCGGCTGAGCCGCAGACACCCCGACGGCCGGATTCCCCTGAGCGCCCTGGGACTGGCATACGTCTCGGTCACCGGCGGATTCACCGCGAAACGTGAGGAGAACGGCGTACTGCTGAGAGCCTCGTACGGCACCGGCGCACACGTGGAGATCATGTGCTTCGAGTCCCAGGGCCGTGGCGACTTCCGCGAGGAGCACTACTACACGGGGAAGTTCACGGCCCGCTGCCTGGGCAAGGTACTGGCCTGGGACGAGACGAAGGGGAAGCTGACCCTCGACCCGGTCGCCATCTTCCGGTGAACCGTCAGGAGTTGAGCTCGGCGAGCACCCGAAGCGTGTGCGGGTCGGGTGCCAGCACCAGGAGGTCGGTCACCGGGCCCTTGCGCCACAACTCCAGCCGCTGTGCGATGCGTTCGCGCGGGCCGACGAGGGAGATCTCGTCCGCGAACGCGTCGGGGACGGCCCGTACGGCCTCCTCCCGGCGCCCGGCGAGGAACAGTTCCTGGATCCGCCGGGCCTCTTCCTCGTACCCCATGCGGGCCATCAGATCGGCGTGGAAGTTGCGCTTCGCGGCGCCCATCCCGCCGATGTAGAAACCGAGCATGGTCTTGACCGGCAGCAGCCCTTCGGCGACGTCCCGGCAGACCCTCGCCTGGGCCATGGGGGCGACGAGGAAGCCCTCGGGAGCACCGGCGAGGGAGGCCTCGTACACCTCGGTCCGCAGCGGGGACCAGTACAACGGCAGCCAGCCGTCGGCGATCCGGGCGGTCTGCGCGATGTTCTTCGGCCCCTCCGCGCCCAGCAGGACCGGCAGATCGGGTCGGAGGGGGTGGGTGATCGGCTTCAGCGCCTTGCCGAGGCCGGTGCCGTCCGCGCCTCGGTACGGGTGGGAGTGGAACCGCCCGTCGAGTTCCACCGGGGCCTGCCGCTCGAGGACCTGCCGTACGACGTCGACGTACTCCCGGGTCGCGGTCAGCGGCGAGGACGGGAACGGCCGCCCGTACCAGCCCTCCACCACCTGCGGCCCGGACAGCCCGAGGCCCAGCAGCATCCGGCCACCGGAGAGATGATCGAGGGTGAGGGCGTGCATGGCGGTGGTCGTCGGCGACCGGGCCGCCATCTGGGCAACCGCCGTGCCCAGCTTGATGGTTGAGGTGTGGGCGGCGATCCAGGTGAGCGGCGTGAACGCGTCCGAGCCCCAGGACTCCGCCGTCCACACCGAGTCGTACCCGAGCCGCTCCGCCTCCCGCGCCAGCGCCAGATGGTCGGGGGAGGGGCCGCGGCCCCAGTAGCCGAGGGCGAGACCGAGCCGCATACCGCCTCCTGACGAGGTGTCAGTTTCCCGAGGGGCGACTGTACGACAACGGCCCCCCGCCCGGAAGGGCGAGGGGCCGTGCGGCTACGGGCTCGACGTCAGCCGCGCTGGATACCGGTCGTGTCCTGCAGCACACCCCGGCGGCCGTCCTGCGTCTGCGCGACCAGCGCCGGACCGCGCTGCTCGACGGCCAGGTACCAGGTGCCCGGCGCCAGTTCGGCGATCGGCGTCGGCGAGCCGTCCTCCGGGAACAGCGGCCGCGGCACCGGCACCGCGAACCAGAACGGGGAGAAGTCCCCGGCCGGCGGCTGCGGCTGCTGCGGCTGCTGCGGCTGGCCGCCGTAGGGCTGACCCGGCTGCGGCTGACCGCCGAATCCGGCGGGCTGCTGGGCGCCCGGGTAACCGTAACCACCCTGCGGCTGACCGCCGTAGGGCTGCGGGGCGGCGGGGCGCGGAGCCGGGAGGAGGGTGCCCTTGAGAGCGGGGACCAGGGGAGTGGCGACGGCGGCGGCGGCCATGAGCAGGGTGGCGACGAGGGCGAGGATCAGACCCGTGCCGGCGTCGGGGCCGTCGGAGGAGTCACCGCCGAAGTTGTTGGCGGCGCTCGCCGGATCGAAGACGTTGCCGAGCGCGCTCCATGCGGCGAACACCGTGAAGGCGACGCCGAACTGGCCGAGGTCGAGCCCTGCGACCTTCGGGGCCTGCGGCAGCCCGCGGCCGACGACGACGAGCGCGGCGCCGATGAGACCCGCCAGTACGACGCTCATCAGCACCGGGCCGCTGCCCCACAGGCTGGGCATGTCCAAGCCGTCCGGAGCGCCGTCGGACGAGTAGAAGCTGAGGAACGACGCGACGAACAGCAACACCGCTGCTCCGATCACCACGCCGTCGCCTCGAGTGAGGGAGCGGATATTCACTTCAGGTCCTTCGTAGGTCGTCTCGTCATCGGTGGAGGCGTCGCTGTCACCATGTCGCCGTCAGGCCGCGGTGTGAAGCGCGGGGGTGGCCCCTCATCGTACGGATGACACTATCGTCCGTACGATCGCGCTGTCCGCCGGGATCAGCCCGCTGATGACTACCCGCGCAGGAAACTCACGATTCCGTCAGAGATCCCTTGCGCCGCCTTCTGCCTCCATGCGCCGCTGGTCAGCAGTGCTGCGTCCTTGCTATCGCGCATGTTGCCGCACTCGAGGAACACCTTGGGAACCGTTGACAGATTGAGACCGCCCAGGTCCTGACGCGTGACGAGACCGGTGCCGTTGCCGACGTAGTTGGACGGCGCGCTGCCGGTGACGCGTACGAAGCTTCCCGCGATGCGCTCGCCGAGGTCGCGGGACGGCCCGACGATCGGCCGGGTGTCGGCGGCGCCCTTGTGGACGGACGCCGGGAGGATGACGTGGAACCCGCGGTTCCCGGCGCCGGACCCGTCCGCGTGGATGGATACGACGGCGTCGGCTTTCGCGGCGTTCCCGATCTTTGCCCGCTCGTTGATGCAGGGGCCGTACGGCCGATCGCCGTCCTGGGTCAGCTTCACTGTGGCGCCCTGCTGTTGCAGCAGTGTGCGCAGGCGGTGGGCGACGTCCAGGGTGAATTTTGCCTCCGTGTACCCGGAGTTGGTGGAGGTGCCCGTAGTGTCGCACTCCTTCCAGTTCGTACCAATGTGCACCTTGCGGTTGATATCGGCCGTGTGCTGGAAGTTGCCCGGGTTGTGACCGGGGTCGATGACGACGACCTTGCCCTTGAGGGGAGCGGCGGCCGAGGGCGTCGGGGGGGCGCTCGGCTCCTTGGCGTCGGAGGCCGGCGCATCGGTCGGGGAGGCGGGCGCGGAGGGATGTGCGCTCGCCGAGGCCCCGGACGCCTGTCCCGGCGTACCGCCGGAGCCTCCGGAGTCACCCACCGCCTCGTACACCAGCCACCCGAGCAGCGCGCCCGGTACCAGCGCCGCGACGGCGACGGTCAGTGCCCCGCGGCGGGGGCGGCGGGGCTGGAGGTCATCGAATTCGGGGCCTCGGTACGACACGTTTGCCACCCTAGCTGCCGGTCACGCCACCCCACGGCCCGTGTGCGGCCCAATGGGTGGTGGCCTGCGCCGTTCGGCTGGCGAACCCCTTCGCGGGACCGCTCAGATCCCCGCCCCCGTGCGCCGCAGCACCCGCAGTGAATCGGTCGCCGAGACCTCCGTGAAGGCGCCGGAGGCGAGGGCGCGGAGGTAGATGCGGTACGGGGCCTGGCCGGTGAACTCGTCCGCCGGGTCCGGGAACACGTCGTGGATGACCAGCAGACCGCCCTCGGCGACATGCGGCGCCCAGCCCTCGTAGTCGGCGGTCGCGTGTTCGTCGGTGTGGCCGCCGTCGATGAAGACCAGGCCGAGGGCGGTGCCCCAGACCTTCGCGACCTGCGGCGAGCGGCCGACGAGGGCGACGACGTGCTCCTCCAGGCCCGCCTTGTGCAGCGTGCGGCGGAACGTGGGCAGCGTGTCCATCAGGCCGAGCTCGGGGTCGACCGTCTCCGGGTCGTGGTAGTCCCAGCCGGGCTGCTGCTCCTCGCTGCCGCGGTGGTGGTCGACGGTGAGCGTCGTCACACCTGCCGCACGCGCGGCGTCGGCGAGCAGGATGGTGGAGCGGCCGCAGTATGTCCCGACCTCGAGGAGTGGCAGCCCGAGCCGCCCGGCCTCCACCGCCGCCGCGTACAGCGCCAGCCCCTCCCCGAGGGGCATGAACCCCTTCGCGGCCTCGAACGCGGCGAGGATCTCGGGCTTGGGTGCCGCGGTCATGGGCAGGGGCCTTCCGGTCGTACGTATGTCTGGGCGCCTCATGCTGCCGTACCCCCTGGCGACGCGCGACAGGGGGTACGGCAGCGGTGATGGATCAGGGTGCGTCGGAGATGTCGAGCTTGTTCACCTTGATGCGGGAGGTGTCGAACTCCCAGGCGACATAGAACTTGCCGGGGGCGTACTCGTCGGCCATCGGGTAGGTGTCCCAGCCGGCGCCCGTGGTGCCCTGCTGATCGGGGTCCTTGTCGGCCGTCGCGCCGTTGGCGAAGAACTTGCCGGCGCTCCATGCGGCGCCGGGGCGCTTGGTCTTGTAGTTGAGGACGTCCCGGTTCGTGGCGGTGTTGTAGATGGACAGGTACTGGCCGTTGCTGTCCTTGACGAACTGGACCTTGGAGTTGAGGCTCGGCAGGTTGGTGTCGAGCGTGAAGGGCGTCCAGGTCAGACCGCCGTCGGAACTCGTGGCCGTCGCCGCGCGGGTCTGGGTGCCGATGCTGCGGGCGACCATGACCAGCTTGTTCGGGTCGTCCTGCGAGACGGCGATCTGGGGTTCGGCGGCGTCGAGGTTGTTCGGGTCCGGCACGATGCCGCCGGCCGTCCAGGTCTTCAGGTCCGAGGAGATCAGCACGCCGTTCTCGCGGCCCGAGGCCCAGAACGGGATGACGTGCTTGCCGTTGGCCAGCTGGACCGGGCGGCCGGCGAAGATGAGGTTCGCGAGTCCCTCGTCGGCGGTCGTGTCCGGGAGGTCGAGCGGCATGGTGACGGGGTAGTTCTGCCAGGTGTGACCCTCGTCGGTGCTGCGCTTGACCACGATGGCGTCGATCGGGAGGCCGGAGTTGTTGGTGTCCGACGACTTGGTCCGGCCGAGGTAGGCGAAGAGTTCGTTGCCCGTCTGGTAGAGGACGACGAAGTGCCAGGAGTACTCGCTGGTGTCCTGGGCGAGGACCTGGGGGTGACTCCACTTCGTGCCGCCGTTGGTGGTGTACGCGTACCGGATGTAGCCGTGGTCGACCTGGCCCGGGACGATGCCCTCCCGCCAGGCCACGACCGCGTTGTTCGCGCTGGTGGCGATGATGTCGGGGGTGCGGGGGCCGTCGCCCTCGGTGGCTGTGTTGATGTGGGCGCTCGATTCGCCCGACGTGCCCTCGGCGGAAGCCGGGCCCGGCAGGAGAAGGCCGGTCAGGACGGCGAGGACCAGTGCGGTCAGGAGTACGGGCAGGGCCCGCTTGCGGGTCACCACAGCCATTGCTGGTCCTTGTTCGTGTCGCTGCAGCCCCACTGGATGGCCTCCGTGCCGACGGTCGTGCTGGTGTTGGGAATGGCGAGGCACAGGCCGGTCTTCGCGTTCCTCAGCCGCTCGGTGCCGTCGTGGAGCCAGACCTGTTCGTCGCCCTGCTCGGTGCCGCAGCCCCACTGGATGGCCTTGACGCCGGGGGTCGTGCTCCCGCTGGGGATGGCCAGGCACTTGCCACTCGCCTTGTTGACGACGTGGTAGCCGCCGCCGGTCATCGGCTGGAGCGACCAGTAGTTGCTGTCGCTGTAGCTGCAGGTCCACTGGACCATCACGGTGCCGTTGGTCGTGCTGGAGCCCGGGTTGGCCAGACAGAAGCCGGTGCCCTGGTTGTAGAGGCGGGCGTTGACCGCGGCCTCGGCGGCCTCGGCGGCCTCGGCGGCCTCGGCTGCCGGCGCCGAGCCGGTCAGTGACGAGCCCGTCAGCACGGACGCGCCTATGAGGGCGGTGGCCGCCAGAGTGACGGCCGCCTTTCTGTGCAGGTTCATGACAGGAGAGATTCCTTCGCTACTTCAACGGCCGGGTGTCACCAGGCCCACTGCTGGTCGGTGTTCGTGTTGCAGGTCCACTGGATGACCTCGGCGCCATTGGTCTTGTCGCTGTTGGCGACGGCCAGGCATCTGTCGCTGTTCACGTTCCGCAGGCGGTTGGCACTGTCGTGGATCCAGCGCTGGTCCAAGTTGTCGTTACAGGGCCACTGGATGACCTGAGTGCCGTTGGTCAGACTGCCGTTGGGCATGGCCAGGCACATCTGGCTGTTCTCGTTCGTGATCTTCACCGAGCCGGACGGCAACGCCTCGATCTTCCACATCTGCTCGCTGCCGGAACCGCAGGTCCACTGGATCAGGCCGGTGCCGGCCGTCTTGCTCGCGTTGGGGACGGCCAGGCACTTTGTGGTCCCGACGTTGTCGAATCGCGCGTAGACGGCCGCCGCGTCGGCCGGCGTGGAGAAGGCCAGGGCGCACACGATCGTGGCGGCGGCCGCGGAGACCCGGGTGATCATCTTTATGGACATGGAAGTCAGGGCCCTTCTGTATTCGTTTCCACGCATCCCTCAGCAACTGCCTGATCAGGATGCGAGTTGATCGTCGAGACTGTCGTTAGCCGTGAGTCCACTGAGACTTGGCGGTGCGTCTACTCCCGCACAGCGAGTGCCTGAAGCCGGTACTCCTTGGGTGACACCCCGTACGCGGCGCGGAAGGTGCGGGTGAAGTCGGAGGCGCGGGGCAGGCCCCAGCGGGTGGCGATGGTGTGGATCGGCGCGGTGCGCAGGGCTGGGTCCGCCAAGTCGCGGCGGGCGCCCTCCAGTCGTCGTCGGCGGATGCAGGCCGCGACTGTCTCCCCCCGTGCCGCCTCCTGGAAGAGGCGGTGCAGGTAGCTGAGCGAGATGTGGTGTGCGGAGGCGATGACGGGCGGTGTCAGATTCGGGTCGTGCAGCAGGTCGAGGAGGACTGTCCCCAGGCGCGGTGCGTCGGACGGCCGCAGGGTGTCGGCCTGCCGGTCCAGGCCGGTGAGGAAGCCCGTCAGCAGAGCGCCGATTCCCTCCCGCCCGGACAGCCGTCTGCCCGACAGCTCCCGGTGTGGTGGCACATGCATCAGTGCCTTGGGAACCTCTACGCCGACCCCCCTGCAGGCGCGGCGTTCGCCGTCGCTGTACGACTGCACGTCACCCGGCCGTGAGCTGTCGGCCAGGTACAGGTCGCCCGGGCCGTACGTGTCGTATCGTCCGTCGTGGTCGACAGCCAGCCCTCCGTCGAGCACCAGCCTCAGGTGGTACAGCTCGGGGTCGGACTGCCGCACCATTTTCGCGTTCCGGCGGAACCGCGACGGCAGGAACGACGTCGGCCACACGGTCACCGGTCCCAGCTGCAACAGCCGCTGCTCCGCCCAGTGGTCGGCGGCGTGGTCACTGGTGAGGTCGGCGGGTGCGACGGTTCGGCCGACGCGCTTTCGCCAGAGGTCGAACCTGTCCTCCACAGGCACGTCCTCGCTCCGGAACAGCGTCCCGATCATCCCGCCCCGCCCCACCCGTCACTGAATCCCCGTCAGACGGATGGTGCGCCGGAAAACCCTTCCGGTCGTGAACACCGGGTGGATTCGAGGGGAAGAGATCCCCTCGCACTGCTCAATGTGTGGAGACGGCCTCACCCGGCAGTGAAAGGTCCACATCGACCACGCGGTCGTCGCCCGCGTGGGTCGCGGACGAGGCGAGCGGGCCGTGGCCGGTGGCCTTCGCCGCCAGGACGTACGCGCCCTCGGCCGGGACCGTGAGGGCGTAACTGCCGTCCTCCGCCGAGAGGGTGGCGCCTGCCTGCCGGCCCCGCCGGTCGATCAGCGTCACCTTCGCGCGGGCGACCGGAGCGCCCTCGGCGTCGAGGACGCGGCCGTGGAAGGCGCGCAGGACCTCTTCCGCGCGGGCCAGGTTGGCGTCCTCCTCGCTGCTCGCGCGCAACTGCGGTCCCGCGGCCCGGCGCTGCTTCGGCAGGAAGAGGGCGAACAGCAGGCCGACGGCCACGGCGCCGGTCGCGATCAGGAAGGAGACGCGGAAGCCCTGCATGGTCGGGACGGCGACGCCGTTCACGTTGTTCGCGGTGTTGGCGAGCACCATGCCGATCACGGCGCTCGACGTCGACGTACCGATGGAGCGCATCAGCGTGTTGAGGCCGTTGGCCGCGCCCGTCTCCGAGGCCGGGACCGCGCCGACGATCAGCGCGGGCAGGGAGGAGTAGGCGAGGCCGATGCCGGCGCCCAGCACGACCGCGATGACCAGAGCCTGCCAGGCGGCGCTCATCAGGCCGAGCCCGGCACCGTAGCCGATCGCGATGATCAGCAGGCCGATGATCAGCGTGACCTTGGTGCCGTACTTCGCCGACAGGCGGGCGTAGACGGGGGCCGTGAACATCATCGTCAGGCCCAGCGGGGCGACCAGCAGACCCGCGACGACCATCGACTGGCCGAGGCCGTAGCCGGTGCTGGTGGGGAGCTGGAGGAGCTGGGGCAGGACGAGGGAGACGACGTAGAAGGAGACGCCGACCATGATCGAGGCGAGGTTGGTGAACAGCACCGCGGGGCGGACGGTGGTGCGCAGGTCCACGAGGGGGGCCGTGGTGCGCAGCTCGTAGACGCCCCACAGGAGCAGTACGGCGGCGGACGCGGCGAACAGGCCCAGCGTGGTGCCGGACGCCCAGCCCCAGTCGCTGCCCTTGGTGATGGGGAGCAGGAAGAGGACCAGACCGAGGGAGAGGCCGAGCGCGCCCGGCAGATCGAAGGAGCCCTCGGCACGCATCGGGGACTCCGGTACGAGGAGGAGGGCCAGGACGATCGAGAGGACACCGAGGCCCGCGGCGCCGTAGAAGAGGGCGTGCCAGTCGGCGTGCTGGGCGACCAGGGCCGCCGCGGGCAGTGCGAGTCCGCCGCCGACGCCGATCGAGGAACTCATCAGGGCCATCGCCGAGCCGAGCCTCTCGCGGGGCAGCATGTCGCGCATCAGGCCGATGCCGAGCGGGATCGCGCCCATCGCGAAACCCTGGAGCGTACGGCCGACGATCATGGGGAGCAGTGCGCTGGTGACGGCACTGACCAGCGCGCCGACCACCATGACGGCGAGGCTCAGGATCAGCATCCGCCGCTTGCCGAACAGGTCCCCGAGCCGGCCCATGATCGGCGTGGCCACCGCTCCGGAGAGAAGCGTCGAGGTCAGGACCCAGGTGGCGTTGCTGGGCTCGGTGTCCAGCAGCTGCGGCAGATCCTTGATGACCGGGACGAGCAGGGTCTGCATCACCGCGACCACGATGCCCGCGAAGGCGAGTACGGGGACCACGGCCCCCTTGGCCGTTCTTCCGGTGAGCTGCTCGTTCGTCGTACGTGTCATGTGTAGCTTGAACTCGGTGCGCCTGAGCAACTATTCCGATGCTTTGGCTCGCTAACGAATTCTTGACCTTCTCTTGGGAGGGCCGGACAGGTCCTAGGGCGAAATCCCGATGCCAGGAGCGTGCGGCGGTTGAGAGCATGACATCCATGCTTGGAGCTGCCGAGGTTCCCACCCGCACATCCCGCCGCGCCGCGCCGCCCACCTGGCTGGTGGTGGCGCTGGCGTGCGCCGGACAGTTCCTGGTCGTGCTCGACGTGTCCGTCGTGAACGTGGCGCTGCCGTCGATGCGGGCCGATCTGGGGCTGAGCGGCTCCGGACTGCAGTGGGTGGTGAACGCGTACGCGATCGCCTTCGCCGGGCTCATGCTGCTCGGCGGGCGGGCCGGGGACCTGTACGGGCGCAAGCGGATGTTCCTGGTCGGGCTCGCCCTGTTCACGCTGGCCTCGCTGGCCGGCGGACTGGCCCGGGAGGGCTGGGAACTGCTGGCCGCCCGGGCCGTACAGGGACTCGGTGCCGCGGTGCTGGCGCCCTCGACGCTGACGATCCTCACGGCCGCCGTCCCGGAGGGCGCCGCCCGGGCGCGGGCCATCGCGACCTGGACGGCGGTCGGCGCGGGCGGCGGAGCCGCGGGCGGTCTCGTCGGCGGGCTGCTGGTCGACGGACTGTCGTGGCGGTGGGTGCTGCTGATCAACGTGCCGATCGGCGCGGTCGTCCTGCTCGGTGCCCTCCGGTGGCTCCCGGAGAGCCGCGCCGGGGACGGGCGTCGGCTGGACCTGCCGGGCGCACTGCTGGTGACGGCGGGGCTCGGCACGCTGGCGTACGGGATCTCGCAGACCGAGGCCTCGGGGTGGACGTCGGCGGCGACCCTGGTGCCGCTGGTTGCGGGACTCGCTCTGGTCGGGCTGTTCCTGCTGGTCGAGGCGCGTACGGCCGCGCCGCTCATGCCGCTCGGACTGCTCGGCCGGCGGGCGGTGTCGTCGGCGAACGTGGCCATGTTCCTCAGCGGCGCGGCCATGTTCTGTATGTGGTACTTCATGACCCTGTACGCACAGAACGTGCTCGGCTACACGCCGCTCGAAGCCGGGCTGGCCCTGGTGCCGAGCTCGCTGGCCGTGGTCGCCGGCTCCAAACTCGCGCCGCGTCTGATGCGGAGAGCGGGGGAGCGGAACGTGGCCGTGCTGGGGACGGTGGTGGCCGCGGCCGGGTTCGGGTGGCAGTCGACGATCAGTGCGGAGGGGGCGTACCTGACGGCGATCATGATCCCGGGAATCCTGATGATGCTCGGCGCCGGGCTCGCGGCCACCCCGCTGGCCGCGCTGGCCACGTCGGGAGCGCCCGCGGGGGAGGCCGGACTGGTCTCCGGGCTGATCAACACCTCCCGCACGATGGGCGGTTCGCTGGGTCTCGCGGTGATGTCGACGATCGCGGCGGCACGGACGGAGGGCGGCGGGGGGCCTGCGGCGCTGACGGAGGGGTATGCGTTGGCGTTCCGGGTGAGTGCGGGGGTGCTGGGGGTGGGGGCGGTGATGATGGCGGTGTGGTTGCCGCGCCGGGGTGGCTCCGTCGGCGCACAGAGCTGACGCGGTGTCAGGAGCCTTCACAAGTGTGGTGGGCTCGGCTATACAGGGGGCGCCGGACTGGAACGCGTTCTAGAACGGCCCGTGACGACCTCGGTGCGGCCGACGGTGCGGACGGCCGTACCGGGGTCTTGGAGACGACAGGAGCCCCATGCCCATCGACGCAGCCAAGGCGCTCGCCGCCGAACCCCGGACCGGCGAGATCACCTGGGACCGGAAGGACGTCCAGCTCTACCACCTCGGCATCGGCGCCGGCGTCCCCGCCACCGACCCCGACGAGCTGCGCTACACCCTGGAGTCCCGGCTGCATGTGCTGCCCAGCTTCGCCACCGTCGCGGGAGCCGGCTCGCCCGGGGTGATCAGCAGCCTGTCCATGCCCGGCATCGAGGTCGACCTGGCGCGCGTCCTGCACGGCGGCCAGTCCCTGGAGGTCCACCGCCCCATCCCTGCGGAGGGCACCGCCACCGCCACCGGCCGTATCGCCGCCGTGTACGACAAGGGCAAGGCCGCCGTCCTCGTCATGCGCACCGAAGTCGCCGACGCCGACGGGCCGTTGTGGACCAACGACGCGCAGATCTTCGTACGGGGAGAGGGCGGCTGGGGTGGCGACCGCGGGCCGTCCGCGCGCCTCGACCCCCCGGGCGGTGCGCCCGACCGTACCGTCGAGCGGCACATCCGCGAGGACCAGGCCCTGCTCTACCGCCTCTCCGGCGACTACAACCCCCTGCACGCCGACCCCGAGTTCGCCAAGGTCGCCGGGTTCGAGCGGCCCATCCTGCACGGGCTGTGCACCTACGGCATGACGCTCAAGGCGGTCGTCGACACGCTGCTCGGCGGTGATGTGACCCGGGTGCGCTCCTACACCACGCGGTTCGCCGGGGTCGTGTATCCCGGCGAGACCCTGCGCATCCGTATGTGGCGGCAGAAGGCGGCCGTCCGGGTGGCCGTGAGCGCGGTGGAACGGGGTGACGTGCCCGTTCTCGCCGACACCGTCGTCGAGCACTCGTGAAGCACTCTTCGTGAAGCACTCCTGAGGGGAGCCGCACCATGCGCGCAGCCGTACTGCACGAGATAGGTCAGGACAAGCTGGAGGTCCTCGACGACGTCGAGGCGGTGGGGTTCGGCCCCGGCAAGGTGCGCATCCGGGTGCGGGCGACCGGGCTGTGCCACTCGGACCTGTCGGCGATGAACGGCGTACTGCCGCAGCCGGCGCCGTTCGTGCCGGGGCACGAAGGGGCGGGGGAGATCCTCGAGGTCGGCGAAGGCGTGCGCGGTCTGAGCGTCGGCGACCGGGTCGTCGTCTGCTGGCTGCCCGCCTGCGGCGCCTGTCCCGCCTGCCGCCGCGGACAGACCGAACTGTGCCTGGCCGGGTTCATGAACGCGGGCACCCCCAACTACAAACGTCCCGGCGGGGACCTCTTCGGCTTCGCGGGCACCGGCACCTTCGCCGAGGAGGTCGTGGTCGACGCCGGCTGCGCGGTGCCCATCCCCGACGACGTGCCCTTCGACATCGCCGCCCTCATCGGCTGCGGGGTGACCACAGGGCTGGGCGCCGCCCTCAACACGGCCGACGTGGAGGCGGGTTCGTCGGTCGCCGTCATCGGCTGCGGCGGCGTCGGCATCTCCGCGATCCAGGGCGCGCGGCTGCGGGGCGCCGCCGAGATCGTCGCCGTGGACCCGGTCCCGGCCCGCCGCGAGGCCGCGCTGAAGTTCGGGGCCGGCAGGGCGGTCTCGCCGGACGAGCTGCCCGACGCCAAGCAGCAGGTCACCGGCGGCGAGGGCTTCGACTACGTCTTCGAGGTCGTCGGCAGGTCCGCCACCGCCCGCACGGCGTACGAGAACACCCGGCGCGGCGGCACCCTCGTCGTCGTCGGTGCCGGAGCCATGGACGACTTCCTCCAGCTCAACATGTTCGAGCTGTTCTTCGACGAGAAGCGGATCCTGCCCTCGATGTACGGCGGCGGAGACGTCCTGCGCTCCTACGAGCGGACCATCGCCCTGTGGCGCGCCGGCCGCATCGACCTGGCCGGACTGATCACCCACCGGGTGCCGCTCACCGAGATCAACGAGGCCCTCGACCAGATGCGCACCGGCACCGCACTGCGTACCTGCATCGAGATCTGAGCCGAAGCCGAGCCGAAGGGACCTCATGTCACTGCCACTCGAGGGACTGTCCGCGATCGTCACCGGCGCCGGACGCGGGCTCGGCCGGGCCGAGGCGCTGGAACTCGCCCGGCTCGGCGCCGCCGTCGTCGTCAACGACCACGGGCAGCCCGGCCGGGACGGCACCGGCGAGGCGTCCGCCGGGCCCGCCGAGGACACCGTCGCCGAGATCCGCGCCGCGGGCGGCACGGCCGTCGCCCACACCGGGGATGTCGCCGACTTCCAACAGGCGAATCAACTGGTCGAGTTGGCGATCGGCGCGTTCGGAAAGCTGGACGTCCTGGTAAACAACGCGGGCATCCTGCGCGACCGCATGGTCTTCTCCATGGCGGAGGACGAGTGGGACTCGGTGATCCGGGTCCACCTCAAGGGCCACTTCAACACCATCCGTTTCGCCGCCGCGCACTGGCGCGAGCGATCCAAGGCGGCGGGCGGGCCGGTGTTCGGGCGGATCGTGAACACCTCCTCGGAGGCGTTCCTGGCCGGTTCCGCGGGACAGCCCAACTACGCGGCGGCCAAGGGCGGGATCGTCGGCCTGACCACCTCCACGGCCCTCGCGCTCGCCAAGTACGGCGTGACGGCCAACGCCATCTGCCCGCGCGCCCGCACCCGGATGACCGAGGACGTGTTCCAGCCGGCGGGCGCCGACGGCCTCGACCCGCTCGCCCCCGAGCATGTCGCCCCCCTCGTCGGCTACCTGGCCTCGCCGGCCGCCGCGCGGATCAACGGGCAGCTGCTCGTCGTGCACGGCGGCATGGTGGCCGTTGTCGAACGGCCGCGGGTGCAGGCGCAGTTCGACAGCAAGCAGGACACCTTCACGTACGAGGAACTCGACGCGCTGCTCACTCCGCACTATGCGGACCGCCCGCCGGGGGAGACGTTCGCGGCGGTGGAGGTGCTGGGGCTGAAACGGGAGCAGGACATGGAAAGGCCCCGCTCACCTTGAGGCGAACGGGGCTGCTTCCCAAGCCGATTGACGTGCCGTCAGGCCGCCGTCTCGGTCTGCTGCTGCACCGGCTTGCGGTGCCGTCCACGAGGGGCCGACTCGGCGTCGTGCGTCGAGACCGGACCCCGGTGCCGGCCGTGGCCGGAGGGCTCCTGGCGGTCGGCGGGCAGCGGCTGGGACGTGCTGGCGTCGCTCATCGGAAGAATTCACCCCGTCAACATGATCTTTCAAACAGCCGGGTGAGTGTAACCGGGACACCTCGGGCCGAATCCAGGCGCACACGCCGACCGCCACTACTTCGTTACCTACTCGCCATACGCCCCGCCAGCGGCGCCTCCTGCAACGGCACCGGACGTGCGGCAACAGGTTCCGGAGGATCCGGTTCCGACGGCTCCGCGAAGGCGTGAGCCGCGCCGTCCGGGACCGGATCCTCCGGGCTCGTGTCCCCCGTTTCCGCGGGCGCCGGCGCCTCCCTGGGCGCCGCCCACGCCGCCACACCGCAGGGCACCGTCTCCGTGGCGTACGGAAGCCGCAGCACTCCGTCCCTCGTCCACAGCCCGGCGCCCGCCAACCACCCCTCGGGCGCGGCCAGCTGCCGTACGTGCCGGTCGGCGGGCCGCCACACCCCGACCCAACTGCCCGCCGGGCCGTCGATGCGCAGCCCCACCCCGCAGCTCTCCGGGGTCAGCACCTGCCCCGGCTCGATCGCGAACGGCGTCACCGCACAGTCGGCCGCCACCCGCAGGCACTCCGGGAACCGCACCGGCAGCGTGCTGCCCAGCACCCCCCAGCCCAGCCTGCCGCCGTCGCCCGGACAGGGCGCGTCGGAGCGGATGAGCAGCAGCCCGCTGTCGGGGTCGGCGAGCAGCAGCCGGTCGTCGCTGTCGACGGCGATCTGCAGCAGCGGCGACACCTCGCCGTCCCGCCCCAGATCCACCACGACCGCCTTGGTCCGGCCGTCGGACTCCCGGTCCAGGGCCAGCATCCGCCCCGTCCGGTCCAGCCACACCCCGCCGGAGCAGCGCCCGGGGATCTCGGCGAGGTGCTCCGGCCCGAAGGCGCCGCCGGCCACCAGCCACACGGCACTGGAGAGCCGGCCGACGGCGAGGGCGTAGGCTCGGTCGCCGCCCGGCGCGGGCGGCAGCAGCCGCAGCCGGGTGCCGTCGTCGGGGCACTCGACCGCGCCGAGCGGGAGTTCGCCGGTGCCGGGGCCGGTCGGGTACAGCAGGGAGAAGGTGTGCCGCCCGTCGGTGAGGCGGCGGATCAGCACCCGTCCGTCGCCCATCGGCTGCACCTCCGTGCCGGGCTCCTCGGGCTGGTTGCCGGGCAGCGGCACGGCGTACGGCTCGGGTCCGTCCAGCGTCCAGCGCTCCGGGAACAAGGAGTCGCCGCTACGGGCGAGGCGCGCGGCGTACGAGCCGTCCACCGTGATCACGCAGCCCGCCGGCCGGGACCAGTCGTCGTGCTGGTCGGTGGCAGGCTCCGTCGCACAGACCGTCATCGTTCGGTCACCTCCGGCGACGACGCTAGTTTTCGTACGCACAGACGGGGGACCGCCCGACGGCTGCTTCACACATAAGGGTGGCCACATGCCGGTTTACCTGAGGTGACGGGGGCGGGTGTGCTGGGCGGGATGGTGGCGGCATCGGTTCAGCCGTGCAGAACAGCCAGGTAGCCTGTGTCCCGTGCCCCGTCTGTCTGAAGTCATCGCCGCGCTGGAGACGCTGTGGCCCGCCGAGCGGGCCGAGTCCTGGGACGCGGTCGGCACCGTGGTGGGTGATCCGGACCAGGAGGTCTCCCGCGTCCTGTTCGCCGTCGACCCGGTGCAGGAGATCGTCGACGAGGCGGTGAAGCTGGGCGCCGACCTGCTGGTCACCCACCATCCGCTCTATCTGCGTGGTACGACGACGGTCGCGGCGAGCCACTTCAAGGGCCGTGTCGTGCACACCCTCATCAAGAACGACATCGCGCTGCACGTCGCCCACACCAACGCCGACACGGCGGACCCGGGCGTCAGCGACGCGCTGGCCGGCGCGCTGGACCTGCGTGTCGTACGACCCCTGGTACCGGACCCGAGCGACCCCGACGGCCGCCGGGGCCTGGGCCGGGTCTGCGAACTGGACCATCCGCTGACCGTCCGCGAGCTCGCCGCCCGCGCCGCCCAGCGCCTGCCCGCCACCGCGCAGGGCATCCGCGTCGCCGGCGACCCCGAGGCGACCGTCCGTACGGTCGCCGTGAGCGGCGGATCCGGCGACAGCCTCTTCGACGACGTACGAGCGGCCGGCGTCGACGCCTTCCTCACCGCGGACCTGCGCCACCACCCGGCCTCCGAGGCCCGCGCCCACAGCCCCCTCGCGCTGCTCGACGCGGCGCACTGGGCCACCGAATGGCCCTGGTGCGAGCTGGCCGCCGCCCAGCTCGACGAGATCTCCGACCGCCACGGCTGGGACCTGCGCGTCCATGTCTCCAAGACGGTCACCGACCCCTGGACCGCCCACGCGGCCTCACCCGATTCGACAGCAGGAGCCCCCAACTGAACGCCGCGCCCGCCGACCAGATCCGACTCCTCGACGTCCAGGACCTCGACGTCCGCCTCCAGCAGCTGGCGCACAAGCGGAGGTCGCTCCCCGAGCACGCCGAGATCGAGTCGCTGACCAAGGACCTCACCCAGCTGCGCGACCTCCTCGTGGCCGCGCAGACCGAGGAGAGCGACTGCGCCCGCGAGCAGACCAAGGCCGAGCAGGACGTCGACCAGGTGCGCCAGCGCGCCGCCCGCGACCAGCAGCGTCTCGACTCCGGCGCCGTCACCTCGCCGAAGGACCTGGAGAACCTCCAGCGCGAGATCACCTCCCTCGCCAAGCGGCAGGGCGACCTGGAGGACGTCGTCCTGGAGGTCATGGAGCGCCGCGAGTCCGCGCAGGAGCGGGTGGGCGAGCTGACCGAGCGGGTCTCCTCCGTCCAGTCGAAGATCGACGACGCCACCGCACGCCGGGACGCCGCGTTCGAGTCGCTGGACGGCGAGGCGGCCTCGGTCACCAAGGAGCGCGAGGTCATCGCGGGCTCCATCCCCGCCGACCTGCTGAAGCTCTACGACAAGCTGCGCGGGCAGCAGGGCGGCATCGGTGCGGCCAAGCTCTACCAGCGCACCTGCCAGGGCTGCCGCCAGGAGCTGGCCATCACCGAGCTGAACGAGATCCGCTCGGCCGCGCCCGACACGGTGGTCCGCTGCGAGAACTGCCGCCGCATCCTGGTGCGCACCTCCGAGTCGGGGCTGTAAGGGGCGTACGGGGTGCAGGAGTTCATCGTCGAGGCCGACGGCGGTTCCCGGGGCAACCCGGGGCCCGCGGGCTACGGCGCCGTGGTGATCGACGCGGCGACCGGCCGGACGCTGGCGGAGGCCGCGGAGTACCTGGGCACCACGACGAACAACGTCGCCGAGTACCGCGGTCTGCTGGCCGGCCTGCGCGCCGCCCACGCCCTCGACCCGACGGCCGGGGTGCACGTCCGGATGGACTCCAAGCTCGTCGTCGAGCAGATGTCGGGCCGCTGGAAGATCAAGCACCCCGACATGAAGCCGCTGGCCATGGAGGCGGGGCGGGTGTTTCCGCCCGGCCGGGTGACGTACGAGTGGATTCCGCGGGAGCAGAACAAGCAGGCGGACCGGTTGGCGAACGAGGCGATGGACGCGGGCGCACGCGGCGAACAGTGGACGTCGTCGGCGATCGCGCAGCCCACGGTTCCCGAGCCGTCGGGCCCGCCGGGCGACGCGGTGGCGGGCGCGGCGAGAGTGCGCGCGGCGCTGGCGGAGCGTTCCGCGGCTTCTCCCGCCGAGGGTGTGCCGGGCAGCGGTTCCGCGAAGGCCGACGCCGACGTGCGTGCCGCGCGTACCGTGGCCACGCCGACCGCCGGCTGGGGTGCCCCCGATCTCGGCGCCCCCGCCACCTTCGTGCTCCTGCGGCACGGCGAGACGCCGCTCACGCCGCACAAGCGCTTCTCGGGCAGCGGCGGAACCGACCCCTCCCTCTCCGACGTCGGCCGGGAGCAGGCCGAGCGGGTGGCCGCGGCACTGGCGAGGCGCGGGACGATCCAGGAGATCGTCGCCTCCCCCCTCGCCCGTACCCGCGAGACCGCCGGTGTCGTCGCCGCCCGCCTCGGCCTCGACGTCAGCATCGACGACGGCCTGCGCGAGACCGACTTCGGCGCGTGGGAGGGGCTCACCTTCGCCGAGGTCCACGAGCGTCATCCGGACGACCTGAGCGCCTGGCTCGCCTCCCCGGACGCCGAACCGACCGGCGGCGGCGAGAGCTTCGCGGCGACCGCCACCCGGATCGCCGCCACCCGCGACAAGCTGGTCGCGGCGTACGCGGGCCGCACGGTCCTGCTGGTCACGCACGTCACCCCGATCAAGACGTTCGTACGGCTCGCCCTGGGCGCCCCGCCCGAGTCCCTGTTCCGTATGGAACTGTCGGCCGCCTCCCTGTCGGTGGTTGCGTACTACGCCGACGGCAACGCCAGCGTCCGCCTCCTCAACGACACGTCCCACCTGCGCTGAGCCCGGCCGCCTGACGGGCCAGCTCCTCGATCCGCCCCCAGTCCCGCGCCGCCACCGCGTCCTCGGGAACCATCCAGCTCCCGCCCACACAGCCGACGTTGGGCAGTGCCAGATACTCCGGAGCGGACGCGAGCCCGATCCCACCCGTCGGGCAGAACCGTGCCTGCGGCAGCGGCCCGGCGAGCGACTTCAGATACGCCGTACCGCCCGCCGCCTGTGCCGGGAAGAACTTCATCTCCCGCACCCCGCGCTCAAGCAGCGCCACGACCTCCGACGTGGTCGACACCCCCGGCAGAAACGGCACCCCGGACGCCGTCATCGCCTCCAGCAGTACGTCCGTCCAGCCCGGGCTCACCAGAAAGCGCGCCCCCGCCGCCACCGAATCCGTCACCTGAGCGGGCGTGATCACCGTGCCCGCCCCGACCACCGCGTCCGGCACCGCGCCGGCGATCGCCCGGATCGCGTCCGGCGCGGCCGGCGTCCGCAGCGTCACCTCGATCGCGGGCAGTCCCCCGGCGACCAGCGCACGCGCCAGCGGCACGGCGTCGGCGGCGTCCCGGACGACGACCACGGGGACGACGGGAGCAAGGTCAAGAACAGAGACGGTCATGGACGTCATCGTGCCCGTGGTGTGCATCATCTGCAAAGAGCGTTGCGCATGATGCAACGAACTCAGTGGATCTCGTCCACCAGCACATCCAGCCCCCACGCCGTGCCCGCCTTCACCGGAGGCTGCGCCTCCACCTCGTACCCGAGGTCCCGCAGCGCCTCCACCAGCTCGGCAGGACCCTTCGGCATCGCCCCGGCCGACAGCAGGCTGCGGACGATCCGCCCCTTGGTCGCCTTGTTGAAGTGGCTGACCACCTTCCGCGTCGGCGCGTGCAGCACCCGCACGGTCGCCGTCCGCCCGGCGAGCTCGCCCTTCGGCCGCCACGCCGCCGCATACGCCGAGGACCGCAGGTCCAGCACCAGCCCGCTCCCGGCAGCCTCGGGCAGCGCGGCGGCCATCGGTGCACGCCAGTGCGCGCCCAGCGCGCCGAGCCCCGGCAGCTTCACGCCCATCGAGCAGCGGTAGGAGGGGACGCGGTCCGTCACCCGGACGGCACCCCACAGCCCGGAGAAGACCAGCAGGGAGCGTGCGGCACGCCGCTTGGCGGCCGGGTCGAGGGAGGCCAGGTCCAGGGCGTCGTACAGCACACCCGTGTAGATCTCCCCGGCGGGCCGCGCCCCGGCGGTGCGCAGCTCCGCGTTCTTGGCGGCCTCCCCGCGCAGTCCCTCGCTCAGCCCGAGCACCTCGCGCGCCTTGACCTCGTCGCCGGCGCAGAGTTCGACGAGTTCGTCGAGCACCGCCGAACGGGCGTCGTTGAGCCCCGGCAGTGAAAGCGACTCCAGCTTCAGCGGGGCGCCACGGCCGGAAGGGGCCTTGCCTTCCGAGGGCGGCAGCAGGACAAGCACGCGTACTCCTCACCTAGAACTCTGCGACAGAGGTTACGGCGTGCCACCGGGGTGCCCCCGCCCTACGCTCGCTGTATGCCCCGCCGCCCCATCCGAGTGACCGGCGCCCCCGACACCCCCCTCAGGGCCGCCCTCGCCGCGCTGCGTGCCGAGCTCGGTGTGTCCGACGGCTTCCCGGCCGAGGTCCTCGCCGAGGCCGAACGGGCGGCCAAGGCCCCCGCACTGCCGTCCTACGACGCCACCGACATCCCCCTCTTCACCATCGACCCTCCCGCCGCCACCGACCTCGACCAGGCGCTCCACCTGTCCCGGCAGGGCACCGGCTACCGCCTCCGGTACGCCATCGCGGACGTCGCCGCCTTCGTCGTACCCGGCGGCCCGCTCGACGCCGAGACCCACCGGCGGGTGATGACCCTGTACTTCCCGGACGAGAGGAGTCCGCTGCACCCGGCGGTCCTCGGCGAGGGCGCCGCGAGCCTGCTGCCGGGACAGCCCCACCCCGCCGTGCTGTGGACGATCGACCTCGACGCGGACGGCCGTACGCTCGCCGTCGACGTCCGCCGCGCCCTCGTCCGCAGCCGGGTCAGACTCGACTACGCGGGCGTGCAGCGGGAGATCGACGCGGGGACCGCCGAGGAGCCGCTCGCCCTCCTGAAGACCGTCGGGCTGCTGCGCGAGCGGCTGGAGACCGAGCGCGGCGGCATCTCGCTGGGCGTGCCCGAGCAGGAGATCGTCGAGCGGGACCACACCTACGAACCGGCCTACCGCGCCCCGCTCCCCGCCGACGGCTGGAACGCACAGATCTCCCTGCTCACCGGCATGGCCGCGGCCGACCTGATGCTCTCCTACGGCACCGGCGTCCTGCGCACCCTGCCCACCGCCCCCGACGGCGCAGTCGGCCGCCTGCGCCGCACCGCGCACGCCCTGCACATCGACTGGCCGCACCACGTCTCGTACGCCGAACTGGTCCGCTCCCTCGACCCGCACGACCCCCGCCACGCGGCCTTCCTGCACGAGTGCACGACCCTGCTGCGCGGCGCCGGCTACACGGTCTTCCGCAACGGCGCGCTCCCGCCGATCACCACGCACTCCGCCGTCGCCGCGCCCTACACCCACTGCACGGCCCCCCTGCGCCGCCTCACCGACCGGTACGCCGCCGAGATCTGCCTAGCCGCCGCCACCGACCAGGACCCGCCGGACTGGGTGCTCGCCGCGCTCGACGCGCTGCCCGCGGAGATGGCCGAGGGCGCACGGCGGGCGGGCACGGTGGAGCGGCAGTGCGTGGACATCGTCGAGGCCGCGCTGCTCAAGGACCGGGTCGGGGACGTCTTCACGGGCGTCGTGGTGGACCTGGAGGAACGCCACCCGACCGTCGGGACCGTGCAGTTGGAGTCCCCGGCCGTCATCGGCCGGATCGAGGGCGAACACCTCCCGCTGGGCGAACGCCTGCAGGTCCGCCTCACCCAGGCAGATCCGGCAGCGGCAAAGGTGCGCTTCGCGCCTGCGTGATCTCCGCTACGAGGGTGGCGGCGTCGTCGGCGTACACGCGCACGACGCGCACCTCGCGCCGCCGGCCCAGGAAGGTGGTGTGCGTGACGGGTTCGGCCAGCTCCAGCGTGACCGTCGTCTGCCCGCCGACCTCGACGTCGAGTTCGCCGTCGGCCTTCCCGTGGGTCGTGCGCAGCTCCCGCCGTACGGCCGCGATCCGGTCCAGCGGTATCCGCAGGTCGAGATGGGCGGCCTTGCGGATCCGCAGTGCTCCGGGCTCCAGCACGTGCGGACGGACCACGGACGCCGCGTGCAGGCCGATGACGATCAGTACGGTGTACACGTCCAGGAACAGCACCACCCGGTGCACGGCCGGCCAGCGGTGCAGCAGCACGGACATCACGACCGTCTCCACCACACACACGTACGCGAACCCGAACAGGACGGCGCGCTGCCCGCGCGCATACCCGAAGGCGCGTCCACGGCCGGTGCCGTCGGTCCGCCGGGCCACCCACAACACCAGGCTCACGAACAACCGCAGCTCATGCCGGAACAGCCGGTACGCCGTCCTCATCGCCGCTCCTCCGACACGATGCGCAGCGCCCGGCGGATGGCCTCCGCCTGGGCCGGGGCCAGGTCCGCGTAGAAGGCGCGCAGGAAGCTGTGGCCGTGATCGACGGGTTCGGCAGGGAGTATCTCGGGCGGCAGCAGGTCGGCGAGGGCCTGCGCCGCTTCGTCGACGCGCGGGTCGTTCGGGGCGGCCTCGGCGAGCGCGTCGAGCAGTGCGTACGCCTCATGCGCCCGCGCCACCGCCGCCGGGCTGTCCAGTGCCCCGCGCAACGCGCCCATCAGCCGTTCCCGGTCCTCCGGAGATGCGGCGGTGTCCAGCAGCGCGAAGATCTCCCGGTCCTTGGCGGCCATGGGGGAGTGGGAGGAGGCCTGACCCATCCCGGAGAACAGCTCGGCCAGCTCCGGCGACACGGGCCCCTCGTCCGGCAGCCGCTCCGCGTCGAGCAGCGCCCGCAGCCGCGCCCGCCGCTCCCGGATCGCCGCCTCCTGCCGCGCCAGATCCGCGTCGAGCTCCTCCAGCACCTCACTCAGGTCCCGCCCCGCGTCGTCCGCGAGCACATCCCGCACCTCGGCGAGCCCGAGCCCCAGCTCCGTGAGCCGCCGGATCCGGGCGAGCACGACGGCGTGCCGCAACGTGTAGTCCCGGTACCCGTTGGACAGCCGCTCCGGCTCGGGCAGCAGGCCTTGGTGGTGGTAGTGCCGGACGGTCCGCGTGGTGACGCCGACGGCCGCGGCGAGTTCTCCGATCCGCATGCCTTCAGTAGAGACGTTGACGTTGCGGCAGGGTCAAGCGGCCACCGTCGAGGGAACGGCTCGCGAACCAAGGCGGGGTGATCCGCAGATGTGCCGGCCTGCGAGCGACCGATGGAGAGAGGGCATCACGGCCGTGGCACTGGACCCGCCCCTTCGGCAAACCGCTCGCCCTCCCGGAGCCGTTCACCTTCGGCCTGGACACGTCGGACTTTCTCTGAGCCCCACGGCGTTGCACCCCTCGGGGGTGTGAGATGAGCGCACAGGAACAGGCCAGCTGGACCAGGGCACGACTGGGCCGCTCAGGCCCGCCCCTCGACCTGCTCACCGCCCGCTTCGCCCGGCACGTCTACGCCCCGCACGCCCATGAGGAGCTCACCGTCGGTGTCACCGTCGGCGGGCTCGAGGTGATTGCCTACCGAGGCGGCCGTATCCACTCCGGCCCGGGTTCCATCGTCGTCCTCGAACCCGGCGAGATGCACACGGGCGGCCCCGCCGCCCCCGACGGCTACGCCTACCGCGCCCTGTACACGGACCCGTCCCTGCTGGGCGACGGCACCTTCGGCGGGCTCCCGCACTTCCGCGAGCCCGTCCTCGACGATCCGGAACTCGCCCGTGCCCTGCGCGCCGCGCACACGGACATCGCCCGCTGCCCCGACCCGCTGGAGGCCGAGTCCCGCCTGCCCTGGCTGCTCACGGCCCTGGCCCGCCGCCACTCCACGGCCCGCGCGACCGACGACACCGTCCCCGGCGCCGACCGCATCGCCCACGCCGTACGCGACCGCCTCGCCGACGAACTCCTCGCACCCCCCTCCCTGGCCGACCTCGCCGCCGAACTGGGCCTGTCCCGCTACCAGCTCCTACGGGCCTTCCGCACGACGATGGGGATACCGCCGTACGCCTGGCTGGCCCAGTACCGGGTGCACCGGGCCCGCCGCCTGCTGGAGTCCGGGCTGCGCCCGGCGGAGGTCGCGGGCCTGGTCGGCTTCGCGGACCAAGCGCACCTGACCAGGTGGTTCCGGCGGGTGCTGGCGGTGACGCCGGCGGCGTACCGCAACAGCGTTCAAGACAACAGGGACTGACCGGACCGACACTCCCCGCATGACTGCACGCGGCTGGTTCCTGTTCTCCCTCATGGGAGTGGTCTGGGGCATCCCCTACCTCTTGATCAAGGTGGCGGTGGACGAGATGTCCCCGTCGATGGTGGTTTTCACGCGGTGCGCCTTGGGCGCGGCGCTTCTGCTCCCGTTCGCCCTCCGTCAGGGAGGCCTGACCCGCACGGTACGGGCGCACTGGAAGCCCATGCTGGCCTTCGCGTGCATCGAGATCATCGGCCCCTGGTGGACCCTGACCGACGCCGAGCGCCATCTGTCCAGCTCCACGGCGGGCCTGCTGATCGCAGGCGTGCCGATCGTCGGCGTGGTCCTGGCCCGCTTCTTCGGCGCGGCGGAACGGCTGGGCGCCCGCCGCATCACGGGCTTGTCCCTGGGCCTGGCAGGAGTGGCGGTCCTGACCGCCCCCCCATCTGACGGGCGGCGACGCGCGCTCCCTGGCGGAGGTGCTGCTGACGGTGCTGGGCTACGCGACGGCTCCCCTGATAGCCGCCCGCCACCTGAAGGACGTCCCGTCGCTCCACCTCATAGCGCCCTGTCTGACCCTGTCGGCGCTGGTCTACGCCCCCGCGGCGGCGGCCACCTGGCCCGCGGAGATGCCGTCCACGCAGGCCCTGGCCGCCCTGGTGGCCCTGGGCGTGATCTGCACGGCGATAGCCTTCGTCGCGTTCCTGGAACTGATCAAGGAGGCGGGCCCGACGAGGGCCACGGTGATCACGTACGTGAACCCGGCGGTGGCGGTGACGGCGGGCGCCGTCCTCCTGAACGAGCCCCTGACGGCCTCGATCGCGGTCGCCTTCGCGCTGATCCTGACGGGCTCGGTCCTGGCCACGGCTGCCGGTCCGACGAAGCGCACACGCCCGGTACCATGGTCGACACGGCAGACGAGCCGGGCGGACGGCCGCGTGGAGTCCCCTTAGCGGGGCTTCCCGAGGAACGTCCGGGCTCCACAGGGCAGGGTGGTGGCTAACGGCCACCCGGGGTGACCCGCGGGACAGTGCCACAGAAAGCAAACCGCCGGGGGCTTCGGCCCTCGGTAAGGGTGAAACGGTGGTGTAAGAGACCACCAGTGCCCAGGGTGACCTGGGCAGCTAGGTAAACCCCACCCGGAGCAAGGTCAAAAGGAGCGTCGTAAAACGCGCTCTGCGCGGACGTTCGAGGGCTGCCCGCCCGAGTCCGCGGGTAGACCGCACGAGGCCGACGGCAACGCCGGCCCTAGATGGATGGCCGTCGCCTCCGGGCCCGCGAGGGCCCGGGGGAACAGAACCCGGCGTACAGCCTGACTCGTCTGTCTTCACTGCCCCGACCTGGGAAACTCCCCGATCGGGGCCGTTCCGCGTCGGGACGGACTTCCCGCTTCGACCCGCGGATTTCCCGGGTGTTCCCACGGGAGTGTGCACTGATTGTGCACTGGGGCGGCACTCCCCTGGAGCGTGATGGGCACGCCGCCGGGGCTGAGGGGCCCATACGGGTGTAGCCGCGGCAGCCCCACCTCCCCTCCCAGCCGTGCGCGGCAGGCCCCTGTGACCGCAGAGCGCGTGGACCGCCCTTGTCCCACGCCTTTCTCCATCGCTTGCACCGAGCGGACGCTGACGCGCAGGTCTGGCAGGCGACGCCAACCCACTCCCCGGTCACCGGGCGCGGGTGGTGTCCTGCGCGTGGTGCAAGTGATCAGTCGTCTGACGCTGCTGCGAGAACGATCGGGGCATCGGGATGGAGGGCGTCCATCCATTCGTCGTGGAGTTCGGCGAGGACCGCGGTGGCGACGGCCCTCCGCACGACTGGCCAAGTTCTGTGCACGCACGACCAAGTCCGCGCCGGTACCGGCGTCTAGTCTCCTGCCGTGCGGCGCACCGCCACCGCCGAACAGGCGGCGCGCTTCACGGCACACGTGACCTGCGCCTGTGCGCTCACCCCCGCATCGAAGAGAGAAACGCATGAAGAAGCGTTCCGCGAGCATCCTGTCGGTCGGTGCCTTGCTTGCCGGCCTGTTGGGCGGCGCGATTGCTACCGCATCGTCTGCCGCAGCTGTTGCGAACTACGAATGCAACACCTCCAAGCAGTTCGCCAAGGGGAGCTATCACATCCTGTTGCCGCACCAGAACTACGCTCCTGCCGATCCCTACTGGTGCTACCTCAAGTACGGGAGTCAGAACAGCGGAGTGAGTGCACTTCAGTTCTCGCTGAACAAGTGCTACGGGGCGGGACTGGCCGTAGACGGTGCGTACGGTCCCGCAACCAGGGCTGCGGTAGTTTCCGTTCAGCAGCGTCTCGGCGTCGGCGTGGACGGCGAATACGGACCGGAAACCCGCAGCGCGATGAACTGGTCGCACCGGACCAGCAGCGGAGCACACGCCTACTGTGCCAAGCTCAGCAGCTGACGCATCGAGGCAGCTCAAGCGGCAGTTCCGGACACCTCCTCGCGTACTTCACACCGGAAGGCCGCCCTGTGACCACCCCACCACGACGGAGGACTCCGGTGATGCCGCCGGGGTCCTCCCTCTGTTCGAGATCAAGCTCATCGATACCGTCGGTTCCGTTTGTGTTACCGAGGCCCAAGCGTCAACGACGCCAGGTTCGCACCGGCGGGCACCGACGTCTTGCGCCAACTTCGCGGTGTGATCACGGCCGTGTCCGGCCCGCCCGCGTACGCGGGGGCCGGGGGCCGGATACGGCTCGGCGGGTGAGCGCCGGCGTCAGGACACGTCCGCCGTCCGGGCGCCCCGGCCGGACCCGCGCCTCGACGGCCCGGGATGGTGGTGCTCCCGCCAGTCCCGCGGCGAGATGCCGTACGCCCGTTTGAACGCCTTGCTGAAGTGGGTCGGGTCCGGGAAACCCCAGCTCCGGGCTATTCCCGCGATGGTCCGCAGACGCCCGCCCGGTCCGGCCAGCTCCCGTCTGCACTCCGCCAGCCGGTGGGAGCGGATCCAGTCGCCGAGACTGATCCCCGACTGGGCGAGCACCGTGTAGAGATGCCGCACCGAGATGCCGTGCGCGGCGGCGATCCGCGCGGCCGACAGCGTCGGGTCGGCGAGGTTCATCCGGACGTACTGGATGATCCGCAGCCCGAGAGACGCCTCCAGCGCCGCACGATTGACCCGGGACGTGCCGAGCTGGGACGTCACGGCGGCCCGCAGTAGCTCGATGCTCGGCTGGACGATCGCCTCGGCGTACACCCCGCCGCGCGTGTCCTCGCTGACGGCCAGTTCGGCGAAGTACCGGAAGGCCAGGCGCGCGACGGGGTTGTCGGAGCCGAGCGGGATCGCGGCGATGTCGCGCAGCGCCAGGTCGGGGAGCGCGAGCACCGCCCGGGGGATGCGCAGGAAGTGGTGGTCGAGGGCCCGGCCGAAATGCAAGGTGTAGGGCGCGATCGACTCGTACACCGTGAGGTTTTCCGGCCGCAGCAGGGACTGGCGGCCGTGCTGTTCCACCAGGCTGGTCCCCGACATCTGCAGTCCGACGAAGACCGCTGGCTCCTCGTCCTCCCGCGCCAGCCGACTCGTCCGGCGCACGGTGACCGCCGTCGACTCCGCCGAGCAGATCCGGATCGGCCCGACAGCGTCGAGCCCCATCCGCACGGAGATGTCCCTGGCCGGACGGTGGTGGTCGACATCGACCCGTACGAAGGATTCCCACAGCGCCGAGCGGATGGTCTCCTCCCGGTCCTGCTGCGGTATGAGGGACGTGTCCAGGACCGAGTTCATGAGACGGGCCCTCGTCCGCACAGGCCTGATCGCACGACGATCCGTTCCCCCCACCTCACTCCATGACACGGGTGGTTCCAGAGAACCTGGCCTACAGGGCTGTTCCACCGCGCACGGCGAAGGCATCCCGGCCCCCGCAGCCAAGCGTCGACAGTATGCCATGTCCGTGTCAGCCAGCCCGCGTCTCGTCGTACCGCTGCACGTTGAGCACTGCCGACGGGCGGGTTCCGCCCGAATCCGCCGACCAGACGGACCTGTTCCAGTGGCTGTTCGCCGGCACCGGCGATCTGCTGCGCCACCGGGCCCCGCACAGGCGGCCCCACGACACCCGGATGGGCAGCACATGCGGCTCCACTGCCCGGCACTGGCCTGTCACGTTGTGTACCAGTTGTGCATTGGACCCCGGCAAGAGGACAAGTGTGCAGGTCAAGCCATAGGCCCGCAGAATGTGGGACTGTCCCCGGCGTACAGCCCGACTCGTCTGCCGCTACCTGCGGCTTTACCTCGGAAATGGCCTCTGACCTGCGGCGGAGGCTCTTTCGGGTCTGTCAGGCCCTTGCCGTGTTACGCGGCTAAAAGTCCCTCGGACGGAGCTGAAAATCCCTGAAAAGTCCCACGGGATGATCTTGGTTCGTTGCTCCGAGCTGGGTGCGTTGCCCTGAAGGACGGGGACGCGGGCCTGCGAGCGTGGTGAGTCCGCAGTGGCGATTGGAGGAATGCAGCCACTTCGGGAGGCCTTACGTCGCACTGCTCTGAGCGGGTATGGCTTCGCGCACGCCCACTCGTTCAGCAGGGTGTGGTTTTGAAGCGCTCGACCTGCCGTTGGTCTGGGGTCGGTAGGGCCACGCCATGGCACCACGACCCACGCCCCTCTGCAGCCGGACGCGCGCAGGGCGGTCCTCGGTGCATGGCCTAGGGCCTGTCCGGCGGATCATGCCGGAGACGCGGGGGCTGGCACGCCCATCTGCGGCGTTGTCGTCGGTCGCCGACGCTCCGCTGGCCATCGCCGCACAAAGGATCTTCCGCCTGCCCCGCATGGACTGGCAGCCGGATGCTGCGGTCAGGTTAGGAAATCCGGCAAGCGACGACCCGGGCACGAACGGAACAGCAGGAAGGAAGGCAGAGGGCGCATCGCCTGTCAACGCCCGGTCCTTGGCCTGTCCACGTCCGTGATCTCTGCGTCTGCGGGCAAGGAGTGGTGCGCTACGTGACAACTGGCGGCGCGGCGTCCGGCCTAGCGTGACCGAGTTCCCTGTCAGACATTTGGAAACGAGGTAGCAACGCATGCCGTTCATCACCGTGGGCCAAGAGAACTCCACCACCATCGACCTCTACTACGAGGACCACGGAACCGGGCAGCCGGTCGTCCTCATCCACGGCTTCCCGCTCGACGGCCACTCCTGGGAGCGGCAGAGTGCCGTTCTGCTCGACGCCGGTTACCGCGTGATCACCTACGACCGTCGCGGTTTCGGACAGTCCAGCCAGCCGACGACCGGCTACGACTACAACACCTTCGCGGCCGACCTGAACACCGTGATGGAGACCCTCGACCTGCGGGACGCGGTCCTCGTCGGGTTCTCGATGGGCACCGGTGAGGTCGCCCGGTACGTGTCCACCTATGGCTCCGCACGGGTCGCCAAGGTCGCTTTCCTGGCCTCGCTGGAGCCGTGCCTGCTCAAGAGCGACGACAACCCGGACGGGGTGGCCCCGAAGGAGTTCTTCGACGGGGTCGTCGCGGCCGTCAAGGCGGACCGCTACGCCTACTACACCAACTTCTACAAGGACTTCTACAACCTCGACGAGAACCTCGGCACCAGGATCAGTGAGGAGGCCGTCCGCAACAGCTGGAACGTCGCCGCGGGCGGTGGCTTCTTCGCCGCCGCCGCCGCGCCGTCGACCTGGTACACCGACTTTCGGGCCGACATCCCCGCCATCGACGTGCCGGCCCTGATCCTGCATGGCACGGCCGACCGCATCCTGCCCGCCGAGGGCACCGCGCAGCCGTTCCACAAGGCGCTCCCGTCCGCCGATTACGTGGAGATCGAGGGCGCTCCGCACGGCCTGCTGTGGACCCACGCGGAGGAGGTCAACGCGGCACTCCTCACCTTCCTGCGGAAGTGACCCGGCGCCGGACCGTCGTCCCGTAGTGCGCAGGGCCTACGTTCGCCAACTGCCCGTCCGGAGAGCCGGTGGGGCAGTTCGCGTTCCCCCTGCGCTGCGCCTGTGACCGTGGTCTCCCCAGCGCTGGCTCGCCGTCTGCGTGCCGGATTGCAGCAGGTCGAGGGACTGGCTGAGTCGTACGACGGCGGTCGGCGCGTTGTCCAACCGGTTGAGGTTCTGCTCCTGCAGGGCAATCACCAATGCGGTCTCGGGTAGTGCCTTGGGCAGTGCGGCCTGGAGCGCCTCGTCGGTGGGGCGGTCCAGGCGGTCATCGGCTCGTCGAGCGGCAGGATCGGTGGACGCCTCATTGCCCTGGTAGGCCTTCGCCGGGGCAGCTGCCGCCTGCCGCGTCCGTTGCGGCGGCCGAGCCGGTCAGGGGGGAGGGACGCGATCGCACCCTGTGGCACAGACACGCCAGGCCGCAGACCAGGTACGACGTTGCCTCCGAGCGCCCGTGCACTTTTCCGACGCCGCACACTTGCGGCTCGCACAGGCAGGGCCCATCACGCAGGCCCAGAGAGGGCGCTGACGGGCAAGCTCCTCTGCACTCACAGCATGGCGGCCGCCTGACGGATGCCTACATTTCCGGAACACACACAGTTGCAGGAACGAAGAGGCCCACACATGCAGTTCGGAATTTTCTCGGTGGGGGACGTGACCCCCGACCCGACCAACGGCCGTACCCCGTCGGAGCGCGAGCGCATCAAGGCGATGGTCGCCATCGCGTTGAAGGCGGAGGAGGTCGGCCTGGACGTCTTCGCGACCGGTGAGCACCACAACCCGCCGTTCGTACCGTCGTCCCCGACCACGATGCTCGGCTACATCGCCGCCCGTACCGAGAAGTTGATGCTGTCCACCGCCACGACGCTGATCACCACCAACGACCCGGTGAAGATCGCCGAGGACTACGCGATGCTCCAGCACCTGGCCGACGGCCGGGTCGACCTGATGATGGGGCGCGGCAACACCGGCCCGGTGTATCCGTGGTTCGGCCAGGACATCCGCCAGGGCATCAACCTCGCCAAGGAGAACTACGCGCTGCTGCGCCGCCTGTGGCGCGAGGACGTCGTGAACTGGGAGGGCAAGTTCCGCACGCCGCTGCAGGGGTTCACGTCCACGCCCCGGCCGCTGGACGGGGTCCCGCCGTTCGTGTGGCACGGCTCGATCCGCTCGCCGGAGATCGCCGAGCAGGCCGCGTACTACGGCGACGGGTTCTTCCACAACAACATCTTCTGGCCCGCCGAGCACACCAGGCGGATGGTCCAGCTGTACCGGCGGCGGTACGCCCACCACGGTCACGGCCGGCCCGAGGAGGCCATCGTCGGCCTCGGTGGGCAGGTCTTCATGCGGAAGAACTCCCAGAACGCCGTACGCGAGTTCCGCCCCTACTTCGACAACGCGCCCGTCTACGGGCACGGCCCCTCGCTGGAGGAGTTCACCGAGCAGACTCCGCTGACGGTGGGCTCTCCCCAGCAGGTCATCGAGCGGACGCTGTCCTTCCGCGAGACCGTCGGCGACTACCAGCGGCAACTCTTCCTCATGGACCACGCGGGGCTGCCCCTGAAGACCGTGCTGGAACAGATCGACATCCTCGGCGAAGAAGTGGTGCCCGTGCTGCGGAAGGAGTTCGCCATCGGCCGCCCGGCCGACGTGCCGGACGCTCCCACCCACACGTCCCTGCGGGCCGTTCAGGAGGTGGCCGCGGCATGAAGCTGGTTGCCGTGTCCGCGGGGCTGAGCACCCCGTCCTCCACCCGTCTGCTCGCCGACCGTCTCGCCGAGTCGGCCCGCGCTTATCTGGCCGACCAGGGCCACGACGTGCAGGTCGATGTCGTCGAGCTGCGGGAACTGGCCGTCGCCGTCGCCAACAACCTCGTGACCGGATTTCCTCCGCCGCAACTGGCTGCCGCCATCGACGCCGTGACGGGCGCCCATGGCCTGATCGCCGTGACCCCCGTGTTCACCGCCTCCTACAGCGGACTGTTCAAGTCCTTCTTCGACCTGATCGACCCCGATGCCCTCACCGGCAAGCCGGTCCTCGTCGCGGCGACGGGAGGCACGGCCCGCCACTCCCTGGTCCTGGACCACGCCCTGCGCCCGCTCTTCGCCTACCTGCGCGCGACCGTCGTACCCACCGCGGTGTACGCGGCCTCCGAGGACTGGGGATCCGGCGGCGACGAGTACACCGAGGGCCTGCCCGCACGCATACGGCGGGCGGCCGGAGAGCTTGCCGCCGTGATGGCTGCCCGCCCGGCCGAGGAGACGCCCGAGGACGACATCACCGCGCTCGAACGGCAGCTCTCCGACCTGCGCTTCGACTGAGGCCCCGGCGGGTCACTGAGAGAGCACGTCCTCTCGCGGCATCCGTCCAGTGATCCGGTCGTGTTTTCCGGTCCAGGCTCCCCGGGGCAGTTCTGCGGTGGCGCCCTGGGTTCCCGGGTCGGATCGCTGGTCTACCACTCCGGCGGCTGGAGGGTGGTCACTGTCTTGGGCGCGGTCGTGCCCCTCCCGGCGCGCCTGTACTGGGCCTCGGAACACTGAGTAGGCGGCCGCTCCGCACAGTGACGACAGGTCCGGCCACCCCGGCCCGAGCAGGTCACCGCCCCCGGCTCTCCGGAGACGAGCACCTCTGCCTCGAAAGACACTCCAGCCGTTCCGGCTCCCATATGGCATGCTGCGTGCAGATTCACTGCGCCGCACGCCTGCCAGAGCTGCATTCCGTGCGGCCACGGCTTTTCGGGATGGCACGTGGACCGGATTACGAAGCGGTCCCCCTGCCGGCAGAACGGATGCCATACAGGCGCCGGTCCGCGGCCGGGACGAGGAACTGGCATTCACTGAGGCACGACTCACCGCTCTTGCCCGTGGCCACGGCGGGGTCGTGTGCGTTGAGGGGGCTCCGGGCAGTGGCAAGACCCGGTTCCCGGCGGAGGGGTATGCCGCAGCGGCAGTGCCGGCCGGCTGGTAACCGTAGCGCTCCACATCGGGACTGATGAGTGGCCGGACGCGGCGACCAGGCCCCAGGAGAGGGGGGCGTCGGCGGTTCAGTGGTGACGGGGTCGCGGGGGCGGCTGCTGCCGCCGCCCTGAGGCTGGGCCTGGAGAAGCACGCCGTATTCTTCCGTCGGGGAGAACGGGGTGGGGTCATGTCCGGGGAGAAGTCGTTCGGGGTTGTTCTGCGTGGTCTGCGGCATCGGGGCCGTTTGACGATGGAGGAGTTGGCTGAGGCGTCGGGGGTGAGTGTCCGGGCGATCGGCGACATGGAGCGGGGGCGCAGCCGGGTTCCGCAGCGGCGTACGGTGGTGGCGCTGGCGGACGGGCTGGGGCTTGCGGAGGCGGATCGGGAGGCGCTGCTGGCCGCTGCTCGGGCGGGGCGTCCGACGCGTGCGGTGAGGGTGGCGGGGACGGCTGTGCCGCCGCGATCGGTGGGGGACTTCACGGGGCGTGGCCCGGAGTTGGCGCTTTTGCGGGAGGCGGCGGAACGGGCCCGCGCCGGCGTGGGGGTGTCGGTGTCGGTCGTCTCGGGTCCTCCGGGGTGCGGGAAGACGACGCTGGCGCTGAAGGCGGCAGCGGATCTGGCGGAGGAGTTCCCTGACGGGTGCTTTGTGGTGGACCTGCACGGGGTGGAAGGCCCTGTGGACCCGGGCGAGGCGCTGCTGAAGCTGCTGAAGGCCCTCGGGGTGTCGGACCGCCGACTGGCGCAGGAGGATGCGCAGGGTCGTGCGGGGTTGCTGCGGGCGCTGCTGGGTGAGCGCCGGTGCCTGGTGGTGTTGGACAACGCCCGCGACGAGGGGCAGGTCCGTCCGTTGCTGCCCGCGGGCGGGAGGAGTCTGGTGCTGGTCACCAGCCGGCGGCCCCTGTCGGGGTTGGAGGATGTCGAACGGCTGGCGCTGTCGGAGATGGCACAGGCGGAGGCGGTCGAGCTGCTGCGCCGGATCCTCGGCGCGGAGCGGGCGAATGCGGAAGCCGAGGCTGTGGCGCAGGTGGCGGAGCTGTGCGGGCGTCTGCCGTTGGCTTTGCGGGTGGCTGCGAACTGGCTGACGGTCCGCTCTGGATGGAGCGTGGCCCACCTGGTTCGCCGTCTGGCCGACGAGGAGCGCCGCCTGGGTGCGCTTGCTGCCGGTGATGTGCGGGTGGAGGCGGCGTTCGAGCTGTCCTATCGGCAGCTGACCGGCCAGGCCGCCCGGATGCTGCGCCTGCTGAGCCTGGTTCCGGGGCCGGACATGACCGCCGCCTACGGCGCCGCGTTGACCGCGACCGGCGTCTTCGAGGCCGAGGATGTGATGGAGGAGCTGGTCGAGGCCGGACTGCTGCAGACCGCCTTCACCAGCCGCTACCAGCTGCACGACTTGCTGCGGCTGTTCGCCCGTGCCCGGCTGTCCCGCGAGGAGGATCCCGGCGAGCGGGAAGCGGCCGAGGACCGGCTGCGAACGTGGCTGTTGGACACCGCCCTGGTCGCCGGCCGCTGGTACAAGCCCAAGTACGGGGCGCCGCCGTCCTCCTGGCAGGGCCTGGTCCCGCTGGAGAGCGCCGAGGAGGCCCGGACCTGGCTCCAGGGCGAAGCCCCCGCCTGGCTCGCCGCGCTGCGCAGCGCCGCCCACAGGGGTGAGCACACCCGGGTCGTGGAGACCGCCTATGCCATGGAATGGTTCTGCGACCTGTGGGTCTTCTGGGGACACTGGCCCGAGGTCTTTCGCTTGGCCAGCGAGGCCGCTGCCGCACTTGACGACCCGTACATGCAGGCCTTCCACCTCAACATGTGCTCCTGGGCCCTCTCCTACGATTCCCGGCCCCGTGAGGCCATCGAACGGGCCGACGAAGCGCTGGAATACGCGCGCCGCGCCCACGACGCTTCCCAGCAAGCCTCAGCACTGGCGCATGCGGCAATCGCGCACAGGCACCTCGACGAGGCCCAGGCGGCCGCCGACAAGTCTCTCGCCGCCATCGACCTGTTGGACGGCGTCGGTGATCACGGGACCTGGCTGAACGCCATGCTGACCTACGGAGTCTCCCTGCGCATGCTCGGCCGTGCCGAGGAAGCCCTGTACCAGCATGAGCGCATCATCGCCTTCCTTGATGCACCCGAGTCCCCGGTGCGCGGGCACGTTGCCGACATCACCCGTGCAACGGTGGCCCACTCACTCGGTCGTGACTACGCCGCCCTGCGGCGGTGGCGCGAGGCCGCCGGCCACTATCGCAATGCTGTAGCCCAGACCAACCGCATCGGCATTCCCCACATGAAGGGCAGCGTGCTACTGCATCTGGGAGAGGCCCTGATCGAACTGGGAGAAACCGAGGAAGCCCGCTCCTGCCTCCGTCAGGCCCTCGCCCTCGGCGACGCGGCCGACAGCAAAGACTTGGAGACCGCACAGCAGCTCCTGGACTCGCTGCCCGCCGAGTGAGCAACGCCTGCCGCCGCGCGGTCAGCTCGCGCAACTCGACGACTTGGACGTCGAACGGGGCGGGCGGGGCGACCGGTCCTCGGGCGACTGTCGGGTCGCCTCGGCGAGCCGGTCGGCCAGCAGGCGTGTCGACGAGGGCTGGCTGAGGCGGCCGAAACAGCCACGATCTTGAAGGGTTCCACAGTGGTCTTCCTCGTCTCTCGGGCGTGTTCTGCGGCTCGTACCGGTCCGTTCTCCGTCGCGCGGCCGCACCCCGAAGCCACCCCGGTACGGGCGGCGGTACCTGCCTGCTCGCGCACGGGGGATGTGGCCTGGGCGCCCCTTCGTGCACCTGCCCGGAGCGGAAGGCGGAAGGAATCAGCCGCGATGCCGGTGCAGGGCCACGTGTACGGTGTCGAGGGCCTGCATGAGGGCGGCGCGGGCGGCGTCCGTGTCGCGTAGCAGATCGAGCACCATGAAGCTGTGAATTGTCCCGTGGTAGCGCATGGAGACCACCGCGACGCCGGCCGCACGGAGCTTCGCCGCGTAGGCCTCGCCCTCGTCGCGTACCACGTCGGCCTCGCTGGTGATCACCAGCGCCGGGGGGAGTCCGGTGAGCTGCTCGAGGGAAGCCTGCAGCGGTGACGCGGTGGCCTCGCTGCGCTGCCGTACGTCGGGGAGGTACTGGTCCCAGAACCAGCGCATGGTCTCGCGGCCGAGGAAGTAGCCTTTGGCGAACTCCCGGTACGAGGGGGTGTCGAAGTCCGCGTCGGTGACCGGGCAGAGCAGCACCTGCTGCAGCAGCCGCACCCCTCCGCGCTCCTTGGCGAGCAGGGTCAGCGCCGCCACCAGGTTGCCGCCCGCCGAGTCGCCCACCGCGGCCATCCGGCTTCCGTCCAGACCGATCTCGCCGCCTCGCTCGCGGATCCACTTCGCGACCGCGTAGCACTGCTCGACGGCGACCGGGTACTGCGCCTCGGGGGCACGCTCGTAGTCGACGAAGACCACGGCCGCGTCCGTGCCCAGGGCGAACGCGCGTACCAGCCGCTCATGGGTGCCGGCGTCGCCCAGGACCCAGCCCAGCCCGTGCAGGAACAGCACGACGGGGATCTCGCCGACGCTGTCGGCGGGCCTGACCACCTTCACCCGTACGTGACCGGTCGGCCCGCCCGGCAGTGCGAACCACTCCGTGGAGGTGTCCTCCTTGTCGAGGGGGTCGGGGTCGTCCTTCCCCTGGAGACGGGCCAGGTCCAGCCGGGCCTGTTCCAGGTCCGGTTCGTGCGTCGACGGTGGGCAGGTGTGCCTGTCCACGAACGCTCTGGTGGGGTGGTCCAAGAGCGGGTGTCGGACGAACGAGGGGGAGAGGTCGGTCACAGGTCTCCTGCCGAGAGGGCTAAGGGAACTTGAAGCGAAAGGATTGTTCGGTGCACCGGGCGTCTGGCCGAGAGGCGGAACGCGATGCTGCGGCTGCCGGGCCGGGGCACTGCCGCCGCAGGCACAGGGCCGCGCGCACGGTTCCGAGCTGGCACCTTACGAGCTGGACGGCGGGAGGCCAGCTCCCGGTCGGTCGGCCACCGTGCACGACGGCGTCGGCGCGCCCCCCGGGGACCGCCCGACGTCGTCCTGGGCGGTGCGCAGGGTGCGCCATTCGCGGGGGGAGACGCCGTAGGCGGCGCGGAAGGCGCGGCTGAAGTGAGCGGGGCTGACGAAGCCCCATCGCTGAGCCACCGCCGACACGGTGGGGGCCGTCCTGCCGCGGCGGGCCAGTTCACGTGCGCACTCCTCAAGGCGGCGCTGCTGGATGAGCCGGCCGACGGTGATCCCCTCACCCTCGAAGAGCCGGTGCAGGTAACGGACGGAGATGTGGTGCGCCTTCGCTATGGCCTCCGGGGACAGAGCCGGGTCGCCCAGCTTTCGGTCGATGTGGTTGCGGATGCGCAGCACGAAGTGGCTTCCGGCTGTATCCGCATCCGCGGGTACCTGCCGGGTCCGCTCCGCCACCAGCGTGGCCAAGAGGTCGATGACACTGTTGGCCAGCTTGCCTCCGACGGCGGGGGAGTACGAGTGTGCCGAGGTGGCCAGCGTGCTCAGGAAGGGCTGCAGCACCGCTCCGAAGCCGTCCGTGGGGCCGATGACGGTGCCGGAGACCTCAAGGATGTCGCTGTCCGGCACGCCCAGCATGTGGCGGGGCAGTTGGAAGACGTGCGTGGTGAACCGCTCCGGGTAGTCGAAGGAGTACGGCCGGGTCGTGTCGTACACCACGAGGTCGCCCTCGCCCACCTCGGCTCGTCGGCCGTCCTGGATGAAGGTGGCCGTGCCCGATACCTGGACACCGACCGCCACCAGCGCCTCGGACGATCGGGCGATCAGTGCCGGAGTGCGGCTGACCCGCTCCGCGTCGGCCTCCATGGTGGAGACCCGCAGGCACCCGAGGCGGTCGGTGGCGATCCGGCCGTCGAACGGGCCGTCGCCCCGCGGTGCGACCGTCATCGGCACCAGCGTCCTGCTCACCGCGTTGTTCCAGTATGCGACCTTGTCCAGGTCCGGCACGGAGGCGGTCGTCAACATCAAGCTCAAGGTGCTCTCCCCCACAGGAACTGACTCCGGGGCTGGAACGAACGGGAACAGGACGGACGGCCGCACCACCTCCCCGGAAGGCTGCGACCGGTGCCCGGCAGGGCCGGACGGCTCGTCGTACGGGCAGCGACCTCGCTGGAACGCAACCGGACCGCTTCGGCGAGGCCCGGGTTTCCCGCCCGCACCGAACAGCCAAGCAGCGGACCTCTTCCATCTCCAGGCAGAAAAGTAGGCAGAAATCGCGGGAGCGGACGGGCACGTCCTGTGCTGTGCAGTACCGGCACAGCACAGGGCGCCGTGAGGAAAGAAGCCAGCCACCCACCGAAGTACCGTTGACATGGCGTCAGGCGCCGAAACCGCGCCCCGACCGGTGCGCAGGAGTGAGGCCAACGTCGGCGGAGACGTGATCGCCTTCTGTGAACGATCGCGTATTTCGGAGGAGTCGGACATGGCGTACTCGCTGGGGCGGGAGAACCACCTGTCTGCCGTCCTGTTCAACGGACTCGAGCCGCTCGCTCTACATCGCCCCGCCGAAGGTTCACGCCCGAGAAGAGGCACTCCGGGCGGTGTCAACGTTCCGCCCTTGCGACGGGGAGAGCGGTGTGGTCGAAAGACGACAGGCACGGGACCGCCTGTGCGGATGCCAGCGGATCAACCCGGCGGTCAGCCCAGCTCCGTGTCCAGCCACTGGAGACCTCCGGGGTCACCGGGTCGGTGATATCGCTGAACTCTTCATGCCTGGTCAGGTACTTGGCCACATAGGACAGACCGGCACGATGCGCTTGCCTGTAGCTCGCACATCGGTGAGCGCCTCATGGACCAGCTGCGCGGCCAGGCCCTGGCCGGCGAAGGCGTTGTCTACTTCCGTGTGGAAGAAGACCCGCTGCTCACCACGGTCACAGTAGGTGGTCAGACCGACGCGCTTTCCGTCGACGAGGATTTCGTAACGGTGCTGTCTTTCCACCCGTTCGATGGTCGGAGTGGCGGACGGCTTGGGCATGGGGATTCTTTCGGTTGGGGCGGGTCAGCGGCGCGGTGGGTTTCCACGCGGTGCGATGACGGCGTTCGGCAGGGCCGGTGCGGGGAGGCGGTCGCCGCCGTAGCCCTCGACCGTGCCGAATCGTGCGGACGCGTTCTGGCGCCAAGGTGTCGTTTCCGGTGTCGGCGTATCCCAACTCCGCCGGATGCAGCAGCGTGTCGGCCCTACGGACAGGTCCGGTGTCGACGAGAAGGCCGTGCTCGAAGCCGGGGTCGACACCGGTTCGGGCACCCGCTGCCCAGGGTGCCGTTGGCGCCGAGCACCCGGTTGCTGCGGGGCAGCACGAACGCGCCCGCGACCGCTCCGACGCCGACCGCGCCCAGCAGCAGCCCGTAGCCGCCCGAGCCCAGGTGCAGGGAGCGGCTCGCGACGAGCGGCAGCAGCGCCCACAGGGCGGCGCCACCAGGGATGAACAGGATCATGCGCAGGAGGACCCGGCGGATGCCGGGTGCGTACCACACGTAGCGACGGCCTGCGTCGAGGGCGGTCAGCAGCTTCTCGCCGCTGGGGGCGGGCACAACCGTCCGGGGAGGCCGCCAGAGCAGCAGGACGGCGGCGATGCCGAGATAGGAGGCGGCGTTGAAGGCGAACACCCACCCCGCGCCTGCCGCTGCCACGACCACTCCGCCCACGGCGGGCCCGAGGGCGCGGGCCAGCGCGGTCAGCGCGCCGGAGACCACGAGCATGGCCAACTGCGCGGCCAGGAGCACCCTGCGACGGTCGTAGCGGTCGGCGACCACGCCCGAGGGCAGAGCCAGGAGTACGACGGGCAGGCTGGAAGCCGTCTGGACGAGCGTCACCAGTGCCGCGTCGTGCCCGATCAGCAGCCACTGGGCGCCCACCATCTGCATCCAGCTGCCGATGTTGGAGACCAACTGGGCGATCCACAGCGCCCGGAAGACGCGCGCTGCGAGCGGCGCCCATGCCGAATCCGGCTTCGGGGACTGCGTGGGTGTGGAGGATGGTGCGGTGCTCATGGCAGTCCATACGGGGGGGGTGCGGACGCGTTGACTCCGGCAGGTGTCGCGTATGCCAAGCGGCTGTTGTCGTGTGGAAACCAGGACCGGCCCACCGGTCGTTGTCGACCGTCAGCGCACAGGGTGTGTTCCCTCGGCGCGGTGCCACCGGTGGGCCGGTGCGTTGTTCAGAGCGGAGGCTGGAGCCAGGCGGCATCAGCGGTCGAGAGGCGATGGATGATCACGGAGGTGACCGCGAGCAGCACCAGCGTCAGGCCCAGGGTGAGGGCGAGATGGCCGTGCAGGACGAGCTGGGCTCCGACGAGGGCGCCGAGGAACATGGCGAGCACGGAGAGGATCCGGCGGCCGGGGCGTGGCGCTTCGCCGCCGGCCGGGGTGGAGTCCGCTGCCAGGCCCGTCAGGGTCAGGGTCAGGACGGTCGTGGTGAGGTCGGGAACGCCCAGGCGCCGGGCGACCGCATTCTGCAGGCCCATGGCGAGTCCCAGGAAAACGATCAGGGTGTACTGGACGCCGGGGGTGACCCGGCCGTCCGATACGGCGGCGACCACCACGGTGACCGCGACCAGGATCGTCTGCACGGCCGTCGACGTGCGCAGCAGGTGCCCGCGGTGCAGGGCGAACCGCGTGCCGAGCCTGCCCCCTACGAGCGCGCCGAGGAGGAACGAGCCCATCGCGACGACGGACGCGAGCGCGGACAGGCTCTCGTCGCCCGCCAGGGCGAACCCGAGGAAGACCACGTTGCCGGTCATGTTGGCGACGAACACGTGCCCGAGCGCCAGATAGCTCACGGCGTCGACCAGCCCGGTGACCACCGTCAGGACCAGCATCAGGGGAGGCAGCGGGCCGTGACGTTCCTCTCCGCGCGGTACCAGGGTGCGGAACGCGTCACTCAGCAGCCTGCGCATACCTCGTCCCTTCCGTTGCGGTGGGTGGCCGGTGCAGCACCAGGCGGGTGAGCAGCCCGCTCGCCGGCCCCAGGAGGATCGCGGGGACGGTGACCCACACCGGCCAGGGATCGAGGCTCAGCGCCTGGTCCGCGGACCACCGTCCGGGCCCGGTGAGGGCCAGGCCGGCGGAGACGACGACAAGGACGAGGGGGTATTCGTAGCCGTCGTTCTGGACCCACAGCCCCTTGGGCCACTTCACGGTGCCCGCGACCGTCATCACGCCCATGGAGGCCATCGCCGCCAGGGGCGTGAGCAGGCCGACCGCCAGGAAGAGGCCGGAACCGATCTGACTGGCTCCCGCGACGAGGGCGGTCAGCCGGCCGCCGCGGAAGCCGTCGCGGCGGAACTCCTCGGTCCCGCCCGCCAATCCGTTGCCTCCGAGGAGGTGACTCACCTTCTGCACCCCGTGCCCGGCGATGAGCAACCCCACCACCAGCCGGAGGACCAGCAGTCCAGCGTCCATCGTGTTCCTGCCTGTTCCTGGCGTTCTTGTTCCGGCGCGGGGATCAGCCGGCGGCGTGGGCGCCGATGACGGCCTGCGCGTAGACCATCCCGAGGCCGTAGGCACCGCCGTGCTCCTTGACCACGTCGCCCACGGCGGCGTACGTCTCGGTACGGGCCCAGTCGCGCTGGAGCTCCAGGAGCACCTGCACCCAGGTCACCGGGACGGCCCCGCCCTGCACCATGCGCTGGATCGCGTGCTCGTGGGCCTGCGGGCTGACACCGCCGGACGCGTCGGTGACCACGTAGACCTCGTAGCCCTGGGCGATCGCGGACAGTGCGGGCAGGACGACGCAGACCTCGGTCCACAGGCCGGCGAGGACGAGCTTCTTGCGGCCGGTGGCCTTGACCGCCTCGACGAAGGCGAGGTCCTCCCACGCGTTCATCGTGCTGCGGTCGATGATCTTCTGCTCAGGGAAGACCTCGGCCAGCTGCGGCATGATCGGGCCGGAGAACGACTCGGCGGCCACGGTGCTCAGCACGACCGGCACGTCGAACACCTTCGCGGACTTCGCCAGGCCCACGGTGGAGTTGATGATGGCGGTGCGGTCGCCGCTGCCGGTGCCGAAGAACATCTGCGGCTGGTGGTCCACGAACAGCACCGCGCAGTTGTCCGGGGTGAGCAGGTCGGGGCTGGGGGCGGCGGTGACCTCGGAGATGTTGACCATGAGAGTGGAGCCTTTCTCGGTAAGCGGTGGCGCGGACTGCTGTCCGTGCCGTGCAAGGAACCGTCCGGGTCGGACGGAGCTGGTGGGTGTCCCGGAAGGTGAGGCCCAAGGGCCGGGCGGCTTCTGGGAGTTCAGAGGTCGAAGCAGGGATCGAAGGGGGTGCTCGCGGCGTCCGGGGCGAGGCCGCGCGCCACGCGCCACTGGCGGTGCTGCTCCGACTCGGTGACGGCCTGGCCGAGCAACTCCGCCTGGCGGGCGCCGGCAAGAGCCGCCCGGCGGGACGCCTGGTAGCCGCCGAAGTGCGCCACCGGGCTCCAGGCCGGGCTGACGGGGGGAAGTTCCTCGTCGAGGCCCTCGTACTCGGCGGCGGCGTAGACGATCCGGCCGCCGGTCACCGTCAGCAGGGACTCGATGTGGGCGATGTCCGGCTCGGGCACGGCGAAGTAGTCCTCGGACAGGACCGCCAGGTCCGCGTAGCACCCCGGCCGCAGCACGCCCTTGACCTCTTCCTCGCCGGTCAGTGCGGCGCCGGCGCGCGTGAACATCGCCAGCGCGGTCTGCCGGTCGACGCGGTTTGCCGGCGGGCGCAGCGCCAGATCGCCGACCGAGCGACCGCTGATGAGCCAGTGCAAGGCGACCCAGGGGTTGTACGTGGAGACCCGGGTGGCATCGGTGCCGGCGCCCACGGTCAGCCCGCGGTCCAGCATGGCCCGGATCGGCGGGGCGTCCGCGGCGGCGCCGGGGCCATAGCGCCGTACGAACGCCTCGCCCTGGAAGGACAGCCGGTTCTGCACGGACATCGCCCCGCCGAGCGCGGCGATACGGTCGAGGCTGTCCGCCGAGACGGTCTCCGCGTGGTCGAACAGCCACCGGTTTCCGGCCGGGAAAAGCCCTTCCGCGGCGAGCTTCTCGAACACCGCGAGATCACGACGGATGGTCTCGTCGTACGTGGCGTGCAGCCGGAATCCCCACCCGTTCTCCATGAGCAGGCGCACCGCCTTCTCGAACTCCGCCTCGTATTCCGGGGCGAGTTCCGGACGCGGCTGGGTGAAGTTCTCGAAATCGGCCGCCGCCCAGGTGAGATTCTCACCCGCGCCGTTCAGCCGCAGCCATTCGTCCCCGTCCTCGGGGCGGGCCATCTCGATCCAGCGGGCGAGATCGGCGATCTCCTGACCGGGAGTCTGCGGGAAAAGATGGTAGGCGATACGCAACGACAGCTGTCCGGCCTTGGCCAGTTCGATGACGGTGGCGTAGTTGTCGGGGAAGTTCTGGAAACCGCCTGCGGCGTCGATCGCCGAGGTCAGGCCGAACCTGTTCAACTCCCGCAGGAAATGGCGGGTGGAGGTCTTCTTGTCCTCGCCCTCCAAGACCGGCGCCTTGGCCAGGGTCGAATAGAGAATGAGGGCGCTGGGAGCGGCCAGCAGCATGCCGGTCGGTTCCCCGTCCCGGCCCCGCACGATCTGGCCGCCCTTGGGGTCGGGTGTGTCCCTGGTGAAACCCGCGGCCTTGAGCGCCGCCCGGTTCAGCACGGCCGACTGGTACAGGTGCAGGACGAACACCGGAGTGTCAGGGGCGGCGGCGTTCAGTTCGGCGACGGTCGGCAGCCGCCGTTCGGCGAACTGCTCGGCCGACCAGCCCCCTACCACCCGCACCCACTGGCCCTTCGGGGTACGAGCGGCCTGCTCACGCAGCATCGCCAGGCCCTGGCGCAGGCTGCGCACGCCGTCCCAGCGCAGTTCGAGTACGTAGTTGAGGCCCCCGCGGATCACGTGCAGGTGGGCGTCGTTGAGGCCGGGGATCACCCGTCGCCCGAGCGCGTCGACCACCTTCGTGCCTGCGCCGACGTGGGGAGCCACGTCCTTGTCGTCACCGACGACCGTGATCACGCCATCACGGATGGCGAGCGCTTCCGCATGCGGACGGCCCGGATCCCCGGTGTGGATCTTCGCGTTGCGGACGACGAGGTCCGCGGCGTCGTCGATGGCGTGCGGAACCAGCCCGCCGACGGGCATTGTTGACATCTCTGGAAAACCCCCTCTGGGAAAACGAATTCGATCCAAGTCATGGGCCGGTAGCGGGCGGACCTTGGCGATTCAGTCACGCTCGGATACCCAATTACTCAAATCGAATCGAGTGAATTCCACCGACACTAGTCGTGCCCTGAGTACGAGGGCAGGCCCTGTGCGTGAGGGGCCGCGGTTGCTTCGCCATCACGATAGACACGACGGACGCGCCCCCATGTCCCTCCAGTGCACAGGACTTTGCCTCACCGCGCACTGACTCATCTCTGCTCTGAATCGTCTGGCGGAGGCCCTGTGTAGCCGTGCACCGTAAGGACAGCAGTGGTGCGTCCGTGGGCAATTGCCGCGCGCTCGGCGGCTTTAGCGTGGCGGGAAGTGACTCCGGACGCTCTTCGCGGGCCGTAAATGCCGGAAGGACCGGCGTCCCATGAACACCCCGGGAGATTCATATGTCCGGTGCCGCAGAGCCGGTCCAGCCGGTGCTGGAACCCGCGGCAGCCGCCTTCGCGGAGGCCACAGCCAACCCGCCGTACCTGTTCGACCTGCCTCCGGCGGAGGGGCGGGAGGCCGTCGACGAGGTGCAGTCCGGCCCGGTCGAGAAGCCGGAGACCGACGAGGAGTGGATCACCGTCCCGGGCGGTCCGGCGGGCAGCGTGCGGGCCCGCATCGTCAAGCCCGCCGGCGCCGCGGACACCCTCCCGGTGATCCTCTACATCCACGGTGCGGGCTGGGTGTTCGGCAACGCCCACACCCATGACCGCCTGGTCCGGGAACTCGCCGTCGGCGCCGGCGCCGCCGTGGTCTTCCCCGAGTACGACCTCTCTCCCGAGGCCCGCTACCCCGTCGCCATCGAGCAGAACTACGCCGTCGCCCAGTGGGTCGTCCGGCAGGGTGCGAGCAAGGGGCTCGACGGCTCCCGGCTGGCCGTCGCCGGTGACTCCGTCGGCGGCAACATGACCGCCGCGCTGACCCTGATGGCCAAGGAGCGCGGTGACGTCCCGCTGGTGCAGCAGGTGCTGTTCTACCCGGTCACCGACGCGAGCTTCGACACCGGTTCGTACCACCAGTTCGCAGAAGGCTACTTCCTGCGCCGCGACGGCATGCAGTGGTTCTGGGACCAGTACACGACCGATGAGGCCGAGCGCGCGCAGATCACCGCCTCCCCGCTGCGCGCCACCACGGAGCAACTCACCGGCGTGCCCCCGGCCCTGGTCATCACCGGCGAGGCGGACGTGCTGCGGGACGAGGGCGAGGCGTACGCCAACAAGCTGCGCGAGGCGGGCGTCCCGGTCACCGCCGTGCGCTTCCAGGGCATCATCCACGACTTCGTGATGCTCAACGCCCTGCGCGAGGCCCACGCGGCCGAAGCCGCCATCACGATGGCCGCCGACACCCTGCGTACCGCCCTTCACGGCTCCTGACAGCGAGGAGACACGCCTCCATGACCATTTCCATTCCCACCGTCGTCCTCATCCACGGCGCGTTCGCCGACGCGGCCAGCTGGTCCGGGGTCATCGCCGAACTCCAGAGCCACGGCATCCCCGCGAGGCCCGGCACCGCGGGGATCCGGGGCCGGTGCCGGTGGCCAGGACCACACCCTGTCGGGCCTGGAACGTACGCTCGCCAACCGTCACCTGGCGAGGCCCGGTGAGCCGCCTCCTTCCGCGTACGAGTCGCCCGCCCTTCGCCGCGAGACGTTCGGCGGCCACCTGGTCGTCCCAGTCGTCGGTGGCCTCGCCCCGGATACGTCCGGCAACGCGGCTCCAGTCGGGAGTCACCTTCACTTCACCGGCAAGGAAGGGCACGCGGCCTGCCTCGGCGAGCAGGTTCCCGGCCCGGATCATCAACTTGCTGGGCACGCATCCCCAGTACGTGCATTCGCCCCCGACCAGCTCCGCCTCGATCCCCACCACATCCAGCCCGGCTTCTGCCAGCGCCCCCGCGACGTACTCGCCTCCAGGTCCCAGGCCAAGGACGACCACGTCGTCCTGCTCGCTCACACTCATGCCTCTCCTTGGTGCTCGTCGGCTCCCGCCGTCCGCGAGAGGCTAGAGGCGGCGAGGCACCGGGCGGTGCCCGCCGGCGCACGGAGACTTGCTCGAGAACGAACACGGGGCACAGAGCCGTCGACCCGTGCGCTGCCGAGCACCTTCACATGCGCTCCTGGGCAACGAGTCCGCCGCGCGGGCACCTAGCGTCACCTGTGCAAACACAGAGCAGACCGCAGGAGGCGGATCATGACCATCAGCTCGCAGCACGTGAGCAGCCAGCCACGGCTGCATCAGAAGGGCGAGATCATCCAGGAGTTCGGGACCGTCAAGCAGTTCCCGCTCGGCCTGTCCTACGAAGCCCGTATGTACTCCTGCCAGCGGCTCAACAAGGTCCTGGCCGACACGCAGATCCTCTACGGCCTGTACAAGAAGCACCACTGGCTGATGCGCGGGGCGACCTTCTACCAGCTGCACCTGGTGCTGGACAAGCACGCGGGGGAACAGCTCGACCTCGTCGACGCCCTCGCCGAGCGGGTCCAGACCCTGGGCGGTGTCGCGGTGGGGGACCCCCGGCACGTCGCCGAGATCACCTCGATCCCGCGTCCTCCGGACGGTGTGGAGGAGGTGCCCGCCATGCTGTCCCGGTTGCTGGAGGCACACGAGACCATCTTGACCGAGGCCCACGACGCGGCGGCCCGCGTCGCGGAGTTGGGCGATGACGGCACCAACGACCTGCTGGTCTCACAGGTGATCAGGACCGGCGAACTCCAGGCGTGGTTCCTGGCCGAGCATCTGGTCGACACCCCCCTGGTCCGTGCCTGAACGGGTGTGAGCCGCCGGTGGTCGCGGCGGCGGCTCGGCGCGAGCAACACCGCGTCGTGCCGTTGAGCCCTAACCGGGCACCGGCCCCTCCTCGACCGCACCACGCACCAGGTTGCGGTGCCGCCGAACGAAGTTCGCCGAGCGTCTGGTGCCGCCCGTCGCAATGATCACACCCCGTCGCCCTGCAAGACGACTCACAGGAGAGTTCACCATGAGAAGTAGTCCCGAATCGCCCGCGGAGCGGACCGAGCCGGCAGGCAGGCATTTCGAACCGGACCTGCGGCCGATGACCCGTATAAATCTCCATCCCATCGCCTCCCCGATGCCGGTCGGCTTCTTCGCGGTGGCGATCGCCTCCGTCATCGTCGGAAGCCTGCAACTGGGCTTCTTGGGTGACGACGCCCATCGGGCGGTCTCTCTTACGATCCTCCCGGCCTTCATCCTGCAACTCATTGTCAGCATCCTGGCGTTCGGGGCACGAGACGTGCTCGCGGCGACGCTCATGGCGTGTTTCTCCGGAACCTGGCTGGCGAGTTCCCTGGTGCTGGCCCTCGATCCGCCGGCGGGCACTGAGGTGCTCGGCGTGCTCAACCTCGTGTTCGCCTTCTTCGCCCTGCTGATGGCCACCGTCGCGCACCGCAAACGCGCGATGTGGTTCGTTCTGATCGTGGCCGTGCCACGCTTCGCGGTGGCGTCGCTCTTCAACCTCACTGGTGCCGCCTGGCTCGGCTACGTGTCCGGGGCCCTGGGACTGCTCCTCGCGGGTGTGGCGATGTATGCCGCGTTCGCGCTCATGCTGGAGGACATGAGGGGCGAGGAGGTCCTGCCCGTCGGACGCAGGGGCCCGGCGCACGACGCCGTGGAAGGGGATCTGGCTGTGCAACTGCGCAACCTCGAACGCCAGGCGGGCGTACGGCGCACCTTGTGATCCGCCCAGCGGATGGACTGCGGGGACGCGATGGTCGACCGCCAACCCTCAACCGGGCAGGTTTTGGCCCACAAATCGGTCATGCTGTCCCGCGCGACGAGCATCTGGGCGGCCACCGTCAGTGCGAACGGCAGCCTGTCGCACAGCTCGGCGACCTCAGCCGCCACCGCCCGGTCACTGGCTGTCCGGTCGTCGCGTGCCCCGGAGGAGGTGCCGAGCACCGCCGACAGCAAGGCGACGGCGTCCTCCGGCGGCAGCGGGCCGAGTCCGAGATGCCGTGGCGCGGGCTCCAGGCCGGTCAGCTTGACGCAGCTGGTGACGACGAGGCGGCCAGGGGACGGCGGGACGAGCCGGGCGATCTGGTCGGCATGGGTGGCGCCGTCCACGACCACCAGGACCCTCCGACGGCCGAGCCGGGCCAGGTAGCGGGCCCGCGCTTCGTCCGGCTCACGGAATGGCGGAGACGGCGGGTCCTCCGGGTCCAGCATGCGCAGTACCTGGTTCAGAGCATGCAGAGAGTCGTAGCGCTCGGTCGGCTGGTTGCCGACCGTCACCTGTATCTCGCCGTCGAACCAGCCGGCCTGTCGTGCTTCCTGGGCCACTGCGTACGCCAGGTGGCTCTTCCCTGCCCCGGCCGGACCGTGGATGACCAGCGGGCCCCGCACGCCGGCTTCGGGCGCCCAGTCCAGCGCCTGCCGCACCTCGTACCGGCACCGCCCGCCGGTGGGAACCCCGCCGCCTGCGACTGCGGCTGTTCTCCGCCGCTGCCCAGCTCATCACCACCGGCCGCCGCCGCATCCTCCGCCTGGCACAGCACTGGCCCTGGACCGACGTGATCACCAAAGCCCTCGCCCGGCTCGATGCCCTCCCAAACCCTGGCTGACCAGCAGCGTCCTATCCCTACGAGCAATACCACCCCGGAGCCGTGGAACCCGGCGCCCATCCGACGCGACGCCGGGCCACCAACCTGCCCACAAGCAGAAATCTCCACTCCGAACGAGTAAAAAGGGTCCCTCAGCAATGCACCGGCCTCCCTCCGCACCGTCACGAAGGGGTGGTTAACCACGAGTGCCCCAACTGCTTTCTTAACCGAGTCAGGGATGCTGCGGTTTCGACTCGTCTGGCGAATAACGAGAAGAGGAACCAAAATCCCTTCTTCGCCCATCATTTCAACAAGACGATCCTCCGCACTCTCTCCGAATTCCGATGAATCCACGGCAAAGACAGAGAGGGCCCTGGCTGCATGGCCTCGCACTGCAGGCTCTGAATCATGGCTGAATTGCATGGCTTGCACGAGCAGCCATGGACTGGCAACCGACGAGGAAAGTGTGGCTACCGTACGCGACGCCTCCTCGCGCGACTCCGCATCTCCACTCCCGGACATTCGAGAGAGTAGAGAGAAGGTCTCGGGCTCGCCAATGATCCGTCTAGATGCCAGGAAGCGCAATGCTGCAGGGGACGGGATTGCCGCATCGCTTTCGAACGGTCCACCAGGTGCGTGAAGCAAAACCTGAGATTTGAGACGGAAAACGTCTGCTACCCCGGGTGGAAATTCGGTCGGTAAATAGGCCAACCGGCAGTGAGAAATTCGGAGAGTGGGCGCCACAATTCCCTGGCATCGGCATGGATAATGAGGGCTGCAGCGATATCTGCCGGATCTGGCGAACGGAACGAAGATACTCCACTGGAAGCTTCAGGCCGGATGTGTGCTAGCGACCGCACCACAATTTCGACCTAAGTGGAAATTTCCACAGCGTTCAAAGGAGTACCGCTCATCGCAGCATTTACACGATTAGCTACACCCTCTAGATCTTCGGGTGCTGTCTGTCCTGGCAGCGTATGGCTGCTCGTCAAGGCTTCGAAAACACTGCGGCTTGCGGTCATGCGCGAGGTGTCAGACTGGAAGAAATCATTCCAACGCGATTTCGTTCCTGGTGAGACGTTCCCCCAGTTCAGATTCCGCAAGGAGCGACCAATCGCTTTGTCCCACAGTTCGTCGCCTTCCCGCTCCTCCTGCTTCAATGGCTCGACAGGTCAGCGACAGAGCGTTCTGAGCATCCCCTTGCGTCATCAAGTCCGAACGCCGGCAAGGGTGCGTCGCCGCGCTCGCACGCACGGCGGCGGTGGAACTCGGTCCCGAGGCGATCCGAGTTCAGGTGGCTCTGTTCCTCCTGTCCGACCGGGCCTCGTGCGTCACCGGTCAGTCGGTCATGGTGGACGGCGGACAGAGCGTCAACTGAGTGTCGGTGTCCCGTGTCCTGTTCGAACAGGGCACACGGCGCTTCATGTTGGACTTCCCATTCCCCTGCGACCCGCAAGCACCGTGTGCGATGTCACGCCGGGTGTTCCCGCTTCCATATCGCTCTGGTGACGGCGGCCGGGCGTGGCAGCAAGTGCCCGTCGAGGTAGAGGTCTACGCGCTCGTTGTAGAAGGCGACCAGGCCGGCGATCGGCGTTGCCTGCCGGGTCGGGAAGTCGTACGCCCAGGCGAGGTCGGGGTAGGTGGCCGTGTCAGTTCGGACAGGCCAGTAACCGCTGGTCCTGCCCTTGTAGGGGCAGCTGGTGACGGTGTCGGTGGGCTGCATGCGCGTCCAGTCGATATGTACGCGGTCGAGGTAGTAGCGCGTGGGGAGGCCTGTCTCCAGGACCATCACCGAGGAGGGCGCGTCTGCCGGCACAGCTCCGTCGAGCATGACGCGGACACTGCGGCCCCAGGGGCTGTGCATCGGCCGCGTCACTACCAGGCGATCACGGGGGCGGCCGTACGGCATCTTGTGGCTTCGAGGCTCTCCCGTCCGCTCCCCGGCGTCATCAGGAATGGATGAGACAGCTGCGGGTAGAGGGCAAACTATGACGAAGTTGGGCCTTCCGGACAGAGTGACGGCATGCCTGTTCGATCTCGACGGCGTGCTGACAGAGACCGCCGTCGTGCATGCCGCCGCATGGAAGGAAACCTTCGACGACTTCCTGCGGCGGCGGGAGGGGCCCGCCTTCCGTCCTTTCGACGCGACGGACTACGAGCAGTACGTCGACGGACGGCCGCGCGTCGACGGGGTGCGGGTCTTCCTGGCATCACGCGGTATCGAGCTGCCGGAGGGAAAGGGCGATGATCCGCCGGAGTCGGACACCGTGCGCGGGCTCGGCAACCGTAAGAACGCCCTCTTTCTGGAGAAGATCCGCACCCAGGGTGTCGAGCCGTATGCCGGGTCCGTGCGCTATGTCGATGCCGTACGGGCAGCCGGGCTCAGTACGGCCGTCGTCTCCTCCAGCGCCAACTGCCGCGAGATCCTGATCTCAGCGGGCATGGAAGACCGCTTCGACGTGCGGATCGACGGCCTGGTCGCTGCCGAGCGCAGACTCTCCGGCAAGCCACACCCGGACACCTTTCTCGAAGCCGCGCACGACCTGGGCGCCGAACCTCAGGCGGCGGCCGTGTTCGAAGACGCCCTGGCTGGTATGGACGCGGGACGGGCCGGTGGTTTCGGGGCCGTGGTGGGCGTCGACCGCGTCGGCCAGGCGGACGCGCTGCGGCGGCACGGTGCCGACATCGTGGTGTCCGACCTCGCCGAACTGCTGGAGAGTCCGACGTGATCAGCCATACCGCCTACGCCGTCGAGCCGTGGTGTCTGCGCGAGACCGAGCTCAACCTGGACGTTCTCGCACAGAGTGAATCCGTCTTCTCCCTGTCCAACGGGCACGTCGGCTGGCGCGGCAACCTCGACGAGGGCGAGCCGCACGCCCTGCCCGGCAGCTACCTCAACGGCGTGCACGAGCAACATCCGCTGCCGTACGCGGAAGCCGGCTACGGATTCCCGGAATCCGGCCAGACGGTGATCAACGTGACCAACGGCAAGCTCATCCGGCTGCTCGTCGACGACGAACCGTTCGACCTGCGCTACGGGCGGTTGCGTTCCCATGAGCGCGTGCTCGACCTGCGTAGCGGACTGCTCCACCGCGTCTGCGAGTGGACGTCGCCGGTCGGTAGGACGGTACGCGTGCGCTCCACCAGACTGGTCTCCTTCACCCAGCGGGCCATCGCCGCCGTCGCCTACGAAGTGGAACCGGTGGACGCCCGGACGAACGTCGTCGTCCAGTCGGAAATCGTCGCCAACGAGCAACTGCCCGCGTTCGCCGGCGATCCTCGGGCCGGCGCCGCTCTGAAGTCGTGTCTTCGGCCCGAGGAGCACTTTGCGATCGACATGCGCCTGTGCCTGGTTCACTCCACGGCACGCAGCAGTCAGCGTGTCGCAGCCGCGGCCGACCACGTGGTGCAGGGCCCCGAATCCGTCCGGACCACCAGTGAGAGTACGGATGATGTGGGCCGTGTCACCGTCACTGCGGTCCTCGACCCCGGCGAGAGTCTTCGCATCGAGAAGTTCGTCGCCTACGGCTGGTCCGGGATCCGCTCGTTGCCGGCCGTCCGGGACCAGGTGGAGGCCGCACTCGCCGGTGCCCGCAGCACCGGCTGGCAGGGCCTGGTCGACCAGCAGCGAGAGTACCTCGACGGCTTCTGGCGGCATGCCGACATCGAGGTCGACGGCGACGCGGAAATCCAGCAAGCCGTCCGCTTCGCCATCTTCCACGTACTGCAGGCCGGCAACCGGGCCGAGCAGCGGGCGATTCCGGCCAAAGGCCTTACCGGCTCCGGATACGACGGACACTCTTTCTGGGACACCGAGACGTTCGTTCTGCCGCTGCTCACGTACACCTCGCCGAACTGCGTCGCCGAGGCCTTGCACTGGCGACAGGACACCCTGCCGACGGCGCGTGCCCGCGCCCGCCAACTCGGACTGCGGGGTGCGGCCTTCCCATGGCGGACGATCAACGGAGCGGAATGCTCCGGGTACTGGCCGGCCGGCACCGCTGCCTTCCACATCAACGCCGACATCGCCGCCGCCGTGGTGCGCTACGTCTCGGCCACCGGCGACACCGACTTCGAGCGCGAGGCTGGTGTGGAACTGCTCGTGGAGACGGCCCGGTTGTGGCACTCCCTCGGTCATCACGACTCCGGTGGCCGCTTCCACATCGACGGCGTCACCGGCCCCGACGAGTACAGCGCACTCGCGAACGACAACACCTACACCAACCTCATGGCCCGGGCGAATCTGCAGGCCGCCGTCGACGCCGCCGAGCGCCACCCGGCGCAGGCCGCAGCGCTGGGCGTCGACGAGGAAGAGACCGCCGACTGGCGTGATGCGGCGAAGGCGATGGCCGTGCCGTACAACCGTGCGCTGGGCGTCCACGAGCAGTCGGCCGGCTACACCGCTCTCGGCGTGTGGGACTTCGCGGGCACGCCGACGGAGCAGTATCCCCTGATGCTGCACTTCCCGTACTTCGACCTGTACCGGAAACAGGTGGTCAAGCAAGCGGACCTGGTGCTGTCGATGTTCCTGTGCGGTGATGCCTTCGAAGACGACCAGAAGGCGCGGAACTTCGCCTACTACGAACCGCTGACCGTCCGGGACTCCTCGCTGTCCGCCTGTGTCCAGTGCGTCATGGCCGCCGAAGTGGGCCACCTGCGGCTGGCTTACGACTACCTGGGCGAGGCCGCGCTGATCGACCTGGCAGACCTGCAGAAGAACACCCGCGACGGACTGCACATCGCCTCTCTCGCAGGCACCTGGATAGGACTGGTGGCCGGCTTCGGCGGTATGCGCGACCACGGAGACATCCTGCACTTCGCTCCCAGACTGCCCGAAAAGCTCAGCCGGCTGGCCTTCTCGGTGCTGTTCCGGCAGCGTTGCCTGCGGGTCGACGTCACGGGCTCACAGGTCACCTATGCACTGCTGGAAGGGGAACCCCTCCAGGTCAGCCACTGCGGCGAGGTGATCACCCTCACCAAAGAGGGACCGCAGACCCGCCCCGTCGAGAAGCCCACCGCCCTGCCCGAGCCCACCCAACCGCCGGGCCGGCGACCTCCACCACGCCGCTGAGCTTCGTGGTGCCGACGAAGGTGAATCCGCGGCGTTCGAGGTCCTTGCTGATGTGAGCCGCGTGGCGGACGGCCCCCTGGTCTCGGTGCGGGGAGTACGCCCGCCCGAGCTCTCGTACAGCGGTCCCGCGGAGTCGTTGCTGCCGCCGCCCGCACCCGAGTTCCTCACCTCCCTGCCGGGCGCGGTCGGCGCGACCGGCGACGCCTCGTCACCCAGGCCACGGCGGCCGTGACGGCGACGGTGAGTGCGAGGGTCATGGACCACGAGACCCAGTAGTCCCGCGGCAGAACCGTCGGATTCGCCGGGCGCCCCGGGCGCAGGAGCAGCGGTAGGGCCATGAGGGTCAGGCAGCCGCCGGTCAGGAGGGCGCCGCGCAGGATCGGGCGCAGGCGCCGGGCGCGGCTGATGAGCAGGCCCAGGACGAGGACCGTCGGCACCAGGAGTCCGTCGTGCAGTACCACCGCGCCGCCCAGCCACAGTGCCGGCTCCCTGGCGTCCGACAGGTCGGGGTGGGTCCGTACGACGAACTGCTGGATGCCGAAGCCGATGGCGGCCAGGCCGGGTACCGCGAGCAGCAACCGCACCACGGTCGTCGACGTCATGCGAGCACCTCCAGCCGCGTGACCCATTTGGTCTGCAGTACGCCGGGCCGGTTGGGCGCGATGATGCGGGCCGGGTAGCCGTGGTCCGGCGTCAGGGTCTCGCCGTTGAGGCGAAGGGCGAGCAGGGTCAGGTCGTCGCGGGTGTAGGGGTGGTCCATCTCGGTCACGCCGTAGCCGCCGCGGCGTTGCAGGGAGACGATCCTCAGGCGGGCGCCGTCGGGGAGGCCGGCCAGGGCCAGGAGGTCCTTGATGCGTACGCCCTCCCAGTGTGCGGACTTGGACCATCCCTCGACGCAGGCGATGGGCAGTTCGACGCGGTGCTGGGGCATCGCGCGCAGTTCGTCCAGCGTCAGGTCGTACGGCTTGGGTCCTTCCACGTGGAGTCGCCAGGCGAGTACCGCTTCCTCGGTGATGCCCGCGGCCCTCGCGGTCCGGTTGACCGGCAGTCCCTGGGGGCCTACGTCCGGATCTCTCGGGGCGAGCAGGGCCAGGTCCTTCAGCGGGGTCACGGACTGGCCGGCGGTGAAGAGGGTGACCGCGCCGACCGCGGTGCCCAGGCCGAGCAGCAGGGAACGTCGGTCGATCCCGTCCGCGAGGTCCTGCTCCCGCAACTCGGTCGGTCTACGGCGCCAGTTCGCCAGGACGACCGGGGCCTTCACCGCCAGGTGCAGCAGCAGGGAGCCGATGATGACCCAGGCCAGGGCCCAGTGCACCTGGCGGAAGGAGAACGGCCACACGTACCACTGGACCGTGTTGAGCAGGCCCATGAACAGTTCGAGCAGCGTGGCAGCGACCAGGACGGCGATGGACAGGCGCTCCAGTGCGTGGGTCACCGAGCGGACGGGTGGCCAGGCGAACAGGCGGGGGTAGACCGTCCACAGCTTCACCAGGAGGAGTGGTACCGCGGCTGTTCCGCTGATCACGTGCAGGCCCTGGGTGACGCGGTAACCCGAGACCGGGCGGGTGGGCAGGTGTGCCGACAGCCAGGCGGGCGGTTCCTGGAGGTAGTGGCTGACCACACCGGTCACGAAGCAGACGAGGACGGCCACTCCGAGGAGGCGGCCCACCACGGTGGCCGTGCGCGGATCGTGCAGCCTGCCTCGAAAACGGGGGAGGAGGGCGGGGAGGTCCATGACGCCATTGCACGCGTCCCGCGCCGCTCATCGGAACCGATTCCGTCTTACGGAACTCTGACGCCGCCGCGCTCAACGCTCAGGAGACCGGCCCACTCCCCCCCCCCGACCGCCGCCGAACCTGTCCGCGGCTTCGGCGAAATACTCACCAGCCGCCTCGGCACCACGCTCCCCGCGTGGATCAACGGCCCAATACTCTGAGTCCCGTCCGCACTATCTGGGAGAGTCATGACAAGCAGGTTCACGGAGTTGGTCGTTGACTGCCACGATCCGGAGCGCCTCGCGGCTTTCTGGTGCGCGGCCTTGGACTTCAAGGTGATCGACCGGAGCGAGGGCAAGGTCGAGATCGGCTCCTGGGTGCCGACCGTCGAGGAGGTCCGGGCCCGCCAGATGCCGCCCACCCTGCTGTTCATCCAGGTGCCCGAGGGCAAGACCGTGAAGAACCGGCTCCATCTCGACGTCAGCCCGATCGACGGCAGCACCGAGGACGAGGTGACCAGACTGCTCGGCCTCGGCGCCACCAAGACGGATGTGGGCCAAGGCCCAGACCGAAGCTGGGTGGTCATGGCCGACCCCGAGGGCAACGAGTTCGACGTCCTGCGCACCCTGGCACCGCAGAACTAGGCATGGCGGTCGCTTCTCGAGCGGCGCCCTTGCGGTGGCTATTCGTCGAACGACTCCTCGAACAGCGGGTCCTGGCCGCCTTCCGCCTCCCGCTGCGCCTGCCGTAGCCGCTGGTTGCGCCTGCCTACCGCCGTGGCCGTGCCCACCGCCGCCGCGCCGAGCGCCGCCGGGACCATCCAGCCGCGGTTAAGGATGTGCCCGAGGGCGTGGTCGAGGGAGAGCCGGCCGGGGCCCGCGACGGCGATGCCGGTCGCGGCCAGGCCGAGGATGGCGGGGTGCTCGAGGCCACCCTCCGTGCTGAAGAAGCCGCTCGGGGCGTGCACCGCGGACGCGCCCGCCATCCCTCCGGCCGCCGCCGCGCCCGCCGCCGGGGTGGCCAGGCCCAGCGCCAGCAGGGTGCCGCCGCCGAACTCCGCCAGTCCCGCCGCCATGGCGCTCGTCTTGCCGGGCTTGTAGCCGATGGACTCCATCCACTGGCTCGTCCCCTCGATCCCGCCCCCGCCGAACCAGCCGAACAGCTTCTGCGCGCCGTGCGCCGCCAGCACTCCGCCGGTGCCCAGCCGGAGCAGCAGCAGTCCCAGATCATGTCGGTCGTAGCAGGTCACGATGACTCCCGGAGCAGACAGCAGGAACAGTTCCCCACCCGGTTTCCCGAATTTCCCCGATCTCCCCGCTCCCACCGTCGCATCCCCGCCACCCGCCCGGCCCTCCCGGGCAGCCGTTCGGGTGGCGGCCCGTGCGGCGCGGTGTGAGTCTGCTGGCATGACGATTCAGCCAGCCAAGCTGAGTGACCCGGCCGTTCGCGCCTTCGTCACCGCTGTCAACGCCCATGACCGGGAGGGCTTCCTGACCCTCCTCGCACCCGGCGCGACCATGTCGGACGACGGTGCGGACCGCGACCTCGCCGACTGGATCGACCGGGAGATCTTCTTCTCCCACGGCCACATGGAGGTCGACAACGAGTCGAACGGCGGCCGCTCCCTCATCGCCCGCTACAGCAACGACACCTGGGGCGAGATGCGTACCCGGTGGAGCTTCGTCGTCGAGGACGACGGGAGGATCTCCCGTTTCGAGACCGGGCAGGCGTGAGCGCCCGTACGACGGCCGGAAGGCCTTGCGTTGAAGTGCGCTTCAACTCCTAGCCTCCCGAGGCATGGAGATCACCAGGACACTCGGACGCAGCGGCATCCAGGTCAGCGCCCTCGGCTTCGGCTGCTGGGCGATCGGGGGTGAGTGGCAGGACGCCGACGGGCAGCCGCTCGGCTGGGGCAGGGTCGACGACGAGGAGTCCGTACGGGCGATCCACCGCGCCCTCGACCTCGGTGTCACCTTCTTCGACACCGCCGACACCTACGGCACCGGCCACAGCGAACGCATCCTCGGGCGTGCCCTCGGCAAACGCCGGGACGATGTCGTCGTCGCCACCAAGTGGGGCAACGTCTTCGACGAGGGCACCCGCACCCTCACCGGTGCCGACGACTCCCCGCAGTACGTCCGCCACGCGCTGACCGCCTCGCTGAAGCGCCTGGACACCGACCATATCGACCTCTACCAGCTGCACCTGTCCGACGCCGATCCGGAGCGCGCCGCCGAACTGCGCGACATCTGTGAGGAGTTCGTGCGCGAGGGGCTCATCCGCGCCTACGCGTGGAGCACCGACGACCCGGCCCGCGCCGCCGTCTTCGCGCAAGGCGAGCACTGCGCGGCCGTACAGCACATGGCCAATGTCCTCCAGGACGCGCCGGACATGTTCGCGCTGTGCGAGGAACTGGAGCTGGCGAGCATCAACCGCAGCCCGCTGGCGATGGGTCTGCTGACCGGAAAGCGCAGGACCGGGCAGGCCCTGGAGGCCGGGGACATCCGCAGCCGGCCGCCTCAGTGGCTGAAGGGCTTCGAGGGCGGGTCCGGCGTCGACCCGGAGTGGCTCGCCCGCGTCGACGCGCTGAAGGACATCCTCACCAGCGACGGCCGTACGCTCGGTCAGGGCGCCCTCGCATGGCTGTGGGCCCGCAGCCCGCGCACCGTGCCGATCCCGGGGTTCCGTTCCGTCGCCCAGGCCGAGCAGAACGCGGGCGCGATGGCGAAGGGGCCGCTCACCGCCGAGCAGATGGCCGAGGTCGACCGGATCCTCGGCCGCTGAACACCGCCGTAGGACCTACACGGCAGCCGTTCCACGCACCGGTGCGTACCTCGCGGTCCCACGCGAGGTCCACCCCCACCCGGTGTCGTGGAACGACTGCCGTCTCCCCCCTCGGTGTGGCCTGCGGAAACCCGGCGCTCCAGATGTGAAGCTCTGGTGCAGGAGGACTTGAGCATAAGCCGCCCACCGGCCGCGATGCAGCGGAACTTCACATTCCGCTTGTGCAAGTTGTGGAGGTGCCGGGCGGCCGCCCGGGCCTCAGCCGCGTCCCACGTACGGCATCGCCGTCGCCAGCACCGTCGCGAACTGCACGTTCGCCTCCAACGGCAGCTCCGCCATGTGCCGCACCGTGCGCGCCACATCGGCGACGTCCATCACGGGCTCGGGCACCACGGAGCCGTCCGCCTGCAGCGCGCCCGTCTGCATCCGCTGCGTCATGTCGGTCGCCGCGTTGCCGATGTCGATCTGCCCCACCGCGATGCGGTACGGGCGCCCGTCCAGCGACAGGGATTTGGTGAGGCCGGTCAGCGCGTGCTTGGTGGCCGTGTAGGCGACCGAGTGCGGGCGGGGCGCGTGCGCCGAGATCGAGCCGTTGTTGATGATCCGGCCGCCCTGCGGGTCCTGCTCCTTCATCTGCCGGTACGCCGCCTGCGCGCACAGGAACGCCCCGTTGAGGTTGGTGTCCACCACGTGCCGCCAGGCCTCGTACGGCAGCTCCTCGACCGGGACCCCGCCCGGCCCGAACGTCCCCGCGTTGTTGAACAGCAGGTCCACCCGCCCGAACCGCTCGACGGTGGCGGTGAAGAGACCGGCCACGTCCCCAGGTTGTGACACGTCCGTGCGTACGACGAGAAAGGCCCCCTCGGGTACGAGTGCCGCCGTCTCCTCCAGGGCCTCCGGGCGGCGTCCCGCGAGCGCCACCGACCAGCCCGCGCGCATCAGCTCCACGGCGACCGCGCGGCCGATGCCGGAGCCGGCGCCGGTCACCACGGCGATCTTCGACTGCAGGGCAGTTTGCTTGGCGTTCATGGGCTCGCAGCGTAGGCGAGGGTCCGCCATGCGGAACTCATCCGCTCGCCATCCGAGTGTTGTGTACGTGCCAAGCGCGGGTCGTTCCCGGCCAGTCCAATGCCTCCTGCATCGAATCGACAGGTTCGTCAGGGGAGAGGACCGGATGACATCCGCAGCACGCCCGTCACAGCACGCCCCCGAATTCCGCGCGGCCGCCCGGCACATCGGCCGCCGTCGCTTTCTGACCGTCACCGGCGCGGCCGCCGCGCTCGCGTTCGCGGTGAACCTGCCCACCGCGGGCGTCGCCGGCGCCGCCGAACTCGACGCCGCGCGGATCACCGACGACCCGTTCACCCTCGGCGTCGCCTCCGGCGACCCGCTGCCCGACTCCGTGCTCCTGTGGACGCGGCTCGCCCCCTCCCCGTACGAGAGCGGCAGCGGACTGCCCGCCGAGCGCGTCGAGGTGCGCTGGGAGCTGGCCCTTGACGAGGGGTTCCGCCGGGTGGTCCGACGCGGCAAGGCCACCGCGCACCCCGAGTTCAACCACACCGTGCACGTCGAGGTCGACGACCTCGCGCCCGGCCGCGTCTACTACTACCGCTTCCGCGTGGGCAGTTGGGTCAGCGAGACCGGTCGTACCCGCACCGCGCCCGCCACCTCGCAGCGCACCTCGGGCCTGACCCTCGCCGCAGTGTCCTGCCAGGCGTACCACGACGGCTACTACACCGCGTACCAGCACCTCGCCCAGGACGACGTCGACGTCGTCTTCCACCTCGGCGACTACCTCTACGAGTACGCCGTCAACTCCGTCGGCGGAGCCCGCAACCACACCGACCGCGTGCTGCCCGACCTCTTCAACCGGGAGACCACGACCCTGGAGGACTACCGCCTGCGGTACGCCCTCTACAAGACCGACCCGGACCTGCGCGCCGCGCACGCCGCGCACCCCTTCGTCGTCACCTGGGACGACCACGAGACCGAGAACAACTACGCCGGTGACACCCCGGAGAACAGCGTCCCGCCGGAGGAGTTCCTGCTGCGCCGCGCCTCCGCGTACCGCGCGTACTGGGAGAACCAGCCGCTGCGCCGCCCGCAGCTGCCGGACGGCCCGGACATGCAGCTCTACCGCCGTCTGCAGTGGGGCCGGCTCGCCCAGTTCGACATCCTGGACACCCGCCAGTACCGCACCGACCAGGCCAACGGCGACGGCTGGAAGACCCCGACCGCCGAGTCCGAGGCCGCGTCGCAGACGCTGCCCGGCCTCACCCAGGAGCGGTGGCTGATCGACGGCTGGCGCCGCTCGCGCGCCCTGTGGAACGTGGTCCCGCAGCAGGTCACCTTCTCCCGCCGCAACCACCCCACCGCCGGCAACACCACGCGCTCCATGGACTCCTGGGACGGCTACCCGGCCTCCCGTGAGCGCCTGCTCAAGGGCGCGGACGCGGCCCGCGTGGAGAACCTCATGGTGCTCACCGGTGACGTCCACGTCTCCTACGCGATGGACATCAAGCGGGACTTCGACGACCCGGACTCGCACACGGTCGGCACCGAGATCGTCACCACGTCGATCACCAGCGGCAAGGACGGTTCGGCGCAGCCGTCGAACTGGGCGGGCTACCTTGCGCGCAACCCGCACATGAAGCACTACAACGGTCAGCGCGGTTACGTGACCGTCGACCTCGGCGAGGACTCGGCCCGGGCCGACTTCAAGACGGTGCCGTACGTGACCACGCCCGGGGCGCCGGTCACGACGGCCGCGTCCTTCGTCACGGAGGCGGGGAAGCCGGGGCTCAGGCAGGTGTGAGCTGCGGCTCGTCCGCCTGGTCGGGATGCTCGCCGGGGTAGCGGACGCCGATGCGGTCACGGATCGCGTCGAGCGTCCGCATCACGGCGAGCGTGCCGTCGAGCGGGACGAGGGGGGACTCGGTCTCGCCGGCGCGCAGGGCCCGCATCACCTCGCGGGCCTCGTGCTTGAGGCTGTTGTGGGGGTCGGCGGCCGGGTCGTGGCCGAACTCCTCGGGGTCGCGGCCGTCGCGGTGCAGGACGAAACGGTCGGGGTTGAAGAAGCCGTTCGGGATGTCGATCCGGCCGTGCGAGCCGGTGACCGAGGCGGCGACGGGCGTACCGCCGACGATGGAGCAGTGCACCGAAGCGAGAGCGCCGCTCTCCCAGGAGAGCAGTGCTCCCGTCTGGAGATCAACGCCCTCGTCGGAGAGCACCGCTCTCGCCGTGATGTCCGACGGCTCGCCCAGCAGCAGATGCGCGAAGGAGACCGGGTAGACGCCGAGGTCCAGCAGCGCGCCCCCGCCCTGCTGCGGATCCCGCAGCCGGTGCGCCGGCGGGAAGGGGCCCGCCAGCCCGAAGTCCGCCTGAACACTGCGCACTTCGCCGATCGCCCCGTCGTCCACCAGCGCCTTCAGCCGCCGCACCAGCGGATTGCAGTACATCCACATCGCTTCCATCAGGAAGCTCCCGCGCTCCCGCGCCAGCGCGACCAGTTCCTCCGCCTCGCGCACGTTCAGCGTGAACGCCTTCTCGCACAGCACGTTCCGCCCCGCCGCCAGGCACAGACCCGCGGCCTCCCGGTGCGCCGCGTGCGGAGTGGCGACGTACACGACATCGACGCCCTCGTCCCGCGCCAGCAACTCCCAGTCGCCGTACGCCCGGGGGATCCCGAACCGCTCCGCGAACGCCTTCGCCGAGTCTGAAGTCCGCGAGGCCACCGCCACCACCTCCGCGTCCGGCAGATCCACCAGATCCGCCGTGAACGCCGCCGCGATCCCGCCCGTCGCCAGGATCCCCCACCGCACGCTGTCCGCCGTCATGCCTGCCCCGCCCTCGTTCTCGTTCGATCTTGTTCGTTCTCGTTCGATGTCACCTGGCACTGTGTTCGAACTGAGAGCATAGGGGCGGACTGCTGCAGGGAAGAGGGAGGGGCACATGGCCGAAGGCGGGGCACCGATACCGGATCTTTCACAGGCGGCCGCACCGACGATGCGGCCGCCCGTTCGTGCACTGCGCCGCACCGGACTGCTCGTCACGCTCATCCTCGGCGGGCTCACCGCCGTCCCGCCGCTGTCCATGGACATGTACCTCCCCGCGATGCCGGAGGTCACCGAGTCCCTGTACGCGCCCGCCGCGACCGTGCAGCTCACGCTCACCGCCTGCCTGGCCGGCATGGCGCTCGGACAGCTGGTCGTCGGCCCGATGAGCGACCGGTGGGGCCGCCGGCGGCCGCTGCTGACCGGACTCGCCGTGTACATCGTCGCCACCGTCCTGTGCGCGGTGGCACCCACCGTCGAGTCCCTGGTCGCCTTCCGGCTGGTGCAGGGCCTCGCCGGTGCGGCCGGAATCGTGATCGCACGGGCGGTCGTACGCGACCTGTACGACGGCGTGGCCATGGCCCGCTTCTTCTCCACCCTCATGCTGATCTCCGGGGTCGCCCCGATCGTCGCGCCGCTCATCGGCGGGCAGATCCTGCGGGTGACGGACTGGCGGGGCGTGTTCGTGGTCCTCACGGCCGTCGGGGTGCTGCTCGCCGGGGTCGTCTGGTTCCGGCTCCCGGAGACCCTCCCGCCCGCCGAACGCCACCGCGGCGGCATCGGCGAGGCCCTGCACTCGATGCGCCGGCTCCTCGCCGACCTGCCCTTCACCGGCTACATGCTCGCCGGCGGCTTCGCCTTCGCCGCGCTGTTCGCCTATGTCTCCGCGTCGCCGTTCGTGATCCAGGAGATCCACGGCGCCTCCCCGCAGACCTTCAGCCTGCTGTTCGGCCTGAACTCCATCGGCCTCGTCGCCGCCGGGCAGATCAACGGCAAGGTGCTGGTCGGCCGGGTCCGCCTCGACCGGGTCCTCGCCCTCGGGCTGACGGTCGTCGTCCTGGCCGCGACCTCGCTGCTGCTGATGTCGCTGGGTGTCTTCGGCGAGGCGGGGCTCGTCCCGGTCTCCGGCGCGCTGTTCGTCCTGATGACCGCGATGGGTTTCACCCTGCCCAACGCGCAGACGCTCGCCCTCCTGCGCACCAGGCACTCCGCCGGCTCGGCGTCCGCCCTGCTCGGTACGTCCTCCTTCCTCATCGGCGCCGTCGCCTCCCCGCTCGCCGGGATCGGGGGCGAGCACACCGCCGTCCCCATGGCCGTCGTCCAACTGGCCGCAGCCCTGGTGGCGGTGGCCTGCTTCGTGGGACTGTGCCGACCTTGGAACGCGGGTACGGGCGTGGAGGGAGCGGGGAACTGAGTGCGCCGAGGCTGCGGAGCGGCACACCGGAACGGGCCGGACTCGACCCCGGCGAACTCCGTCTCCTCGTCCGCGACGTCCAGGACCTGACGACCGGTGAGCGCCCGTGGGCGGCGGGTGCCGTCGTCGTCGCCGGGCGCGGGCCGGTGCTCGCGGTGGAGGAGGCGGCGGGTCACGCCGTGCGGTACGCGGCGTACGACCCGGAGACGGACGCGGGGGTCGAACTGCCGGCCGCGGACCGGGTGCCGACGACCGTGGACACGCCCTTCGACCTCGCCTCGCTCACCAAGCTGTTCACCGCCGTCGCCGCGGTCCAGCAGATCGAACGCGGCACGCTCGGCATCGACGCGCGCGTGGGCGACTACCTGCCGGACTTCCGCGCCGCCGCCCGGCACGGCGTCACCGTACGGCAGCTGCTCACCCACACCTCCGGGCTGCGGCCCGAACTCCCGCTGTACGACTGCCCGGACGACACCGGACGGCAGGCGCTGCTGCGCGCGGAGCCGCCGACGGGGAAGCCCGGCGTGTACCGCTACTCCGACCTGAACATGCTGCTGCTCCAGTACGTCCTGGAACGCATCACCGGCCATCCCCTGGACGTCCTCGTACGCGACGGGATCACCCGCCCGCTGGGGATGTCGTCGACAGGCTTCGGCCCGTGCCCGGGTGCGGCGGCGACCGAGGACCAGCGCCGGCCGTGGGCGAAGGCCGACCGGGGAATGCTGCGGGGGGTCGTCCACGACGAGAACGCGTGGGCGCTGGGCGGGGTGGCCGGTCACGCGGGACTGTTCGCCACGGGGCGGGACCTGGCGGTGTTCTGCCGGGCGCTGCTGGCGGGGGGTTCGTACGGGCCGGCGCGCATCCTGGGCCCGGATTTCGTGGAGCTGCTGCTGACGCCGCCCGGGCTGGGGTTCGTGCTGGACCAACCGTGGTTCATGGGGGAGCTGGCGGGGCGGGGAGCGGCCGGGCACACCGGTTTCACGGGGACATCGCTGGTGCTGGACCGGGCGACGGACACGTTCCTGATCCTGCTCGCGAACACGGTCCACCCGTGCCGCCGCGCCCCGGACAGCCGACCGCGGGCAGCGGCGGGGACGCGGGTGGCTCGGGCGGTGCGGGCGGTGCGGGGGATGTGAGCGGCGCCCTCAGTGGTGAGCAATGCTCTCGGTGGTGAGCTGTGCTCTTGGTGGTGAGCGGTGCTCGCAAAGCAGTGCGCCGCTCCACCTCGCCGCCTCGTAGAATCGCCGGGTGAACGCCCCCCTGTCCCCGGCCGAAACCCTCCGCACCGCCCTCGCCGGGCTGCTCGACGGACTTCCGCCCCGGCAGGCCGCGCAGGCCGTGGAGCGGCTGATCGGTCATTACCGGGGCGCCACCCCGACCGACGCCCCGATCCTTCGGGACCGTGCCGACGTGGCCGCGTACGCCGCGTACCGGATGCCGGCCACGTTCGAGGCGGTGCGCTCGGCGCTGAGGGCGTTCGCGGCGGCCGTGCCCGGGTGGGTGCCCGGCGGGCATGTGGACGTCGGGGGCGGTACCGGCGCCGCGAGCTGGGCCGTCACCGCCACCTGGGGCGGGGTCCGGCCGGTGACCGTGCTGGACTGGGCCGAGCCCGCGCTCGCGCTCGGGCGCGAGGTCGCCGCCGCCAACCCGGCGCTGCGGGACGCCCGCTGGCAGCGCTCTCGTATCGGAGCGGCGCTCACCCTCGAGAGCGCTGATCTCGTCACCGTCTCCTACGTCCTCAACGAGCTCACCGCCCCCGACCGCGCCGCCCTCGTCGACGCTGCCGCGGCCGCCGCCCAGGCCGTCGTCCTCGTCGAACCCGGCACCCCCGACGGCTACGCCCGCATCATCGACGCCCGCGACCGTCTGATCGCCGCCGGCTTCCACATCGCCGCCCCCTGCCCGCACAGCGCCGCCTGCCCCATCGCCCCCGGCACCGACTGGTGCCACTTCTCGGCGCGGGTCAGCCGTTCCTCGCTGCACCGCCAGGTCAAGGGCGGCTCCCTCGCCTACGAGGACGAGAAGTTCAGCTACGTCGCCGCCACCCGTTTCCCGCCCACGCCGGCCCCCTCCCGGGTCGTCCGCAAACCCCAGATCCGCAAGGGCCAGGTCCTCCTCGACCTGTGCGAGACCGACGAACAGCTCCGCAGGACGACCGTCACCAAACGCCACGGCGACCGGTACAAGGCGGCCCGCGACGCCGACTGGGGCGACGCGTGGCCGCCCGCGGAGTCGTCGTAGGCGGGTCGCCGCTCCCTCTGTGATCTGTGACGCCCGTCACCTCCGGCCGTGTCACATCCCGCCGAGCCGTTCCGTCAGGGATGTGTAGCCACCGACCACGGCAGAGGAGTCCACCATGGAAGCCCGTTTGAACGTCTTCGGCAGCCCGACCGCAGGCAAGTTCCTGAAGCACATCGTCTCGGCGGGCAAGGTGCTCGCGGACTCGCCGCTGCCCACCGCGACGCAGGAACTGGTGAACCTCCGCGCGAGCCAGATCAACGGCTGCGGTTTCTGCACCGACATGCACACCAAGGACGCCCTCGCCGCCGGTGAGACCTCCGTACGCCTCAACCTGGTCGCGGCCTGGCGCGAGGCCACGGTGTTCACCGAGGCCGAGCGTGCCGCGCTGGAGCTGACGGAGGAGGGCACCCGCATCGCGGACGCGGCCGGTGGGGTCTCGGACGAGGTCTGGGCGAACGCCGCCAAGCACTACGACGAGGAGCAGCTCGCCGCCCTGGTGGCCCAGATCGCTCTCATCAACACCTTCAACCGGCTGAACGTGATCATCCGGCAGCCCGCCGGCGACTACCAGCCCGGCCAGTTCGGATAGCCGGGAGTGCGTCGGGGGCGGCTCGGTCCGGGCACGTGACGAGACGCAACGTCTTGTCGGCCTGGTAAATTCGCCTCATGGCCAAGAAGTCCGCCCCCGACGCCACCCGCCGCAGCGAGAAGTCCCGTCGCGCGATCTACGCCGCCGCCCTCGAACTCGTCGGCGAGGTCGGTTACGCCAAGACCACCGTCGAGGGCGTCGCCGCCCGCGCCGGCGTCGGCAAGCAGACCATCTACCGCTGGTGGTCGTCGAAGGCCGACGTCCTGCTGGAGGCCTTCCTCGACCTGGCCGGGCAGACGGCGCAGGACGCCGGACAGGAGCCGTACGCCACCATCCCGGACACCGGCGACCTCGCCGCCGACCTCAAGGCCGTCCTGCGCGCCACGGTCGACGAGCTGCTCGACCCCCGGTTCGAGGTCCCCTCCCGCGCCCTGGCCGCCGAGGGTCTGGTCAACGAGGAGCTCGGCCGGGAGTTCGTGGCCAAGCTCCTCGAACCCTCGCTCCAGCTGTACGTCCAGCGCCTGCGCTCCGCGCAGAAGGCCGGCGACGTACGCCCCGAGGTGGACCCCCGTATAGCCCTGGAACTCTTCGTCTCCCCGCTCGCCCAGCGCTGGCTGCAGCACACCGGGCCCATCTCGTACGAGTACACCGACACCCTCGTCGACTACGCCCTGTACGGACTCGCGCCCCGATGACCTGCACCCTGATAAATCGCGGCAAAGTGCCTGATGACCCCTGATCCCTGTGTGGAGTACGTCTCGTCCCACCCACCCCGGTTGGGGACTGCGGCCACTCAAGGAGCAGGATGGTGGGACCATGGAGCAAGCTGTCCGTTTCGGCAGCGAGGTTCAACGGCGAGGTTCGACAGCGAGGCGAGGGGATAGATGAGCGCGGAGTTCGGCGGTCGCACCGGCCGGCAGGGCAAACTCTCCCAGTGGCTGCGGGGACGCCGCCCGAAGGAGGCCGCTGCCGACGACGGCGGCCGTGAGGACCTGCTGCTCGCCGTCGCCGCCGCGGGGCTGCCGCTGGCGCCCGCCGCGTACCCGGCCCCCGGTTACCGCTGTTCCTGCGATCGCGTCGGCTGTCCGACGCCCGCCCGGCACCCGGTGTCGTTCGCCTGGCAGACGCAGTCCACGACCGACCGCGCGCAGATCGAGCGCTGGGCCCGCCATCAGCCGCAGGCCAACTTCATCACCGCGACCGGCATGGTGCACGACGTCCTCGACGTGCCCCTGGAGGCCGGTCGCGAGGCGTTGCAGCGTCTCCTCGCCGCCGGCGTGGAGGTCGGCCCGGTCGCCGCGAGCGACGACGGCCGCATGCTGTTCTTCACCCTCACCCGCGGCACCCCCGAGGACGAGGACGAGTGGTGGCCGTGCGAGCTGGACTGTCACCCCGAGACGATGGACGAGCATCCGGGCCTGCGCTGGCACTGCCGCGGCTCCTACGTCCTCGTCCCCCCGGCCCGCCTCCCCGGCGACGACCAGACCGTGCACTGGGTACGCGGCCCCGAGCATGCGCTGCCCGATCCGCTGAGCCTGCTGGAAGTCCTCACCGACGCCTGCGCCCGGTACGCGGGCACGGAGCCGGACCACGCGAGCGCGGCCTGGCCCCTGCGCCACTGAGCGGCCGAGCTCCCTACTCGCCCTTCGCCGCCGTCAGCCCCTGGATCCGGCCCAGCACCGTCACCTGCTGGTCCCCGGAGCCCTTCTCCGGGTCCAGAGCCACCTCGTTGGAGACGACCTCCAGCGTCAGTGACTGCTTGATCTCGCCGGTCGTCAGGGCCTCGACGTCCTTGCTCGGCGTCGGTACCGACGTGCCGGCCGCGGCCGTCTGCTTCTCGAAGTGGCGGGTGCTGAAGAACACCAGCGCCCCGCCGTCGGCGGTGCGCAGCGCCACGGGGGCGTAGTCGCCGTTCGTCAGCGGCTCGTCGATGTACTGGGTGGCCAGGCCCGGCTTGCTCTTGTTCTTGTCACGCAGTTCGCGCCACGTGGTGGTGTGCGTGCCGGGCGCGAAGGCGTCCCCGCCGTCCTGGAGGTACGTCGTGTAGTTCTGGCTCAGGTCGCCCGGTGCCACGGCGAGTTCGGGGGAGTTCGCGGGGATCGCCTCGGCCCAGCCGTCCTTGTCCTTCTTGAACTCCGGTACCTTGCCGGGCGCCACCAGCGTGAGATACGACACCTGCCACTGCTCGGTGAGCCCGTTGCGGGTGAACACCATCAGCCAGCGCGCGGCGGAGCCCTTGTTGGCCGCGGCGTCGGCGAGGAACCAGCGCGGCCAGCCGGCCTTCTTCGGGATGGTGTACTCGACGTCGCTGAACTTCAGCGGGGAGTGCGCGGGATTGCCGTCCGGGTTGTTGGCGCGGCCGGCCTTCAGCCGCGCCTCGTCGATGGCGGCCAGGGGGCCGGTGACGTGGTCGGCGTCGAGGGAGCTGTCGTAGGCCTTGTCGGCCCTGTTGTACGCGGCCGTGAACTCGGCCAGCGCCCTGGCAGCCTCGTCCTCGGTCGTCGCGGGGAGCACCTCACGCTCGCCGTGCACCACCACGCACCCGCTCGCCGTCACCGACAAAGCGGTCATCGAAGCTGCCATGAGCACGCTCCGGTCCAGCCTGCGAAGCCTGCGAGGGCCGCGATCCCTGCTCATCGGGTCCTTTCACCTTCCCCTTCCCGGAGGCGAACCCTACCGGGACCGGGGAACGCGCGGGCGCCGGGACCGACTTCAGCTGCCACACCGTGACCTGGCCTTCACACGTCCCGCCGGGGAGTCACCAGGACCGCTCCCGTGCGCGGGTGCGGGAGCACCTCGACGGGCTGGTCGTAGACGTCCGTGAGGAGCCGGTCGGAGAACACCTCGGCCGGCGGCCCGTCGGCGGCGATCCGGCCGGCGTGCAGGATCGCGACCCGGTGCGCGTAGGCCGCCGCGAGCCCCAGATCGTGCAGGACGACCACCACCGCGTCGCCGGCCCGGGCCCGCTCCCGGCACAGCCGCAGCACCAGCTCCTGGTGCTTGAGGTCGAGGGCGGCGGTCGGCTCGTCGAGCAGCAGCAGCGGGGCGCGTTGGGCGAGTACCCGGGCGAGCGCGACCCGGGCCCGCTCGCCGCCGCTGAGCGCGGAGAAGGGCCGCGCGGCGAACGCGGTCACCTCGGCCCGCGCCATCGCCTCGCCGACCGCTGTGTCGTCCGAGTCGGCGCCCTCCCCGCCGACGGCCGCCCAGGGTGCGCGCCCCATCCGGACCACCTCCTCCACCGTGAACGGGAAGGACAGCGCCGCCGACTGCGGCAACACGGCCCGGCGCAGAGCGAGTTCGGACGCGGACCAGTCCGACACCGGGCGGCTGTGAATCCGTACGACGCCCTCCGCGTCCGGGAGATCGGCGGCCAGGGCGCCCAACAGGGTCGACTTTCCCGCCCCGTTGGGGCCGACGAGGGCGAGCACCTCGCCGCCGCGGACGGTCATGTCGACGCCGTGCAGGACGGTACGCCCACCGAGGCGGACCTGCAGGCCCTCGGTCTCGGCGAGGACGTCGCCGGGCACCGGCACCGGTGGGGGAACGGGTCGCGTGCGCAGGCGGATCACGCCCAGCCTCCTTGCTTGCGGCGGGTCCGGCGCAGCAGCCAGAAGAAGAACGGGCTGCCCACCAGGGCGGTCAGGACGCCGAGCGGCAGTTCGGCGGGGGCGGCGAGGGTGCGGGCCGCGAGATCGGCGCCGAGCAGCACCACCGCACCGCCGAGCGCGCTGCCCGGCATCAGGAAGCGGTGCCCGGGTCCTGCCGCCATCCGCAGCAGGTGCGGTACGACGAGACCGATGAAGCCGATGACACCGGAGACGCTCACCGCGGCCGCCGTCAGCAGCGCGATGACGAGGATGAGCACGATCCGCAGCCGCTCCACGTCCACGCCCAGGTGGCGGGCGGGCCGGTCGCCGAGGGCGAGCAGGTCCAGGCGGCGCGAGTACAGCGGCGCGAGCAGCAGGCCGACCGCCGCGCACGGCAGCACCGCGAGCACCTTCGGCCAGGTCGCCTGGGCGAGGGAGCCCAGCTGCCAGAAGGTGATCTGGTTCACCGCAGCGGTGTCGGCGAGGAAGATGAACAGGCCGACGAGCGCCCCGCAGAAGGCGTTCACCGCGATACCGGTGAGGATCAGCGTCACGACCTCCGTGCGGCCGCCCGAGCGCGACATGGCGTACACCAGCAGCACGGTGCCGAGACCGGCGACGAAGGCCATCGCCGGGAGGGTCCAGTTGCCGAGGAAGGTCAGACCGAGCGCGATCGAGGCCACCGCACCGACCGCCGCGCCCAGGGAGACACCGATCGTGCCCGGTTCGGCCAGCGGGTTGCCGAACACGCCCTGCATCAGCGCGCCCGCGCAGCCCAGCGAGGCCCCGACGAGCAGGGCGAGCACGATCCGCGGGAAGCGGACGTTCCACAGCACGGACTCGGCGACCCGGTCCGACTCGGCGCCGCCCAGCCCGGCTTTGTGCAGCACCGAGCCGAGGAGGTCACCGACCGGGACCGGGTACGCGCCGATACCGGCGGCCACCGGGACGAGGACGAGCAGGGTGAGCACCATCCCCGCGGTCAGCAGCCAGGCGGTGCCCCGGGGTCTGCGGGGCGGGGTGTCGGGCGGTGGGGCCGCTTCCTCGGCGGCCCTCTTCTCCAGCACCGTCATACGGCACCACCCATCGCCCGGTTCCTCTCGGTCGGTGCTTCAATGCCGGGGTGACTGACTACGACGTCCTGCGTGTCTTCTGCGGCCCCGGCGGGGGATACGGCAACGAACTCGGCGTCGTCCGTGACGGCTCGGTCATGCCCGAGCGGAGCGACCGGCAGGCGTTCGCCGCGAAGCTCGGCTTCAGCGAGACCGTGTTCGTGGACGATCCCGAGCGCGGGGTCATCGACATCTACACCCCCAGCACCCGGCTGCCCTTCGCCGGACACCCCTGCGTCGGCGTGGCCTGGCTGCTCGACGTGCCCGAACTCCTCACGCCTGCCGGGGTGGTGGGCGCCCGGCAGGACGGGGAGTTCAGCTGGATCGAGGCCCGCGCGGAGTGGGCTCCGCCGCGCACGCTCCGCCGGTACGGCAAGGCGGCCGAGGTGGACGAGCTGCTGGTGCCGCCGCCCGGGGAGTGGGTGTACGCCTGGGCCTGGGAGGACGAGGCGGCGGGCCGCGTCCGCGCCCGCGCCTTCCCCGGCCGCGACGACGGCATCGACGAGGACGAGGCGACCGGCGCGGCCGCCCTTCTCCTCACCGACCGACTGGGCCGGGCCCTCAACATCACCCAGGGCACGGGCTCGCAGATCCTGACGGCTCCTCAGCCGGAGGGCTGGGTGGAGATCGGCGGACGCGTGTTCCTCGAGCGCTAGGGCCTGTCCGGCGGATCATGCCGCAGACGCGGGGGCTGGCACGCCCATCTGCGGCGTTGTCGTCGGTTGCCGACGCTCCGCGTCGCCGCCCTCCTCCGCCTTGCAGCTGGACGCACCAGAACCCGCTCACCAGCGCTATTAGGGTGCGGCCGATTTCCTGCGACCTGATCCGCCGGACAGGCCCTAGGCGCTGAGCGGGAACTCCTCGCTCAGTGCCTGGAAGACCGCCATGTTCAGCCGGAACGCCCGCTGGCACTCGGCGATGACCCGCTGCTTCTCCAGGTCGTCCGCCCGGACGTCGTCCAGCAGTTGGCGGTAGCCGCGCTTGAAGGCCGCCGGGTTGGAGATCTGGTCGAAGACGTAGAAGCGGACCCCGTCGCCCTTCTTGTCGAAGCCCCAGGTCTTCTCCGCCCGGTCGCGGACGACCTGGCCGCCGGCGAGGTCGCCGAGGTAGCGGGTGTAGTGGTGGGCGACGTACCCGCCCGGCCAGGTGCGGGCACACTCCTCGATCCGGTCGGCGTACGCCTGCGTGGCGGGCAGCGCGGAGAGGGTGGAACGCCAGCCGGGGCCCCGCAGATGCGCCAGGTCCCGTTCGAGCGACGCCATCCGCATCAGCTCCGGGCGGACGAAGGGGCCGGCCACCGGGTCGGACGTCAGCCGCTCGGCGCCGGACTCCAGGGCCTCGTACACGAACCACAGCTGCTCGGTGTAGCGCGCGTAGGCGTCCACCCCCAGCCGGCCGCCCAGCAGATCGCTCATGAATGTCGACGAGTTCGCCTCTTCGTGCAGCTCGTGGGTGGTGGTGCGCAGGAGCGTCGAGAAGGAGTCCATGAGCCCAGATTCTCTATGGTTAGGCTTACCTAAGTCAATGCTTTTGCCGACTCGCTGTCGGTAAATGTGTACCCGAATCGCCCCGGAAACCACCCAAAAAGGCCCGCCCTCCGAAGAGAGCGGGCCTGCACGGCGGGGCCGGTCAGGGCAGCGTCAGAATCTCCGCTCCCGTGTCCGTCACCACCAGCGTGTGCTCGAACTGCGCCGTCCGCCTGCGGTCCTTCGTCACGACCGTCCAGCCGTCGTCCCACATGTCGTACTCGTGCGTGCCGAGCGTCAGCATCGGCTCGATCGTGAAGGTCATCCCGGGCTGCATGACCGTCGTCGCGTGCGGGCTGTCGTAGTGCGGGATGATCAGGCCCGAGTGGAAGGACGAGTTGATGCCGTGGCCGGTGAAGTCGCGGACCACGCCGTAGCCGAAACGCTTGGCGTACGACTCGATCACACGGCCGATGACGTTGATCTGGCGGCCCGGCCTGACCGCCTTGATCGCGCGGTTGAGGGACTCGCGCGTGCGCTCCACCAGCAGACGGCTCTCCTCGTCGACGTCGCCGACCAGGTACGTGGCGTTGTTGTCGCCGTGCACCCCGCCGATGTACGCGGTGACGTCGAGGTTGATGATGTCGCCGTCCCGCAGGACCGTGGAGTCCGGGATGCCGTGGCAGATGACCTCGTTGATGCTCGTGCACAGGGACTTCGGGAAGCCGCGGTAGCCGAGCGTCGAGGGATAGGCGCCGTGGTCGCACATGTAGTCGTGCGCCACCTTGTCCAGCTCGTCGGTGGTCACACCCGGTGCGATCAGCTTCGCCGCCTCCGCCATCGCCCGCGCGGCGATACGGCCGGCGACGCGCATCGCCTCGACCGTCTCCGGGGTCTGCACCTCCGGCCCCGCGTACGGGGTCGGCGCGGGCTTGCCGACGTACTCGGGGCGCCGGATGTTTCCGGGCACGGAACGGGTGGGAGACAGCTCCCCTGGGACGAGCAGCGACTGGCCAGACATATCAGGGAGTCTAACCAGCGGGCATACGAGACCATGTCCCTGGCGAAAGGAGCCGGTCATGGCCCTGTTCAAGAAGCGCACGGTCGGTAAGCCGGGCGAGTGGTACTACTGCCTGCTGCACAAGAAGGTCGAGGAAGGGCCGGAGTGCCCCGCCAAGGACCGCTTCGGGCCGTACGCCTCCCGCGCGGAGGCCGAGCACGCGATGGAGACCGCCCGCGAGCGCAACCTCGAGTGGGAGACCGACCCCAAGTGGCACGACACCCCCACCGGCACGGACGACGACTGATCAAGCCTTGGTCGCCGCCCGCTGGGCGCGCACCCGCACCGCGTGCTCGCTCGTCCGGGCGTCGTACGTCATCAGCTTCGGCAGGCACAGGGCGAGCAGCCCCACCGCGCCCACGCACAGCAGCCCGCCCGACCACACCGACGCCCGCACACCCCACCACGCGGCGAAACCGCCCGACCTGACCTGGCCGAGGGTCGGCCCGACCGAGTACGACAGCAGCTCGATCCCGGCGAGCCGGCCCCGCAGCTCGTCCGGGATCGTCTGGTTCCACATGACCCCGCGGAAGATCCCGCTGACCATGTCGCAGCCGCCGGCCACGGTCAGGCACAGCAGCACCAGCCACACGTTGCCGACGACTCCGGCAGCCGCGATGGACACGCCCCACAGAGCGGCCGAGAGGACGACCATCCGGCCGTGCCGGTGGATCCGCGCGGTCCAGCCGCTGGTCACGCTCACCAGCAGCGACCCGAGCGGCACCGTCGCGTACATCAGCCCCAGCGACCACTCGGCGTCCAACTCGTCCGCCAGGAACGGCAGCAGGGCCAGCGGCATCGCCAGGAACATCGCGGCGAGGTCCACGGCGTAGGTGCCGAGGAGCTCCTTGCGGCTCCAGGCGTACCGGGCGCCCTCGGCGATGGCCCGCAGCGAGGGTTTCGCCGCCTCGTGAGAGGCGGGGGAGGAGGCGAGGGGAATGATCAGCGCGACCGAGACGACGAAGGTGACCAGGTCGGCCGCGTAGGCCCAGCCGAGCCCCGCGTACGCCACCACCACACCCGCCACGGCCGGGCCCGCGACCCCGCCGACCGTCCAGCGCAGGGAGTTGAGGGAGGTCGCGGCCGGCAGGTGCTCATGGGCGACGATCCGCGGCCAGAGCGAGTCGAGTGCGGGGCGCTGTACGGAGAAGAGAGCCGAGGACAGGGCGGCCACGACATACAAAGGCCACACGGCGGGCTGCGGCAGCAGCGCGTTCACCAGCAGCACCGCACTGAGCAGCCCCTGTCCCGCCTCGGTCCAGATGATCAGCCCGCGCTTGTCGAGCGCGTCCGCGAGCGCACCGCCGTACAGCCCGAAGACGATCAGCGGGATCAGCTCCACGGCACCGATCGCCCCGACCGCCGCCGCTGACCCCGTGAGTTCCTTGATCTGCACCGGCAGCGCGACGAACGTCAGGAAGCTCCCGAAGTTCGAGATCAGCCCCGACAGCCACAGCCGCCGGAAGTCGGCGGAGGCCCGCCAGGGAGCGAGGTCCGGCAGGAGGGCGCGCAGGCCGGAGGGCGGTTCGTCGGTCACGAACGGTCATGCTCCGCGGGTGGCGGAGCCGGCGGCAACTGCTTTTCGGCCGGCGGGCAGGGTCACCAGCGGGCAGGCGGCGGCGCCGTCAGTTCGTCCGCCAGCCTCGCCAGCCGGTCCCTCAGCCGCCGCCCCCGCGCCGCGGGCAGCGCGTTCTCCCCGGCCGCCGCGCTCACCAGGTGCTGCACGGTGTCCAGGTCCAGCTCGGACTCCTCCCGCACGGCCAGCGTCTCGTGCGCCATCGCGGTGAGGTCCCCGTCGGCCGAACCGAGGGCCAGCACCGTCGCCCCGGCCCGCCGCGCGTCGTGCACCCGCTCCAGCAGCGGCGCACCCGGGCCCTCGGGCGACACCACCAGCAGCGTCTCACCACGCCGGGCCGCCTCGATGCGCCCCAGCCCGACCGCCAGATGCGCCGGATCCGAGGGGCGCGCGTCATGGCGTACGAGGGTGGGGGCCAGCTCCGGCGTACCCGACCAGGCCGCCTCGTCCACCAGATGGGCCGCCAGATGCCATGGCTCGTACTCCGGCGCGCCGACGAGCAGCAGCCCGCCCCCGTGCGACACCACCGACCCGCGCAGCACCCCCGCGAACCGCCGGGTGGCTCCCAACCACTCGGTCCCGGCGAGCACTTCACGCAACAACGCGACCCGTACGGCATCCATACGGCCGTATCCTGCCGTAACAGGGCACTCGTGACCCGGAGTTCACCGTGAATTCGCCCAAGATGGGCACAGGGCCGCAATCCCGTGAACGGTCACCCCGAGGAGTCGCCCATGCCAGCAGCAACCGTCCCCTTCCGCGCCGGCCGCGAGGGTTATGCCAGTTACCGGATCCCGGCGGTCGTCGCCACGGACTCCGGCACCCTCCTCGCCTTCTGCGAGGGCCGGGCCGAGTCCGCGCACGACTGGGGAAACATCGACATCGTGCTGAAACGCTCCACGGACGGCGGCCGCACCTGGGGCCCGTTGCAGGTGGTCGCGGACAATGGCACCGACCTCGCCGGGAACCCCGCCCCGGTCGTCCTCGACACCGGACGCATCCTGCTCGTCCACGTCCGCTCCGCCGCGGCGGCCGCCGAGGAGCTCATCGTGCGCGGTGAGGTGAAGGAGGCCGACGGGCGCCGGGTGTGGGTGCAGCACAGCGACGACGACGGCCGGACCTGGTCGGAGCCCAGGGAGATCACCGAGCAGGTGAAGCAGCCCGGCTGGCGCTGGTACGCCACCACCCCCGGCCACGGCATCCAGCTGAGCACCGGCCGGGTCGTCGTCCCCGGCAACCACACACTGCCGCCGGCCGGCACCGACCTCGGCAACGAGCCCCGGTACAACGGCGGCCACTGCCTGCTCAGTGACGACCGTGGCGAGACCTGGTACCTCGGCTACCTCGACGACAGCGACGACGACTACGTCAACGTCAACGAGACCACCGCCGCCGAACTCCCCGACGGCCGCGTCTACTTCAACACCCGCACCGACTCCCGCTCGCCCGGCAACCGGGCCGACGCCCACTCCGAGGACGGCGGCAGGACCCTCGTGAAGCCGTTCCGTCCGCAGGCCGGGCTGACCGCCCCCGTCTGCCAGGCCAGCGTCCTCCAGCTCCGCGACCCCGACATCCTGCTCTTCTCCGGTCCCGCCGCCCGCGGCCGCGCCCTGATGACCCTCCGCGCCTCCGCCGACGGCGGCAGGACCTGGCGGCCGGTGTTCACGGTCGACGGCCTGCCGGCGGCGTACAGCGACCTCGCGCGCGTCGACGCGTCCACCGTCGGACTCCTCTACGAGACGGGCGACTTCGGCGCGTACGAGACGATCAGCTTCCTGCGGGTCCCCGTGACGGACCTCACCTGACCCTGTGGGGCCGCGGGAGCGGACGTAAAGTCGGCCCATGACCTCTACCGACAGTGCTGCACAGAAGCCCGCGAAGGCCCCCGCCAAGGACCCCTGGGACCTGCCCGACGTCTCCGGGCTGGTGGTCGGCGTGCTCGGCGGGACCGGGCCGCAGGGCAAGGGCCTCGCCTACCGGCTCGCCCGGGCCGGCCAGAAGGTGATCATCGGTTCCCGGGCGACGGAGCGCGCACAGGCCGCCGCCGAGGAGCTGGGGTACGGCGTCGAGGGCGCCGACAACGCCGAGTGCGCGCGGCGCAGCGACATCGTGATCGTCGCCGTGCCGTGGGAGGGCCACGGCAAGACCATCGAATCCCTGCGCGAGGTGCTGGCCGGCAAGCTGGTCGTCGACTGCGTCAACCCGCTCGGCTTCGACAAGAAGGGCGCCTACGCGCTGAAGCCGGAGGAGGGCAGCGCCGCCGAGCAGGCCGCCGCGCTGCTGCCGGACGCGCGGGTCACCGCCGCCTTCCACCATCTGTCCGCCGTGCTGCTCCAGGACCCGGAGATCGAGGAGATCGACACCGACGTCATGGTCCTCGGCGAGGAGCGGGCCGACGTCGAGATCGTGCAGGCGCTGGCCGACCGCATCCCCGGTATGCGCGGCATCTTCGCCGGCCGGCTGCGCAACGCCCACCAGGTGGAGTCGCTGGTCGCCAACCTGATCTCCGTCAACCGCCGCTACAAGGCGCACGCGGGACTGCGCGTCACGGACGTATGAGGCGATGGGGGACACTGGTGGTCAGCCACTCTGCCCAGCAGTGTCCCCCGACAGGAGCCGAACGCCATGCCCCGCCTCGCCCTCTATGCCCTCGCCGTCTGCGTCCTCGCCGTCGTCGCGGCCGTCATCTCCTTCGTGCAGGGCAGCTGGCTGGGCGTCGTGTGGGTGCTGCTCGCGGGACTGTCGTCGAACATGACCTGGTACTACCTGAAGCGCGGCCGGAGCACTCGGCGCAACCCGTCGGTCACGGGCTGACCGAGCAGTACTCGTTGGTGCCGAGCCAGAAGCGGTACAGCTCGTAGCCGCAGTACGTGTCGACATCGTCGATCCCGAGACCCCGCAGCACGGCGTCGACCAGGTCGAAGAACGCGCCGTTCAGCGCCGGGATCCACAGCAGTGCGAACACCAGCAGCAGCCCGAAGGGCGCGAGCGGCTCCACCTGGCGGCGGATGTTGTACGACAGCCAGGGCTCGATGACGCCGTAGCCGTCCAGGCCCGGCACCGGCAGGAAGTTCAGGATCGCGGCCGTCACCTGGAGCAGCGCCAGGAAGGCGAGGGCGTACTGGAAGTCGCGCGGTACGCCGTCGAGCGCGTCGAGCCAGAAGGGTGCGGTGCAGACGGCGGCGAAGAGAACGTTCGTCAGCGGACCCGCCGCCGAGATCAGACTGTGCCGCCACCGCCCCCGGATCCGGCCCCGCTCGATGAAGACGGCACCGCCCGGCAGCCCGATCCCGCCCAGGATCACGAACAGCACGGGCAGCACGATGCTCAGCAGGGCGTGCGTGTACTTCAACGGGTTGAGCGTGAGATAGCCCTTCGCCCCGACCGAGATGTCCCCGCTGTGCAGCGCGGTACGTGCGTGCGCGTACTCGTGCAGGCAGAGGGAGACGATCCAGGCGCCCGTCACGAACAGGAAGACGGCCACCCCGGGCTGCTCCGCGAACCCGGTCCAGGTGGCCCATCCGGTCACCGCCGTCACGGCCAGGATCCCGAGGAAGACGGGGCTGATCCGCCGGTCGCTGCGGCGCGTGGCGGCAGTGGTCATGGGGAGGGCTCCTGAAGTGGTGGACGGACGGCTGGTCCGGGTAGACCGTATCCGCCGGATGCCCCGGACGGATACGCCTCCTCACAGTTCATGCCCGTGTAAACCCTGAGGCGGTGCCGGGTCGTCCCCGGTGACAATGGACCCCGTGCGCTATCGCATCCTCGGCACCACCCAGGCGCTCCGCCCCGACGGCACGGCCGTTCCGGTCGGCGGGGCGCGGTTGCGTGCCCTGTTGACCGTGCTGGCCCTGCGGCCTGGGCGTACCGTGCCTGTCAGTCTCCTGGTCGACGAGGTGTGGGACGGGGATTCGCCCGCCGATGCGACGGGGGCGCTGCAGGCGCTGGTGGGGCGGCTGCGCAGGGCCCTCGGGGCGGACGCTGTCGAGTCCGTGGAGGGCGGCTACCGGCTCGCCGCCTCGGGCGACGACATCGACCTGCACCGTTTCGAACGGCTCGTCGGCGACGGCATGGGCGCCCTCGCCGACGGCGACCCCGCCAAGGCCGCCGTCCTCCTCGACGACGCCCTCGCCCTGTGGCGCGGCCCCGCCCTCGCCGACCTCCCCGACCGCACCGCAGAGGCGGCCCGCTGCGAGACCCGGCGGCTGGACGCCCTCCGCGCCCGCCACACCGCCGCCCTCGCCCTCGGCCAGGCCGAACAGTCGCTGCCCGAGCTGACCGCCCTGTGCGACAGCCATCCCTTGGACGAGCCCCTTCAGGCCCTGCGCCTGCGCGCTCTGCGCGACGCCGGGCGGGCCGCTGAAGCGCTGGCCGCCTATGAAGACGTACGACAATTGCTCGCGGACCGGCTCGGCTCCGACCCGGGAGCGGAGCTGCGGGCGCTGCATGCCGAGCTGCTCCGGCACCAGGACGAACGCCCGGCCGGGCCCCGCCCGCTCGGCAACCTGCGCGCCCGCCTCACCTCCTTCGTCGGCCGCGACGACGACATCGAGGCCATTCGCAGCGACCTCGCCACCGCCCGCCTCGTCACGCTCCTCGGGCCCGGCGGCGCCGGGAAGACCCGGCTGTCGCAGGAGGCCGCCGAGACCGTACGGGACGCGGCCCGCGACGGCGTCTGGCTCGCCGAGCTCGCGCCGGTCGACGACCCCGCCGCCGTGCCCGAGGCCGTGCTCACCGCGATCGGCGCCCGGGAGACCGTGCTGCACGGCGCCGGCGCAGAGGAGCTCCGGGCCGTCGGCGGCGACCGCCACGACGACCCTGTCGAACGCCTCGTCGAGCACTGCGCCCGCCGCCGCATGCTGATCGTCCTCGACAACTGCGAGCATGTCGTCGACGCCGCCGCCCGGCTCGTCGAGCAGCTGCTGGAACGCTGCGCGGCGCTGACGGTGCTGGCCACCAGCCGCGAACCCCTCGGCGTACCGGGGGAGGTGCTGCGGCCGGTGGAGCCGCTGCCGGAGCCGTACGCGCTGCGGTTGCTCGCCGACCGCGGGGCGGCCGCCCGGCCCGGTTTCCGGGTCGACGACGATCCCGAGGCGTGCGCGGAGATCTGCCGGCGGCTCGACGGCCTGCCGCTCGGCATCGAGCTCGCCGCCGCCCGGCTGCGGATGCTGACGCCACGGCAGATCGCGGACCGGCTCGACGACCGCTTCCGCCTGCTCACCTCCGGCAGCCGCACCGTGCTGCCCCGCCAGCAGACCCTGCGGGCCGTCGTCGACTGGTCCTGGGACCTGCTCGACGAGGACGAACGGGACGTCCTGAGCCGCCTGTCGGTGTTCGCCGGCGGCTGCGACCTCACCGCCGCCGAGGCCGTGTGCGGGCCCGCCGCACTTGAGGCGCTCGGTTCACTCGTCGACAAGTCCCTCGTGGTCGCCGCCCCTTCGGGCGAGGGCGGCGAGATGCGCTACCGGCTCCTGGAGACCGTCGCCGAGTACGCGGGCGAGCGGCTCGACGAGGCCGGGCAGCGCAAGGAGACCGAGCGGGCCCATCTGACGCACTACCGCGAACTCGCCCGCACCACCGACCCGTTGCTGCGCGGTCCCGATCAGCTCGCCGCCATCGAGCGGCTTGAACGCGAGTACGAGAACCTGCGCACGGCGCTGCGGCACGCCGTCGCCGAACGCGACGAGCAGGAGGCACTGTGCCTCGTGTTGTCGCTGGCGTGGTACTGGCAGATGCGCGACCTGCGCATCGAGGCCCGCCAGTGGTGCTTCGCGGTCATGGACCTCGGCCCCGACCCCTTCGCCGAGCCGGTGCGCAAGGCCGCCCCGGTGTGGCAGCGCTGCACCGCCGAGCCGCCCCCCTGGACGGGTGAGGTCCTCGAGGAGGCCCGTCGCGGGGCCCACCTGGGGCATCTCGCCTGCATGGACACCGAGCTGGACGCCTGGCAGACCCCCGAGGCGCAGCGCAAGCTGCGGGCGATCGCCGGGGCCTACGAGCCGGGGCTCCCGCAGACCTGCCGCAGCCCCGGCATGCTGTCGTTCTACGCCGTGATGCTCACCGGCGGCATGGACCGGCTGACAGAGCTCCTCGACGCCGCCGTCGACACCTGCCGCGCGACCCCCGGCTACGACTGGGAACTGGCCGCCAGCCTCCAGATCCGCGCCAACATCATCGCCAACCGGGCCGACCGGGCGGGCGACGCCGAGCGGGACGCCGACGAGTCGCTGGAGATCTACCAGCGGCTGGGCGACGGCTGGGGCAGGGCCGAGGCGCTCTCCGCGCGCGCCGAGACCCATGAGCGCAGGGGACGCTACCTCGCGGCCGCCGCCGACTACGAGGCGGCCATGGCACAGGCCCGGCGACTCGGCGCCCCCGCCCAGCACGCGGTCCTCACCGCCCGGCTGGCCGCCGCGCTGCTGGAGGCGGGCGACGCCGAGCGGGGCGAGCGCCTGCTGCGGGAGGTGCTCGACGACGGCGACGGCGCGCACAACGAGGCGATGCCGTTCGCCCGGGTCGCCCTCGCCGGATGGCTCAGCTGCACCGGCCGGACCGCCGAGGCGCGCGAGCATCTGCAGGTGCTGCGCGAGGAGTTCAGGATCGCCCACTTCGTCGTCTTCGACGCGTTCATCCTCGGCCAGGAGGCGTGGGTGGAGGCCCTCGACGGCCACTACGAGCAAGCCAGGGAGAAGATCCGGCGCGGCCTCGCGCAGGCCGACGACCCGCTGTCGAAGGCGATGGCCCCGCAACTGTTCTCCTCGTATCTCGTCATCGCCGCCCTGGCGATGGCCGGCAGCGACAGCGGACGCGACGCCGCGCGCTGCCTGGGCGCGGCCGACGCGCTGAGGCCGCCCGGCCATCTGCGCTCGTCCCTGGAGCGCATGGCCCGTGACCGCGCCACCGCCGCTGTACGGGCCGCGCTGCCCGTCGAGGAGTTCACGGCGGCGTACGCCGAAGGCGGCGGCCTCTCCCCGCAGGAGGCCGCCGCCCTGGTGTGACCGGCTCAGTTCTTCGTCTTGAACTTGTGGATCGCGACCGGCGCCATCACCACCGTGATCGCCGCCGACCAGCCCAGCGTCACCCACAGGTCGTGCGCGACCGGGCCGCCCACCATCAGGCCGCGGGCCGCGTCCGCGAGCGTGGACAGCGGGTTGTAGTCGGTGAACGCCTGCAGCCAGCCCGGCATCGACGCCGTCGGAGCGAAGATCGACGAGCCGAACTGCAACGGGAACAGCACCAGGAAGCCCATCGCCTGCACGGACTGCGCGTTCTTGAGGATCACGCCCAGGGTGAGGAACACCCACATGATCGACGAGGCGAACGCCGTGGACAGGGCCACGGCCGCGAACAGGCCGGGCCAGTTGGCGATGTCGAAGCCGACCAGGACGGCGACGATCATCAGTACGGTCGTCGCGAACAGCATCCGGACCAGCTCGACCGAGATCTTCGCGAACAGCACCGAGCCGCGCCCGATCGGCAGGGACCGGAAACGGTCCATGACACCGGAGTTGAAGTCCTGGCTGAAGCCGGTGCCGACGCCCTGGGACAGCGTCATGCTCATCATCGCGATCATGCCGGGGATCACGTACTGCACGTACCCGTCCTGCCCGCCGCCCAGGGCCTGCCCGATCGAGCCGCCGAAGACGTACACGAACAGCAGGGTGAAGACGACTGGCATCAGCAGCGCGTCGAACATCGACTCGGGGTCCTGCCGGATCCACAGCAGGTTGCGGCGGATCAGGGCGCCGGTGTGACGAAGGTGGCCGCGCAGCGGGATACGGGCGTCGGCGGCAGTGGCGGTGGTGGCGCTCATACGGCGACCTCCTCGCGGGTGTCGGCGGGCACGGTGTCCTGCGGGGCACTGGCGCGATGGCCGGTGAGGGACAGGAACACCTCGTCCAGGCTGGGCAGTTCGGTGCTGATCGACGCGAGCGTGATACCGCGCGCCGTGACGGCGCCGACCACGGCGGTCAGCTGCTCGTCGCTCAGGATCGGCACCAGCACGGTGCCGCCCTCGGTGTCCACGGTCGTGGTGGCGAGGCCCGTGATGCCCAACTCGTCGAGCGCGCGGGCGAGCGGCCGCAACTGCACCGGATCGGCCGGCCGGACCCGCAGTGTCCGCCCGCCGACCTTGGCCTTCAGCTCCTCGATCCCGCCATTGGCGATGACCTTGCCCCGGTCGACGACGGTCAGCTCGGAGGCCAGCTGCTCGGCCTCCTCCATGTACTGGGTGGTCAGCAGCACGGTGACGCCGTCCCCGACCATGCGCTTGACCTCGTCCCACACCTCGTTGCGGGTCCGCGGGTCCAGCCCGGTGGTGGGCTCGTCGAGGAACAGCACCTGCGGTCGCCCGATCATCGAGGCGGCCAGGTCGAGCCGCCTGCGCATACCGCCGGAGTAGGTGGCCGCCGGCCGCTTCGCGGCCTCGGTGAGCGAGAACCGCTCCAGCAGCTCGTCGGCCCGGGCCCGTGCGTCCTTGCGGGGCAGATCGAGCAGCCGCCCGATCATGTACAGGTTCTCCCAGCCCGGCAGCTTCTCGTCCACGGAGGCGTACTGCCCGGTCAGCCCGATCACCTGGCGCAGCTGCCGCGGCTGCCGTACGACGTCGTAGCCGGCCACGGTCGCCTGTCCGGCGTCCGGGGCCAGCAGGGTGGACAGAATCCGTACGAGGGTGGTCTTCCCGGCCCCGTTCGGCCCGAGCACACCCATCACGGTGCCCTCACGCACATCCAGGTCGACGCCGTCCAGCGCCTTGGTCTCGCCGTAGTGCTTGACCAGCCCCCGCACGGTGACGGCCACTTCGCTGCCGCCGGGGTTCTTGTCGATTCGTGTCATGGGGACGACAGTTCCAGACGCCACCGACAAACGACCGACAGACTGCCGACAGCACCGACAACTCCCCGAAGACGGCCGCAACCATCAATTGAGGCACCACGACGGCGAGCAACCAGGTCCGCGAGAGCGCCGGTTTAGGCGCAAAGGGGGACGGCCCGCCGACGGGGGAAGATCGGCGGGCCGTCCTGGTGATGGTGGCTCAGTGGACGGAGTGCTCCTCAAGCGGGAACGCCCCGCCGACAACATCCTCCGCAAACGCCTTCGCCGCGTTCCCCATGACCTCACGCAGATCGGCGTACTGCTTCACGAACTTCGGCACCCGCCCCCCGGTCAGCCCGAGCATGTCGGTCCACACCAGCACCTGCGCGTCCGTCTCCGGCCCGGCGCCGATGCCGACCGTCGGGATGTGCAGCGTGCGCGTCACCTCCGCCGCCAACTCGGCCGGCACCAGCTCCAGCACCACCGCGAACGCCCCCGCGTCCTGCACGGCCTTGGCGTCCCGCAGCAGCTGCGCCGCCGCCTCCTCGCCGCGGCCCTGGACGCGGTAGCCCATGGCGTTGACGGACTGCGGGGTCAGGCCGATGTGGGCCATGACCGGGATGCCGGACTCGACCAGCAGCCGAATCTGCTCGTGGGACCGCTCGCCGCCCTCCAGCTTCACGGCCTGCACGCCGGCCTCCTTCACCAGCCGGGTCGCCGAGCGCAGCGCCTGCACCGGCCCCTCCTGGTACGAGCCGAACGGCAGGTCGCCGACGATCAGGGCACGCTTCGTGCCCCGTACGACCGCGGCGGACAGCATGGTCATCTCGTCGAGGGTGACGGGCACGGTGGTGTCGTACCCCAGGTGGCAGTTGCCCGCCGAGTCGCCGACGAGCATGACCGGGATGCCGGCCTCGTCGAAGACGGACGCGGTCATCGCGTCGTAGGCGGTGAGCATGGGCCACTTCTCGCCGCGCTCCTTGGCGGCGGCGATGTCACGAACCGTGATACGGCGGGTGCCCTTGCCTCCGTACAGCGCCTTGCTGCCGTCGGAGGGTTTCTGCTGCGCAGTCTGGGCAGCCGAAAGCTGCGTCATTGCAACGGCTCCTTACGTCATCTCGAGGCGCCCTGACGGCGTCCCCGGACCACTCCCATGGTGGCACCTCGTGCCATCGACGGCTAGGGGGACCCCCGTCCTGCCCTCGTCCTGTAAGAGACGGGTAAAAATTTACGATACGGCACCGTCTCGTATCGTAAATTGCCTAGGCTCGACAGCATGACTACACCGGCTGTCCCCGGCCCCCGCACACCGGAAGCGGTGCACCGCCGCCGCTGGCTCATACTCGGCGTCCTCATGCTGAGCCTGCTGATCGTGGTGCTGGACAACTCGATCCTGAACGTCGCCGTCAAGACGATCTCCACGCCCGCCCCGACCGGCCTGGGCGCCACCCAGGGCGAGCTGGAGTGGGCGATCAACGCCTACACCCTGGTCTTCGCGGGTCTGCTGTTCAGTGCCGGACTGCTCGGCGACCGGCTCGGCCGCAAGAAGGTCCTGCTCGGCGGGCTCGTCGTGTTCGGCGTCGGCTCCGCCCTCGCCGCCTTGTCCGGCTCACCGGCCGAACTCATCGCCTTCCGCGCGGTGATGGGCCTCGGTGCCGCCTTCGTGATGCCGGCCACGCTCGCCGTCCTCATGAACGTCTTCGAGCGCGACGAGCAGCCCAAGGCCATCGGCATCTGGGCCGGCGGCGTCGGCCTCGCCATCGCCATCGGCCCGATCACCGGTGGTGTGCTGCTCGACCACTTCTGGTGGGGTTCGGTGTTCCTCGTCAACGTGCCGATCGTGATCCTCGCGATCGGTCTGATGCTGTGGCTGGTGCCCGACTCCCGCGATCCGAATCCCGGCCGGATCGACCCCGTCGGCGTGCTGCTGTCCGTCGCCGGGCTCGTCCTGCTCGTCTACGGCATCATCAAGGGCGGCCAGCTCGCCGACTTCACGGACCCGGCGGTACTGGCGACCATCGGCGCCGGGCTCGCCGTCCTCGCCGCCTTCGTCGTCTTCGAGAAGCGCAGCGACCACCCGTCCATCGACGTCACCTACTTCAAGAGCAAGGTGTTCTCGGCCGCGATCTCCGTCATCGCGCTGGTCTTCTTCGCGCTGATGGGCGTGACCTTCTTCGCCGTCTTCTACACCCAGAGCGTGCGCGGCTACTCGCCGCTGGAGACCGGTCTGCTGATGCTGCCGCTGGCCGCCGCCCAGATGATCTTCGCGCCGCGGGCCCGGCTGGTCGTCGACCGCTTCGGCCACCGGGCCACCACCACCGGCGGAATGCTGCTCATCGCCGCGATGCTGGCCGCGTTCGCCACGCTGGACGCGGACACCCCCATCTGGATCCTGGAGGTCGTCTTCTTCCTCATGGGCACGGGGATGGCGCACATCATGACGCCGGTCAGCGTCGTCATCATGCAGGCCCTGCCCCGCGAGAAGGCCGGTTCCGCCTCCGCCCTCAGCAACACCTTCCGTCAGGTCGGCGGCGCCCTCGGCATCGCGGTCCTGGGCTCGGTCCTGTCCACCGCCTACCGCACCCGGATCGAGGACGAGCTGACCCAACTCCCCATCGCCGCACGCCACACCGCCGGCGAATCCATCGAGGCCACCCTCGCCGCCGCGGCACGGCTCGGCCCCGAGGGGCGGGCTCTGGTGACCCCTGCCAACGACGCCTTCCTGCACGCCATGCACGTCACCGCGCTGGGCGGGGCGGGCGTCGCCCTGGTCGGGGCGGTGGTGGTGGCGCTGTTCCTGCCGGGCCGGGTCAAGGAACCGGAGGCGGACGGTCGCGCCGCCGAGGCGGAACCGGCGTACACGCTGGAGAATTTCCCACGCCAACGAAAGGACACAGGACAGTGAGCCTCGCCGCAAGCCGGCCCCGGCCAGAGGGCCCCGCCCGCGGACGCCCCCGCAGCGAGGCCGTGGAACGCGCCATCATCGAGGGCGCGATGAAACTCCTGGAGGACGGCGTCCCCCTCGCCGAACTCTCCATCGAGCGCATCGCCCGCACCGCCGGCGTCGGCAAGGCCACCATCTACCGCCGCTGGAGCGGCAAGGAGGAACTCTTCGTCGACGTCGTACGCGCCGCCGAGCCCCCCGACCCGGAACTGCCGCGCACCTCGCTGCGGGACGACCTCGTCGTGCTGCTGGAAATCCTGCGCCGACGCGGCCTGGCCGACCGCTCCTCGGCGATCCTGCGCAATGTCCACGCGCAGATGAAGAGCAGCCCCCGCATCTGGGCCGCCTACCACAACGCCGTCATAGCGCCCCGCCGCAGACTCGGCCTGGAGGTGCTGCGTCGAGGCCAGGAGAACGGCGAACTCCGCACCGACGTGGACGTCGAGGTGATGCACGACATCATCGTCGGCCCGATGCTGGTCCGTTCCCTCCTGCGTCCGGACGCCGACCTGCCCGAAGGTCTCGCGGAGCAGATCGTCGACACGGTGCTCGAAGGCCTACGACCCGTCAGCTCACCCACCCCATAGCCCGAATGTTCGCGTTTCGTCACAGAGCACCCGCGCATCGGCGGAAACCGGAACCCGCGGCGCCGACTTGTTCGTCCTAAGTGCCCGTACGGCCGTCATGGGGCGGCGTTGAACGGAGCCGATCATCCCCTAGGGTCGTAGGGCACGGGGGACGACGGTGTGCACGGCAGGTAGCGAGGCGACGGTATGGCGCAACAGGCGTATGTGACGGAGACGGACAACGGCAGCTCGGGTCCCGAGCGCCCGGCATCTCGCCTTCGGCGCCTGACGGCCCGCGCGACGCACGGCTGGCGCGGCGACCCCCGGATCTGGCGGCGCGGCGTCGTCCTGGCCGCCGTCGCGGTGCTGCTGGCCATGGTCATGCTGGTCCATGCGTACATCCCGAACAGCGTGGGCAACCTCGGCAGCCTCACCGAGACGTTCCTGCCCTGGCTCGGCGCCTTCGTCCCGCTGCTGCTCCTGCTGGCCCTCGTCCGCAGGTCCGCCACCGCGCTGATCGCCGTGCTGTTCCCGGCGATCGTGTGGCTGAACATCTTCGGCGGACTGCTCACCGACAAGGCGGCCGCGGCCGGCGGCGGCCTGACCGTCGCCACGCACAACGTCAACGCCGACAACACCGACCCGTCCGGCACGGCCCGGGACGTGGCCGCGTCCGGCGCGGACGTGGTGGCGCTGGAGGAGCTGACGGAGGCCGCGGTGCCGACGTACGAGTCGGCGCTGGCGTCGACGTACAAGTACCACTCGGTGCAGGGCACGGTCGGGCTGTGGAGCAAGTACCCGCTCAGTGACATCCGGCCGGTCGACATCAAGCTGGGCTGGATCCGGGCCATGCGCGCCACGGTGACCGCACCGGGCGGACAGCTCGCCGTCTACGTCGCCCACCTGCCCTCGGTCCGGGTGAAGCTGGAGGCCGGGTTCACCGCCCGGCAGCGCGACACCAGCGCCGACGCGCTCGGCGAGGCCATCGCCGACGAGCAGCTGACCCGGGTCGTCCTGCTCGGCGACCTCAACGGCACCATGAACGACCGCGCGCTCAACGCCGTGACGGCCCAGATGCGTTCCACCCAGGGCGCGGCGGGCAGCGGCTTCGGCTTCAGCTGGCCGGCGTCGTTCCCGATGGCGCGCATCGACCAGATCATGGTCAAGGGTGTGGAGCCGGTCACGTCCTGGACGCTGCCGCAGACGGGCAGTGACCATCTGCCGGTGGCTGCGCGTGTGGACCTGGCAACCGGGTCTTAACCCGCTGGAATACTGGGCCTGGCAGGCTTTGTTCCGTACTTGAACATATGATGGACGGAATCCCGCTCTGAAAGGCAAAGGCCCCTTCATGCCCCTGGCCCTGCTCGCTCTGGCCGTCGGCGCCTTCGGCATCGGCACGACCGAATTCGTGATGATGGGCCTGCTGCCCGACGTCGCGGACGACCTGCACATCTCGATCCCCAGCGCAGGACATCTGGTCTCCGCGTACGCGCTGGGCGTCGTCATCGGCGCCCCGCTGCTGGCCGCGGTCACCGCGCGCATGTCCCGCCGCACCGTGCTCATCGGCCTGATGGTCCTCTTCGTGGTGGGCAACGCCCTCTCGGCCTTCGCCCCCGACCACCACTGGCTGCTGGCCGCCCGCTTCCTGAGCGGTCTGCCGCACGGCGCCTTCTTCGGCGTGGGCGCCGTCGTCGCCACCACCATGGTCGCGCCCGAGCGCAAGGCCCGCTCCGTCTCGCTGATGTTCCTCGGCCTCACCGTCGCCAACATCGCGGGCGTCCCGGCCGCCACCCTCATGGGCCAGCACCTCGGCTGGCGGGCGACCTTCCTCGGCGTCAGCGCGATCGGCGTGGCGGCGATAGCCTCGCTGGCCCTGCTGATCCCGCACGACCACGCCCACGCCTCCACCACCGGTCTGCGCGGCGAACTGGCCGCACTGCGCTCGCTGCCGGTGTGGCTGGCGCTCGGCACGACGGTCGCCGGATTCGGCGCCCTCTTCGCCGCGTACAGCTACATCACGCCGATGCTCACCGACTCCGCCGGGTACGCCGAGACCAGCGTGACGCTGCTGCTGGCGCTGTTCGGCGTCGGTGCGACGGCCGGCAACCTGCTGGGCGGGCGGCTCGCCGACCACGCCATGCGGGGCACGCTGTTCGGCGGCCTGGCCTCACTCGTGGTGGTGCTCGGTCTCTTCCCGCTGCTCATGGAGGCGCGGTGGAGTGCCGCGCTGGGCGTGGCGCTGCTGGGTACGGCGGCGTTCGTCACCGGATCCCCGCTCCAGCTGATGGTCATGGAGAAGGCTGCGGCGGCGCCGTCGCTGGCGTCCTCGGCCAACCAGGCTGCGTTCAACCTGGCCAACGCGGGTGGTGCGTGGATCGGTGGGCTTGCCCTGGCGGCGGGGTTCGGTGCGACGTCGCCGGCTACGGCGGGGGCGGTTCTCGCGGTGCTGGGCCTTGCCGTGGCCGGGACGGCGTACGTCGTGGATCGTCGGAGGGCTGCTCCGCAGGGGGGTCGGGAACGGCTGGTCGCCGGTCATGTGCCGCAGCAGTCGGAGGCGCTGCACTCCTGACCGGGGGCGGGTTTTCTCGCCCCCGCCGCCCCTACCCGTCCCTTCCCCAGGGGCTCCGCCCCTTCGACCCCGCCAGGGGGCTCTGCCCCCTGGACCCCCGCTCCTCAAGCGCCGGAGGGGCTGAGAAACCCAGCCCTCCGGTGCTTACGCCGTCTCCCGCCAACCGTTCGTGATCGGCAGCCGGCGGTCCTTGCCGAAGCCCTTCGGGGAGATCTTCGTGCCCGGCGGATACTGGCGCCGCTTGTACTCGGCGGTGTCGACCATGCGCAGGGTCTTGGTGACCAGCGCGGGGTCGAAACCGGCGGCGACGATCGTGTCGGCGCCCTCGTCCCGGTCGACGTACCGCTCGAGAATCGCGTCCAGGACGGGATAGTCCGGCAGGGAGTCGGTGTCGACCTGCCCCGGCCGCAGCTCCGCGCTCGGCGGCTTGGTGATGGAGGCCTCCGGGATGGGCGGGGTCTGGCCCCGCTCCTCGGCCGCCTTGTTGCGCCACCTGGCCAGGCGGAAGACCGACGTCTTGTAGACGTCCTTGATGGGGCCGTACGCGCCCACCGCGTCGCCGTACAGGGTCGAGTAGCCGACCGCGAGCTCCGACTTGTTGCCGGGGGCGAGGACGATGTGGCCCTCCTGGTTCGAGATCGCCATCAGCGTCGTGCCGCGCAACCGTGCCTGGAGGTTCTCCTCCGCCAGCCCGGTCAGGCCCAGCGACCCCATGTACGCGTCGAACATCGGCTCGATCGGGACGGTCCGGAAGTTCAGGCCCGTACGCCGGGCCAGCTCCGCCGCGTCGCCCTTGGAGTGGTCGGAGGAGTACTTCGACGGCATGGACACGCCGTACACGTTCTGCGCGCCGACCGCGTCGCACGCGATCGCCGCGACCAGCGCCGAGTCGATGCCGCCGGACAGGCCGATCAGGACCGACCTGAAGCCGTTCTTCGCGACATACGCCCGCAGGCCCACCACCAGCGCCGAGTACACCTCCTCGTCGTCGTCGAGGCGCTCGGCGTATCCGCCCGTCTGCGTCGGCTCGTACGCCGGCAGGGGCTCCTCGGACAGCACCAGCCGGTCGATGCGCAGCCCGTCGTCCACCACGCCCGTCGGGGCGTCCGGGGAGGCCGCGGGCAGGTCCAGGTCGAGCACCACGCAGCCCTCGGCGAACTGCGGCGCCCGGGCCACGACCGCCCCGTCCCGGTCCACGACGATCGAGTCGCCGTCGAAGACCAGCTCGTCCTGTCCGCCGATCATGGCGAGGTAGGCGGTGGTGCAGCCGGCCTCCTGGGCGCGCTTGCGCACCAGCTCGAGGCGGGTGTCGTCCTTGTCACGCTCGTACGGCGAGGCGTTGATGGACAGCAGCAGCCCGGCCTGGGCGGACCGTGCCGCCGGCACCCGGCCGCCGTCCTGCCACAGGTCCTCGCAGATGGCCAGCGCCACGTCGACGCCGTGCACCCGCACGACCGGCATGGTGTCTCCGGGGACGAAGTACCGGAACTCGTCGAAGACGCCGTAGTTCGGCAGGTGGTGCTTGGCATAGGTGAGCGCCACCTCGCCGCCGTACAGCACCGCCCCCGCGTTCTGCGGGGCGCCGGCCGGCTGGCCGTACTTCGGCTGGGCGGTCTCGCTGCGGTCGAGATAGCCGACGATCACCGGCAGCCGGCCGAAGCCCTCCTCGGCGAGCCGGGCGGCGAGCGAGCGCAGGGCCGCGCGGGACGCCTCGACGAAGGAGGAACGCAGGGCCAGGTCCTCGACGGGATACCCGGTCAGCACCATCTCCGGGAACGCCACGAGATGCGCTCCCTGCTCGGCGGAGTGCCGGGTCCGGCTAAGGATCGTCTCCGTGTTCCCGGCGAGGTCGCCGACGCGCGAGTCGATCTGGTTCAGGGCGAGACGTAGTTGAGGCACGGGCCCAGTGTAATCGTCAGAGCGACGCGATGGGGTGGCGGCCGGTGTGGGCCACGGCACTCCCACGGCACTACGGCCGCGGCTTCGCGCCCCGCTCCTTCAGCAGGTCCGCCATGAGCCGGATCTCCGACTCCTGGGCCTCGACCATGCCCTGCGCCAGCCGCTTCTCCACGCCGACCGTGCATTTGTCGACACAGCTCTCCGCCATGTGAACGCCGCCCTGGTGATGGTCCGTCATGAGTTGCAGGAAGAAGACCTCGGCCTGCCGTCCGTCGAGCTGCCCCAGCCGCTTCGTCTCGGTGTTGGTGGCCATCCCCGGCATCAGCGCCCCGTCCTCGCCGGACGCCATGCCGCCCATGCCCATCCAGGCCATCGGCTGCGCCGACACCTTCGGCAGCCCCCACAGGTCCAGCCAGCCCAGCAGCATGCCGCGCTGGTTGGCCTGCGTCTGCGCGATGTCGTACGCCAGCAGCCGCACCTCCTCGTCGTCGGTGCGGTCGCGCACGATGTACGACATCTCCACGGCCTGCTGGTGGTGCACCGCCATGTCGCGCGCGAAGCCGGCGTCCGCGGAGTCGGCGGCCGGCGCGGCGGTGTCCGAGCCGCCGTCCCCGGCGACGGCGTACGTGATCCCGCCGACCGCGACGAGCAGCGCCGCCGCGGCCCCCGCGATCCAGCCGGCCCGCGCGCGCCTCACTTCGACAGCCCGCCCGTGCAGGCGGCCCCCAGCTCGGGAGTCTGCTCACCCTGGACGTACTTCGCGAAGAACTTGTCGACGTTCGGGTCGTCCGCGCCGGTCACCGTCCGCTGGTGGCCCCACGCCGTCAGCATGATCGGGTCCTTCTGCTTCTCGTCCGGGCTCATCAGCGTGTACGGCGTCTTCTTCACCTTCGCCACCAGCGCCTCCACGTCGTCCTTGGCGGCCTTGCTCGTGTACGTCACCCAGACCGCGCCGTGCTCCAGCGAGTGCACGGCGTTCACGTTGGGGATCTCCTCGGTGTAGACGTCGCCGTTGCAGTTCATCCACACCTGGTGGTGGTCGCCGCCGACCGGGGGCTCCACCGGGTACGACACGGCCTTGGTGACGTGGTTGCGGGCCAGGTCCCCCTCCCACGTCCTGACGCCGTCCGCGCCCGTGACGAACTTGCCGGTGGCCTTCGCGTCGCTCGCCGCGTCGGAGTCGTCGGCCTGCGACTGCACCAGGACCACGCCACCGACGACGAGACCGGCGACGACCACCACACTGGCCGCGATCGTGAGGATCCGGTTGCGCCGCTCACGGGCACGCTCCGCGCGCCGCATCTCCTCTATGCGCGCCGCGCGCGCCGCACTGCTCTTGTTCTTGGCGGAACCCATGGGGCGGCCCTTCTGGGGAACGGGAGGAAGTCGGGTGGGCTGATCGTAATGGGGGAGGTGGGCCGAGTCGTAGGGGAGGGCGCCGGAACGGACCGCGAACGGCCCGATCCCGGTGGCCTCCGGACGGGCATTACGGATGTCGGTGCGAGCAGGCAAGATGGGCAGCACAGCCGTACACCTGCCGTACGCGAGGCGTTCAGGCCGGGGTCGGCCGGGCGATCAAGGTCTGCAACGCGCATGAAATGGTGTTGTGGTGGGATGCTCAGGTGCCCGACCGCCTCCCGTGATGCGGGAGACAGGCGGCCTGACCAGCAAGGATGGGGAAGCGGAAGATGGACAAGCAGCAGGAGTTCGTGCTCCGGACGTTGGAGGAGCGCGACATCCGGTTCGTACGCCTGTGGTTCACGGACGTGCTGGGTTTCCTCAAGTCCGTGGCCGTGGCCCCGGCCGAACTGGAGCAGGCCTTCGACGAGGGCATCGGCTTCGACGGCTCCGCCATCGAGGGCTTCGCCCGGGTGTACGAGTCCGACATGATCGCCAAGCCCGATCCGTCGACGTTCCAGATCCTGCCGTGGCGCGCGGAGACCCCGGGCACGGCCCGGATGTTCTGCGACATCCTCATGCCGGACGGCTCCCCCTCCTTCGCCGACCCGCGCTACGTCCTCAAGCGCGCCCTCGCCCGCGCCTCCGACCTCGGCTTCACCTTCTACACCCACCCGGAGATCGAGTTCTTCCTGCTGAAGAACAAGCCGGTCGACGGCACCGTGCCCACCCCCGCCGACAACTCCGGCTACTTCGACCACACCCCGACCAACGTCGGCATGGACTTCCGCCGCCAGGCGATCACCATGCTGGAGTCGATGGGCATCTCCGTCGAGTTCTCCCACCACGAGGGCGCGCCGGGCCAGCAGGAGATCGACCTCCGGTACGCGGACGCGCTGTCCACCGCGGACAACGTCATGACGTTCCGCCTGGTCATGAAGCAGGTGGCCCTCGAGCAGAACCTGCAGGCCACCTTCATGCCGAAGCCGTTCTCCGAGCACCCGGGCTCCGGTATGCACACGCACCTGTCGCTGTTCGAGGGCGACCGGAACGCGTTCTACGAGTCCGGCGCCGAGTACCAGCTGTCCAAGGTCGGCCGCTCCTTCATCGCGGGCCTGCTGCGGCACGCGGCGGAGATCTCGGCGGTCACCAACCAGTGGGTGAACTCCTACAAGCGCATCTGGGGCGGCTCCGAGCGCACGGCCGGCGCGGGCGGTGAGGCGCCGTCGTACATCTGCTGGGGGCACAACAACCGGTCGGCGCTGGTCCGGGTGCCGATGTACAAGCCGGGGAAGACCGGGTCCGCGCGGGTCGAGGTGCGGTCGCTGGACACCGGCGCGAACCCGTACCTGGCGTACGCCGTGCTCCTCGCCGCCGGTCTCAAGGGCATCGAGGAGGGCTACGAACTGCCGCCGGGCGCCGAGGACGACGTGTGGGCGCTGTCCGATGCGGAGCGGCGGGCGATGGGGATCGAGCCGCTGCCGCAGAACCTGGGGGAGGCGCTCGGACTCATGGAGCGCAGCGATCTGGTCGCCGAGACGCTGGGTGAGCACGTCTTCGACTTCTTCCTGCGCAACAAGCGGCAGGAGTGGTACGAGTACCGCTCCGAGGTGACGGCGTTCGAGCTGCGGAAGAACCTGCCGGTTCTGTAAGCGCAGGTCAGAACGGGTTTCCCGCTGACTCGGCGGATGGGGCCGACGGTCGTGGACCGTCGGCCCCACCTCGTCTCACTGCCCTTGGGCCGTCTCTGGGCCGTCGGACGCCGGATCAGTGCCCTCGTAGAGGCTGTCCACGGCCCTTCCGGGCCCGAGCGTCGCTAACTCGGCATCAGGTGCGTGTAGACCCGAAGCGTGAAGCCGGGATCGTTGTGTCCGAGGTAGTGGCTCAGTGCCTTGATGTTCTCGCCGGCGTCCAACAGGACCGAGGCGTAGAAGTGCCTGAGCGCGTGCATGCCGTGTTCGCGGGCAGCCTGATGACGCTCGCTCGGCTTCGGCTGGGGGATCACCCAGCCGCGACAAGAGCAGGCTTCCACGCGCGGTCGTTGAAGTCGGTACGCCGAACCGCACTTGAAGGACGACGACCACACATTGTCAGGCGGCTGGCCGGGGGACTGTGGAAGCCGCGGCAGGCGGTGCGGGAAGCAGCGCACCCGCCATGGCGCCGGTGCCGCGGGTCAGGACCGGGCCTGGCGCCTGGGCGTCAGCCGCTGTCGCGTCACTGCTGTTCGTGTCCCCCTTCAGGTTCGTTTCCCCCTTCAGACGGGCTCACAGGCTCTTCCGCCGGAGCGTTCTCAGTCTCACCCTCCCGTTGCCGCTGAGCCTCCTCATCCCGTTGCCGTTGCCGCTCCGCCTCGTCTTCCCGCTCCTGCTGAGCCCTGGACATCCCCTCCATCAAGGCGAAGGGGTCGGTGACGACTCCCGCGTTGTACCCGGCGATAAAGCCGTTATGGCTACCGTGTTGGAGTTGGGTGGTGCCGAAGGAGCAGGGCGACAACCGGCGGGGGTCTTTCCGCCCCTGGTTGGCATCTTGTTCGCCTACCTGGTAGCCGAGACTGTAGCCCTCAGCCCACCCCCTGTTATAGGCCGCCCGGGTGTCAGGGTCCGGTTCCGGTTGCCCGACGTAGTTGTCGAGGGCCACCGCTGCCACCGGTGTCTGCGCCGCGGCCGGGGCGGCCGAGGCCTGCGTTGCCAGGCCCGATGAGAGCACGAAGGACGCAAAGAGCCCCGCCCCGTACGCCAACGCCAGCGCACGAGCACAGCCTCCGGAGACCACCGGCTCACCTCCTGACCGGGCCCTGACCAGGGCAGACACCGCCTGGGGCGGTTCGGCGGCTCACACAGATGGTCAAGACGCCCGGGACGAGGATTCGGGGATGCTGACGCTGTCGCGGACCTTCTGATGCCTCTGGTTCACGTTCTTCTCGTCCGCAGCAGAAGCAATGGTCACGACCTTAACGACATGGGTGTCAGTGCCGATGAGGCTAACGAAACCAACCGTGCTGGCGTCGGCGGGGTCTGTGACACGAGCGTCGATGGCGGGGTGGCCATCAACCGTGGCCTTCTGAATGTCGGTGGCCTTGAGGTCATCGCTGGGGTCCGCGCTGTCAAGCTGAAGGTCGCTCTGAAGCAGGCCGTCGAGATCCTCCGACATACCAGGCGCCTCATTAACGCTGACGAGGGTGGACTCGTCAGCGGTAGTCACCGAATACGAGCGACCGGCGTAGTAATCGGCGTCTTCGGCGATCTCCTCAACGGTGGCCTGCCCGGGAAGCGAGAAGGTGATGCCACTCGGGGAATCGGTGGTCTTCACCCATTCCGCGGCATCGGTCTGACCATGATCTTCCTGCCCGGCCACCATCGTGGTCACGATGCCGGCAGGCGGCGTCGCCGGGGCGGCGAAGGCACTGGTGGGCAGCAACACACCTCCTGCAGCCAGGGCCGTCGAGCCGGCAAACATCAGAAGGCGCTGCATTTCGGAGCGGTGAGCCATAAAAATCACTTCCAGCAGAAAAGAAGGGGGAGGGTTGTCGAACGCCAAGGGCCTCGTCACCTTGCGGGCCTCTGGCACTGGGCACGTGTCCCGTCGTGTCACATCGCCAGGGCTCCGGGCGGTGCGGGCGGTCCTGCTGTTCTGCGTGAACCCGTGTCTCAGTCAAGCGGGGCAGTCGATCCGCGTCATGCCGCGAAATCGCGGGGCACGCGAACTCGGTACTTGTCAGAAGGCAGTGGTCCTGATATGCGGGCAGCAAAAGGTCAGGGCCGCCTACGCTGCCCTCGACACCTTCGTCGCGGCCGGCGCTCCCTCAGCGCCACCTCGTCGAGCCGGTGAGCAGTCGAGCTGCTGAGCGATCGTGTCGGCCGCACGCCTGGAGTCGACTGATCGATCAGGCCGGCCCAGGACTCCGGTGGCTCCGGTGCCAGAACCGTGAACGACACCGGCACCCAGCCCGCCCAGCACCGGCGCGGGGCCCTTGCGCGTTGCCGCGCTGCTGTCGGGCGGTTGGGCGTGTCAGGCTTCGTGACCTGCTCGCCCGAGGATCTCCTCGACCATTTCCGTCTTGGCGTCGGCGTAGTTCTGCATGTACTGCCAGATCTGCCGGGACAGGGATCGCTTGGTACGGGCGTACAGCTCGCGGTCACCGCTGTGCGTGCGCAGCCGGTCGCGGAAGCGCAGCATGCGCCCCATCTCGTGGAACGGGCCCGGCCGACGAGTTGGGTACGCAGTACTGCGCGCAGATGCCCAGAGCGGAGCGGTCCCAGGCAAGTACGTGCGGCGTGTCTTCTGGGTCAAGGAGCACGACCGGTCGGAGCAGCCAGACGGTTTGTACAAGACGTCAGCCCCTAGCGGGGCCGTTGACCCGCGCACGGTAGCTCCGGGTGTTTGGGGCGAACTGACGGAGCGTGCCTGGGGTGCTCCGTTCCCTGCTTCTGAGCAGGTGCGGCAGAGCGTTGTGGAGAGGCGGTTTCTCCAAGGGTTCCCCAGATGCGCCAGGAGCTGAGAAATGCCTGCTCGCGGGCCAGGTAATCGGCCCGCTGTAAATCCGCCCCGGATGCTTGGAGAGGCCTCCATTCGATCCGGGGCGGACCACCTGTGCCGTGCAAGCCCCTTGGCTTACCTCCGGCGCTGACTCAGCGGTGCTGGAGTACTAGCTGGCGCGAGATGAGGTGCGCTGCACCGTGCTCGGAGGGTCCCAGGGATCGACGGTGACCTCCCGCGCGACCGCGTTCGCGACGCTGGGCTGTGACGCTGGGCTGTACGGTCAGGTTGTCGGATTGAACTGGTCGAGCTCAAGGCGAGTTCGGCAGGTCTGTCACTTCCCTCCACCGAGACTGAGGGATTTGCCCCTCTGCCGGGGCGGGACACACGAGGGTTTGACCCTCACCGTCGCAGTGCAGGGTGTAGACGTCACCATCCAAGGTGATGATTTTGTAGAACGCGTCACTCCCGTTGGCGTCAACCGAGACGTCGCAGACTGGGGAGTCGACGGGGAAGCCGCGGATGAGGCTGAGGTTGGTCCAGCCGGGGGCGTTGGCCGGGCCTGAGGTGATGAGCGTGTTTTCCGGGTTAGTGACGTCGCGTCTACCGGCGAACGGCACCCCTTCGTTGAGCGCGGCGAGATACTGCTCCTCGCCGTTGGGCTGCGTCGAGTCGACGGCGGGGCCGCACGCGGTCCCGGGTGGAGGCGGAGGCTTGGGACCCCCGTCGTGGCACGGGTCGTTGTCGTTGTGGTCGCCGGGCGCGGGCTTGTGCCCCGGCTGATCGGACTTGCATGGGACCCCGTTGCCGGGCGACACAGCGGCGCGTGGGGTTGCGCTCCGCTCCGTTGCCACGGCGGGGGTGGCCGCGCCGGCCGCCATCACAACCGCGAGCGAGACGAGCATGCTGGTCTTCCTGATGCTGTCTTGCGCCAGTGGCCTGAGCAGAGCAGTCCTTCTGAACTTAGGACTCATGTACGTGCTCCTTGCATCGATTTCGGGGGCTTCCCCGTAGTCGAGTGCGAGCTTGGCCTGCGCACGCTGGATCGCTGAGCATCCTCGATCGAGACACGCTTAATATCGTTAAATCGGACTAATGGGACTCTTGTGGCCCTTTCCTGATCTTGGGGGTGAGGCTGGCGCGGTGACCGGGGGTCCACGCGTCTCCAGGTCGCTGGCTCAGCGTCTCACCGGTCCGGCAGGGCGCGGATCCGAGGACCGGACGCCAGACGAAGCCCTGATCACGTCCTGTGGGGTCCGCGTGGGGCGGGAAGCCGCGCGACAAGGGAAAGCGCCTGGTCAGGGCGAACCGTGAGCGCGGTCTGTAAATATGCCGCGCTCCAGAGCGGGGCCGTCTGTGGGCCGTCGAAGGGCGGCCCAGGGTGACCAACGACGACCAATGACGACTGCTCGGGCGCCTATCAGCCCTGCATGGACGCCGATCACGCGAGGTCGCTCCGGGGCCGCGTCACTTCCCGGAGAACTGAGCTGACGTGCGCTGATCCCGCGCACCGGGCGCACCAGGTGAGTGTCTAACTGCGTGACAACGTCCACGAACAACGGCGGACGAACGAACAACGGCGGACGAACGCGGACGCCTGCGGACCATCAGCACAGGTGAAGGACACTCCAGCCCAAGGTGGCACGCCCGCCCAAGTTGCTTCGGGAAGAAGGGGTCGCAGGTTCAACTCCTGTCACCCCGACGCGGTTCTCAGCTGTAACTGGCGATGACCTGCCCGACGACCGAGAAGCGCCGCTTGCACTCCGGGCAAATCGCGTCACCGAAGGCATAAGCCAGGACGCGCGCAACTTCCTCGTGGCCGTCGGCCAGGGCAAGGTCGTAGAGGCGGTGGCCGAGACCTTCCAGCGAGCGGGCGTCGGCCGGATGGAGAGGGAAGGTCTCGACGTCGTCGGAGAGGGCGTAGTCTTCCGCCGCGCTGAAGAAGCCCCGCTCCCCGATGATCACCCACACCGATGTGCACCCGTCGGGATCCGGGCACTCGAGTTCGTATTCCTCGCTGACGACGCCCCAGATCAAGTCCTGTGCCCAGTGAATGTCGCCCTCCAGGTTCAGGACCGCCTCAAGCAGGTGGCAGTAGTCATTCCGGTCGGCCGTGACCTGCCGCCACCGGTTCGCGGCGGCCAGCAGGCGTGCCACTTGCGGCGCGTATCGGTCGCGCAGGTTCCGGGTCTCGTACCGCTGGTCCGCCTGGACGAGAAGGGCGCCGGCCAGGTGGAGGGCCGAAGCTGCCGTATCGGCATGGTCCCCCTCCGCCATGACGGTCAGCGTGTGCAGCACCAGCGGATGGGCGACATCCAGGGAACCGTTGTGGTAAAGCTCCGTCCACAGATCGCTCCAGGCCTGACTGTCCGCCCCCGTGGCGGCACGTTCCAGTAGGGCCCTCAGGCGGTCAGAATCGGCGTCGTCCGCGAGGGGAACAGGAGAACTCGTCGTCATTTCCGGCATCCAAGCAGACTGCCGCAAGCGCATTTTCGCTGGCCCGACCGTTGCTGTGGAGGTGTGTTGATCGGCATGTCTGGTGGGGCTGGGCCGCGGGCCAGGCGAGCCGTTGCAAGTTGCCCGGTGCCAGAGCTGTTCCGCTGACATCCAACGCTGACATCAACGGCTACGAACAGCCGCAGCTGTCGGTACTCGCCCATGGCCCCAGTACACGCAGGAAGGCCCCGCTGCGCCAAGGATGGATCGAACTCCTAAAGCGGCGGTAAGCGCGAGTGCTGTGCAGCAGGGAAGTACAGCAACCACCGCAACCGCTCCCGACTACCGCCGGCCTCAAGCGACCGTCTGACGTGCTTGGCAGACATCAGCGACCGTCGCGCCCATAGTTCGCATCGAGAGGGTCAGCCCGTGCCACAGCCGTGCCAGAAGGAGCGGGGAATCACGGGGACTCTGGGTGGCTGACGGCCCCTCAGGCCGACACCAGCACGAGCAAGGATCCCGCAGGTCAGCCACCACGCGGACCAACCTCGCTCCTAAAGCGGGTATCGAGGGCCCCAGCGCTATCCCAAAGAGGCGCCCCATGCGCTCCGCTGTCAGAACCTGGTGAGACCGGTCCGGCGAGAATTGGTAGTGCACCGACCAGCCCCGGCCCAACCCGTTCGCCGCGGTCTCGTGCATGGCACGATGCCTGCTCACGGGCGAGCAAGGAGATCCCATGAACGATCAAGGCACCCCTGTTTCGGCACCTGGCTTCAGGGCCGTCGCTGTTGATGCTTACTGGCCGGAATCACGGCAGTTCATGGGTGGCGGCGACAACCAAGTCACCGGCGACATCCATGTGTGCCTGTGGTTCGGCTCTGCGTCCTATGACCCCCAGGTCGAGCACGTCATGGTTTTCAGCGCCTCCTCCGGCAACCCAAAGGCCGGCGAGGCCTTGGAGGACGCTTTGGAGGACTACTGCCACCCCGGTGAGGGACTTCCGGCCAGCCTGCCGGTCCCCGAACCCATCACCATCGCCGCAGACGGGAAACCCGTGACGTTCGAACTCTGGCGGAACAGCAGCAACCCTTACTGGGTCGCTCGGGGCCGTGTCGAGGACACCGAAGTGGTCCTGTCCGGCTCCGAGACAGAACCTGGCAAGCTGCGTCTGGTCCGCGTGAACGACCTGTCCGTGTACTCGGCCCCGATCGCGTTCCTCCCGGCTCGAGAAGCGATCTCCGTTGCCATGGGAAGCGGTATACAGGCGGCGCCCAGCCAGCAACTGCAGGTCGAGGAGGCGGACACCGCGCTGCGGGCCCTGCGCGACATCGCCGCCCGGGGTGCCGCTCTCGGGGGACCCAGCCGGGAATTGCACGGCGACGAGGCGGACACGGTGATGCGCGCTCTGCGCTACCTCGCCCAGGATGCCGGCCCCGCGGGAAAATCGGGAGCAGAGAGCTGATCAGCTCCCGCCGACCTGGCCCACTCCTCGAACGCCGGAAGTTCAGAAGAGACCGAAGGCGATAGCCGCTCCCACAGCTGGCCGCGCACGAACGCAGGTGAACGCCCCTGCACGCACCCCACCTCCGCGCCACCACAGTTGGAAAACGTGCGCGCCTACAGAGAATGTGGAGGGGGGTGGTGTCGAAGCTTCACGAGCTCCCGGACTGACGTAGCTCGGGGACCTCTTGTGAGCCACCCCCCTTGGTCGCGCTCTCGTCGTACCACGGCAGCAGACCGACCCAACGTTTTGGAGAGTACTAGCGACCACTGACAACGCCGCTGCACCACAAGCGCACCAGATGCGGCGGGGAACAGCGGGGAACCACGGTCAAGTCGTCCGGCGCCGGCGAGGCCGCAGACCAGCCGTCCGTCCAGGTCAGGGCGCAAACGGGCCCTGTATGCCCGCAGCTTCCCAAGCTCAGGGCCAGCCCAAGTCACTGGCCGGGTTCCCACCGCTGTCGGTGCGGTCTTCTACTGTCACCTCATGGGGAACCACTTTCAGACCGTTGTCGACCTAGACGCCACTTCTGTAGATGCTCCGGCACTCGCCGCCCGCGGCCTTGACTGGCTCGTCATGGAAGGGATAGTCCGCGCCGAGCGCACCGATTGCGTCCTCGGCGCCCCGTTGGGCCACCCGCCCGGCCCGCTCTGGGCCAAGGCTGTCAGCGAAGAGGACTGGGAGCCCAGCGATGGACTCAACATCGAGATAGGCCGGACCGTCTTCCACGGTGGACAGGGCGACGCCATGTACGCCGTCTGCCCTCACTGCGCCACCCACACGGACCTGTACACCGATGAGTGGGATGTGATCGAGGGCGCCTGGGAGCCCTTCGGGAAGGCCATCGAGACCTGGCACGACACGGGCAAAGCCACCGTCACCTGCCAACGCTGCGGTCGTGCTGGTGACCTGACTGCGTGGACCTGGGCCGACGACTACTACGCATTCGGCTACCTGGGCTTTGAGTTCTGGGACTGGCCGGAGTTCAGCCCCCGCTTCCTCAGCCGCTTCGCAGAGACACTAGGTGGCCATCGAACGGTCCTGGTCGGAGGAAAGCTCTGAAGAGGAACATCACCCGCAGGCCGCAGGCAATGCGCTCCTCGGCCTGCTCTCGTCCCTCTCGGTGGCACTCCACCGATGGATGATTTCTTCCTTCACGTCGATGGCGCTGAGGCTCGCTTCCGCCATTGACCACGTGCGGTGCCCAGTCCCAAGTCAGCTGGCCCGTCTCAGTTTCCGTCTCATTCAGCTCCGTTCACGGCCGTTCAGACGAGACCGGAGGCGGTAGCCGCTCCCAGGACCGGCCGCCCATGAACGCAGGTGAACGGCCCTGTCCGAGGCCCCCGAGACCACCAACACAGTTGGAAAGCGTGCGCGCAGCACCGAGAGCGCGCCGGTAGCGCGGGGGCTCAGTATCGCTGTCAGTCCTGGCCTGTACGGTCCCGCCCATGGCTGAGAGACCGACAACGAGCTGGCGTCACGGCATAGCTGAGGAAGCCGAGGAGCTTGCCGCCGGCACCCTGGACCCCGAGTGCGCATGCATGGCAGCGCTGTTCCCCGAGGAGCTGCTTACGGCAACCGACGCAGTCCTCGACGCCTTCGAGGACGAGCTTCCTGGACTTGGCGAGGCCCGCGACGAACAGGTCTTTGCTGTAGTGGAACGCGTCGTCCTGGCCCTGAACGCGGTGGACGACGCCCACAACGGCAGCGCCCTCGAAACTGACGAACGCGAGGAGCTGTGCGACTACATCGACGAGTCGCTCACCGAGCACGGCGTCGATGTAGTCGCCCTGACCGCCCGCCACGGCCTCGGCCGGTACCAGCTCACGGACAAGTGGCGGAAGTGGTAAGGCCGCTACCAACGCGATCCGCTGGACATCGCACGACTCCGCACCACAAGCGCACCAGATCGAGCGGGGAACAGCGGGGAGTCACGGTGAAAGCAGCCAGGCCCGACGAGGCCCGGCACTGGCCGTCCGCCCAGGTCAGCGCCCGACCGAGCACCAAGTGATCGCAGCTTCCCAAGCTGAGAGCGCGAGTTCGATTCTCGTTACCCGCTCCACGACGAAGCCCGGGCCGGACGCCCGGGCCTTTGCTGTCCTCGGTGA